>DASRRQ010000117.1:0-44302 GCA_035695505.1 Marmoricola sp. | reverse complement strand
CAGCTCCTCGGGGATGATCGCCACGCCGCGCTTCTTGATCGCGAGCCGGCCGAAGCCCCGTTCGCGCAAGGCAGCGCGCAACTGCTTCTCCTTGTAGGGCAGCTCCTCGAGCACCCGGTAGGACCGGGCGAAAGGGGTGCGGAACGAGGCATCGGCGGTGACATAGGCGATGTGCTCGTCGACCAGCCCACCACCGACGCCGGCGGCTACTGCGGTCACCAGCCCGGCGCGGATCACCGCGCCGTCCGGCTCGTAGAGGAACGATCCGACCTCGCGGACCACGGCGTTCTTGGGCGCGTCCTCGTCGGTCAGCGTCGCCAGGCCGCCGTCGCCGATCACCGTCGCGCGCCGCCGGCAGGTGGCCAGCGCACCAGACCACAGCGCCGCCTCCTTGACCTCGCCATGGTCGCTGACCCATTCGGCCTCGACGTCGTCGGGCACCAGGTCGTGGCCGATTCCCGGGGCCACCTTCACGCACGCCGTACGCCGCAGCAGTCCCTGGACGAAGGGCCACGGGGGAGTCCAGCCGTCGACCGCGAAGGACCGACCGCGTGCCGAGCGTCGTGCGGGATCGGCGAAGGCGACCTCGAAGCCGGAGTGGTCGATGGTGGTCGCGTCGGCGACGGTTACTGCTCCGCCGAGGCCGAGGGCGTCCAGGTTCGCGCGGGCAACCTCGACACGGAGCGGGTCGAGGTCGATGCCGGCGACGGTAATGCCGGCTCCGGCAACGGCGACCAGGTCGCCGCCGATCCCGCAGCCGAGGTCGATAGCGGTGCTGGTGCTGGCGGCGGTCAGCCGTGCCGCGCGGTGCCGGGCGACCGGGCGGCGGGTGGCCTGCTCGAGGCCCTCGGGGGTGAAGTACATCAGTGCCGCATCGTCGCCGAACTTCGCCTCGGCCTTGCGGCGCAGCTCGGTCTGGGTAAGCGCCGCGGCAACATGCTCGGGGGCAGCGTCGCGGCGCAGTGCGCTGCTCGCCACCAGTGGATCGCCAGGTGCCTGGGCGGCACGCTCGAGCAGTTGCTGGCCGGCCGGGGTGAGCAGCCAGCGAAACGCGTCGAGGTCCACCGCGCCATCATGACCCATCGTGGTGCGCCTGCCGGTGTCACTGCCGTGCGGTCATGCGGGCTGGTCTGAGCCGCCCGCGATCCCCAGGGCTGACACCCCGCCGTTGGCACTCACTTGGGGCGAGTGCTAAGTTCAGATCTGGCACTCTCCCCGTGAGTGTGCCAGCGTCTGTGACCGGCGTACGACCCCCGCGACGGCGTACGCACAAGAGCAGGCGCAGAACTTGAAACAGCCCGATTCACACCAACGAAGCGTGAAAGTGGAGGTCGACATCGTGTCGGTCAACATCAAGCCCCTCGAGGACCGGATCGTCGTGCAGCCGCTCGACGCCGAGCAGACCACGGCTTCTGGCCTGGTCATCCCCGACACCGCCAAGGAGAAGCCCCAAGAGGGCGAGGTCCTCGCGATCGGCCCCGGCCGCATCGACGACAACGGCAACCGGGTCCCGCTCGACGTCAACGTCGGCGACAAGGTCATCTACAGCAAGTACGGCGGCACCGAGGTGAAGTACGCCGGAGCGGAGTACCTCATCCTCTCCGCGCGTGACGTCCTCGCCGTCGTCGGCTGACCCTGCACAACCTGACGTACCTCGAGTCGAGTGCTCAGGTGATCGCTACGGCATCGCCTGGGCACTCGAACCGGTTTTCCTCTGACTAGGAGCAGTAATGCCCAAGATTCTTGAGTTCGACGAGAACGCCCGGCGCGCTCTCGAGCGGGGCGTCGACGCCCTCGCCAACACCGTCAAGGTGACCCTCGGCCCCAAGGGCCGGTACGTGGTCCTGGACAAGAAGTGGGGCGCTCCCACGATCACCAACGACGGTGTGACCGTCGCGCGTGAGATCGAGCTGGACGACCCGTTCGAGAACCTCGGTGCCCAGCTCACCAAGGAGGTCGCCACCAAGACCAACGACGTGGCCGGCGACGGCACTACCACCGCGACCGTGCTCGCGCAGGCGATGGTCCACGAGGGCCTGCGCGCCGTCGCGGCCGGCGCCAACCCGATGGGCCTCAAGCGGGGCATGGACGCCGCCGGTGCGGCGCTGTCCGAGGCCCTGATCGAGCTGGCCCGCGAGGTCGACTCGGTCGAGGAGATGGCCTCGGTCGCGACCGTGTCCAGCCGGGACGCCGAGATCGGCGCGCTGCTGGCGCAGGCCTTCGACAAGGTCGGCAAGGACGGTGTCATCACCGTCGAGGAGTCCAACACGATGGGCACCGAGCTCGACTTCACCGAGGGCATGCAGTTCGACAAGGGCTACCTGTCGCCGTACTTCGTGACCGACCCGGAGTCGATGGAGGCCGTCCTCGACGACCCGTACATCCTGCTGCACCAGGGCAAGATCGGCGCGATCGCCGAGCTGCTCCCGCTGCTGGAGAAGGTCATCGCGGCCGGCAAGACGCTGTTCATCCTGGCCGAGGACGTCGAGGGCGAGGCGCTCTCGACGTTGGTCGTGAACAAGATCCGCGGCACCTTCAACGCCGTGGCGGTCAAGGCTCCGGCCTTCGGCGACCGTCGCAAGGCGATGATGCAGGACATCGCGATCCTGACCGGCGCCCAGGTGATCGCCCCCGAGGTCGGGCTCAAGCTCGACCAGGTGGGCGTCGAGGTTCTCGGCACCGCCCGCCGCGTCGTGGTGACCAAGGACAACACCACGATCGTCGAGGGCGGCGGCGACAGCGCTGCGGTCGCGGGCCGGGTCAACCAGATCAAGGCCGAGGTCGAGGCCTCGGACTCCGACTGGGACCGCGAGAAGCTGCAGGAGCGGCTGGCGAAGCTTGCCGGCGGCGTCTGCGTCGTCAAGGTCGGCGCGGCCACCGAGGTCGAGCTCAAGGAGAAGAAGCACCGGATCGAGGACGCGGTCTCCGCGACCCGTGCCGCGATCGAGGAGGGCATCGTCCCGGGTGGCGGCTCCGCGATCATCCACGCCTCGTCGGTGCTCGACAACGACCTGGGCCTGACCGGTGACGAGGCCTTCGGCGTCCGGATCGTCCGCAAGGCGATCGACGAGCCGCTGCGCTGGATCGCCGAGAATGGTGGCGACAACGGCTACGTCATCGTCGCCAAGGTGCGCGAAGGCGGTCCCGGCACCGGCTACAACGCGGCCACCGGCGAGTACGGCGACCTGATCGCCCAGGGCATCCTGGACCCGGTCAAGGTAACCAAATCGGCGCTGACCAACGCCACCTCGATCGCCGGCATGCTGCTGACGACCGAGACGCTGATCGTCGACAAGCCCGAGGACGAGGACCAGGCTGCTGCCGCGGGCCATGGCCACGGGCACGGCCACTAGCACCTCAGCACCAACGCGCAACACCAGGCGCCGTCCGCGAGATTCATCGTCGCGGGCGGCGCCTGCTTGCTACGGTCCGGCCATGCTCGTCGATCTGCTTCAGCACACTCGCCGGCTCGTGCCTGCCCGCGCACTGCCCGGCATGGTCAGCCGCCGGGTCGACAAGCTCTGGGAGAGCGAGGAGTTCCGTGCCCAGCAGGAGCGCCAGATGCGCTACCTGCTGGAGTTCACCGACCGTGCGGCCGAGGCCCCCGATCTCGCCCGCGGCTACACCGAGCAGATGATGCTGCGCAGCTATCTGCGCTGGCACCCGCGCGCAATCACCCGGCAGCCGGTGCGCAACGTCGAGCGGCTGACGGGCCGCGACCAGAGCCGACCGCTGGTGATGAGCTTCATGCACCACGCCCGGTACGACGGCTTGTTCGCCTCGCTGTCGCGTGCTGGTGCGACCTGCCACATCATGACGTGGCCAGACGCCCTGGAGAAGACGGCGCCAGCGTTGATCAAGCAGCACATCCGCGTCGTACGCCGCGGCGGTCCGCTGGTCCCTGCGACCGGCGGCACCGCAGGCCTCGTCGCTCAGATGAAGCCCGGCGTGATGATGGCGATCGCCTCGGACGTCGCCAGCCGTACCGAGATCGACTTCCTCGGCCGCCGCGTCCTCGGGTCGTTCGGCGCGGCCCGGATCGCGGCGATCACCAACAGCCCGGTGGTGCTGGTGACCTCGCACCGCGACGGCGACAGCGGGAGCTACCTGCAGGTGCACGAAGCGCTGGAGCCGGGCGATTTCGCCGACCCGGGCGCGCTGCTCGCCGAGATGATGCGCCTGCATGGCGAGGCGGTGCTGGCGTGGCCCGAAGCGCTCGATGCGCCGTGGTCGCGCTGGGGCCACCTCGACGAGCCCGCTCCGTAGACCAATCGTACGATCCGGGCGAATCGCTGCTAGCCTCCCCGCGTGGGCGTATCGACGACGCATCGGGTGAAGCACGGGGTCCATCAGGTCAGGCGACTGATCCCGCCTTCACTGCTGCGCAACATGGCTCGCAAGCGGGTCGAGCAGCTGTGGGAGAACGACGCCTACCGGGAGCTCCAGGAGGCGCAGATGCGGTTCCTGCTCGAGTTCACCGACCGGGCGCCGGAGATCCCCGAGCTGGCGCGGGCGTTCGCTGAGGAGACCATCCTCAAGACGCACCTGCGCTGGCACCCGTGGAAGATCGTGCGCCAGGAGGTGCGCGGCATCGAGTGGCTGACCACGAAGCGTGACACCAGCCGCCCCACGATCCTCAGCTTCATGCACCACTACCAGTACGAGGGCTGCTTCGCCTCCGTACGCCGGGCCGGCGCTACCCTGCACGTCCTGACCCTGGCGTCGGTGATGGGCAAGGACCAGCCGCCGGGCATGCGCCAGCACATCGGGCTGGTGGGCCAGGGCGGTGTCGGGATCCCGACGATCGGCGGCACCGACTTCATCGCCGACCAGCTCCTGCCCGGCATGACGATGGCGATCGCCTCGGACCTGCCCGGGCACACACCGGCGACCTTCCTCGGCCGCCCGGTGATCTCCTCGTTCGGCGCCGCGCGGATCTCGATGATGAAGGATGCGCCGGTCGTGCACCTGACCGTCGAGCGCGAGGCCGACGGCCATCACTACCTGCAGCTGCACGAGCCGCTGGACCCCCGCGACTACGCCGATCCGAAGGACCTGCTGGCCGCCATCCTGAAGCGCCACGAGCCGGCGATCCTCGCCTGGCCGGAGGTCGTGGACATGCCTCGAGCACGCTTCGGGCATGTCGACGGTTGGGGCACCTAGACTCCCCGAATCTGTCAGACTGTCACCACGATGAAGGCGATGGTCATGAGCGGGCTCGCCCGCGCCTTCGGGTTCCTGCCCCAGGGGATCGCCACCCTGTTGGCGAGTCACCTGATCCTCGAGCACTACGGCAAGCATGCGTTCGATACCTATGCCCTGATCGTCTCGGTGATGGCGCTGATCCCGCTGAACAACCTCGGTGTCGGCGCCTCGATCACCCAGGCCGTTTCCGCCCACGGACCCGAGGACGAGCGAGCGGTCGGCGCAGCGCTGACCGCCGCGCGGGTGCTCTCGGTCTCGGCACTCTCGCTGGCCGTCGTGTCCACCGCCCTGGGCATGCTCGACGTGTGGCCCAAGCTGCTCGGCGACCAGGCAGGCTCGAACGCTTTCACCGCAGCCGGGATCATCGTCTACGCCGTGAGCTTCGTGCCCGGCCTCGCTCAGAGCGTCCTGTTGGCGACCGGGCGCAACCACATCTCACTGATCGTGCTGTCCTTCCAGGCTCCCGTGGGGCTGGTGGCGGTGGCGCTGCTGATCGGCTTCCACGCGGACGCGCGCTGGGTGATCCTGGTGCCGGCGCTCTCAGTGCTCGCGATCAACCTCTTCACGATGGCGCTCAGCGAGTGGCAGGTGAAGTTCCCATGGGGCCGCATCCTGCGCCAGGTGCCCTTCCGCGACCGCTACCGCGGAGCGAAGATCCTCAACCTCTCGGGCCCGATGCTGGTCACCTCGCTGTGCGTCCCGATCGCCTTCACCAGCGACCGCATCGTGCTCAGCCACGTCTCGACGGCGTCCGCGGTAGCCAACTACTCGGTCGTGCTGCAGATCTTCTCGCCGGTGATGGGGCTGATCGTCGCGATCGCGCAGCCGCTGTGGCCGATGTTCACCAAGGCGCGCAGCCAAGGAGAGCGCGGGCCCGGCCTGGGACTGATCTTCGGCGGGTTCATCGGCGGCACCCTGGTCATGTGCACCGCCCTGGTGCTGATCTCCGACCGGCTCGGCCAGTTCATCGGCAGCGACATCCACCTTGGCTACTTCCTGCCGACCATGATCGCCCTGGTGATGGTGGTGCTCGCCGTCGCCTATCCGCTGGCGATGAGCATGGTGGACCCGGCCGGTGCCCGGTTCGCCGCGATCTGCGCCGTGATCACGGTGCCGGTGAACATCACCGCATCCATCTTCCTGGCCCGCCGGTACGGCGCCCCCGGACCGCTGATGGCGCTGTTCGTGGTCAGCCTCGCGATCCAGGTGATCCCGTCGCTGATCTTCGTGAACCGTCGCGAGCGCGCTTCCGAAGGGGTCCAGCTCGAGCTCGACGGGCCGCTCGGCTCACCGGAGCGGCTGGGCGTGCCGGGCCACCCGGAGCCGGCGATGGCTGCGATGGCGCCCGCGCTCCCGGTCGTCGACCGGCCGGTCGTGGCGCGGCCTACCCGGCAGAAGCCGGTGCGTCAGAAGCCGGGTCGCCACCGGGCGTGATCGCCAGCGCGTCGAGGTCGCCGAAGACCGTGCTGAACAAGCGGATGCAGCGCTGGGTCATCGCCTCCGGAGAGACCTCGGAGTGGTCCAGCCACCAGCCGACCAGTGAGCGGAACATCGACTCCCACACAGCGTGCATCGCTGAGACGTCGTCGGGGTCGGTGTTGCCGGCGAGCCGCATCAGCTCCTTGACGCCGTCCTCGCCGAGGGTGAACAGCTTGCCCTCGTAGGCCGCCAAGGCATCCCGGCTGACGCCTTCGGCGGGAGCGGTCGGGTCGAAGACCAGGCGCCAGATCCACCGCTGCGGTGCCAGGGCGCGGAACATCCCGTCCAGGGTGAGGACTGCGCGCGCCAGGCCGACGGTGCCGCTGGCGGTGGACCGCTCGAACTCCGACCACAGCACCGCAGCGGCATGCTCGACGCAGACGGCGTGCAGCCCGTCCTTGGAGCCGAAGTAGTTGTAGATCAGCGGCTTGGAGATGCCGGCGGCGTCGGCCACATCGGAGACCGAGGTGGCGGCGTACCCGTTGTCGCCGAAGGCGCGGCAGGCGACCTCGATGATCTGTGCCTCGCGGTCAGCCCGCGCGACGCCCTTGGTCCCGGCGGTCATAGCAGGAGTCTAGCCAGAGATATGAACGCGTGGTAACTTACTCACGAGTCATATCAGGAAGGGACTGACGATGCATGACCTGCTCGACCCGATGAAGAACCCGGTGACGTACGCCGTCCCCTTCTTCCTGGTCACTATCGGCATCGAGTTGGCGGCGCTGAAATGGCTCGACCACGACGACGGCCTCCTCGGGTCCCAGCGGACCGGCTACTCAGGCCGCGACGCCCGGACCTCGATGAGCATGGGGCTGTTCTCGCTGATCTTCTCCCTCGCGCTGAAGGTCGGGTCCTTCTTCGTCTACACCGCGGTCTTCACCTACCTCGCGCTATGGACGCTGCCGACGGGGACCTGGTGGTACTGGGTGCTGCTGATCGTCGGGGTCGACCTGGCCTTCTACGCCTCGCACCGCTTCGTGCATCGGGTCAACATCGGCTGGGCTGCCCACCAGGCGCATCACTCGAGCGAGTACATGAATTTCGCGACGGCGCTGCGGCAGAAGTGGAACCCGTGGTTCGAGTTCTTCTTCTGGCTGCCGCTGCCCTTCCTCGGCTTCGCTCCGTGGACGATCTACCTGGCGTTCGGCTTCAACCTGATCTACCAGTTCTTCACCCATACCGAGCTGATCGACAAGCTCTGGTGGCCGGTGGAGCTGGTGATGAACACGCCCTCGCACCACCGTGTGCACCACGGCTCGGACCCGGAGTACCTGGACAAGAACTACGCCGGGATCTTCATCGTCTGGGATCGGCTGCTCGGCACGTTCGTGGCGGAGAAGCAGAAGCCGACGTACGGGCTGACCAAGCCGGTCGAGACCCACAACCTGATCAAGCTCCAGTACGGCGACTACGCCCAGATCATCCGCAACGTGCGGGCTGCCCCGACGCTGCGCTACCGGCTCGGCTACCTGTTCGGGCCTCCGGGCTGGGAGCCGCCCGACCACCCGTCAGCCCCCGACCTGCAGCCGATCCGGCCGCCAGCGCCCGTCGGAACCTGATCCCGCCACCCTGTGAGCCCTTGTTGACGCAGCCGTAACGGGGGCGCAGTGGGTGCGCAACACGCGGTCGGCAGGCTGAAGCCATGTTCTACCGGGTACGCACCAGGCTCACTGACTCTCCGGGGGCCCTCGCACTGCTGGCCCAGCGGTGCGGGGACGCGGGAGTCAACATCCTTGCGCTGCAGATCTACCCGGAGCTGGGGGCGGTGACCGACGACCTGGTCGTCGAGACGCCGGACAGCTGGACCGCTGCGGCGGTCGTCGAACTCGTGAGTGGCGCGGGAGGAGACGAGGTGAGCGTCGTCCCCTGTGCCACTCACGACCTCGTTGATCAGCCGACTGCGTGGCTTCGTGCCGCGAAGGTCGTGCTGACGGAGCCGGAACGGCTCCAGGCCGAGCTCACTGCGCTGCTGGGCGCGCGAGTGAGCTGGTCGGCCACCGAGCAGGTCCGCGCGGACGCGCTGGCCGAGCTCGCCGAGAGCGCGCAGTCGGTTGCGGCCGTTCCCCCCACGGCCGCAGCCGGCAGCGCTGTCGTCGAGTACGTCGTCGAGTCCGACGCTGTGCTGGCCAAGATCGGGGCGCATGTAGTCGGCGCGGCCACGCTGCACGCGATCGTCGGGGAGAGCGTCGAGGCCGGGCTGGAGGTCGCGCCGGCCTGGAGGAGGCTGGGCATCGGCCGCCAGCTGCTGCGCCAGGTCTGCGGGCTCGCTGCAGGACGCGGGGCCGCCGAGCTGTCGATGCTGGCGCCGGCCACCGAGGAGGGCGTCGTACCCGTGCTCGCGGCGGCGGGGATGCGCGGCCGGATCCGGTTGACCGAGGAAGGGCTCAGTGTTCACGTGAGCCTTGCCGGGGTGCGGCCGATCGGTGACCTCGTTCCCCGTTAGACTTCAGCATGACCTTCGAAGTACCGGAGAAGTTCGCGGCTCTCGGCCTCACCTATGACGACGTCCTGCTGCTCCCGGGCTCCTCGGACCTCAACCCCAACGAGATCGACACCACCACGCGGTTGACTCGCGAGATCTCGCTGAAGGTCCCGCTGATCAGCGCAGCGATGGACACCGTCACAGAATCCCGGATGGCGATCGCGATGGCGCGCGAGGGCGGTCTCGGCGTCTTGCACCGCAACCTGTCGATCGAGGATCAGGCCTACCAGGTCGACCTGGTGAAGCGGACCCAGACCGGGATGATCTCCAACCCGATCACCATCGGCCCCGACGCCACCCTCGAGGACCTCGACCAGATCTGCGGCGAGTACCGGGTCTCGGGCCTCCCGGTCGTCGATGTCGGCAACCGCCTGCTGGGCATCATCACCAACCGCGACCTGCGCTTCACCCCGGTTGCCGAGTGGGCCACCACCAAGGTCGACGAGGTGATGACCCCGATGCCGCTGATCACCGCCCCGGTGGGCATCTCGCGCGAGGACGCCACCACGATCCTGCGGCAGCACAAACGCGAGCGGCTGCCCATCGTCGATGCCGAGGGCCGCCTGGCCGGGCTGATCACGGTCAAGGACTTCGTCAAGGGCGAGCAGTACCCGCACGCCTCGCTGGACGGCGACGGTCGGCTGATGGTCGGTGCGGCGATCGGCTACTTCGGCGATGCCTGGGAACGGGCCACCCGGCTGATCGACGCCGGTGTCGACGTCCTGGTCGCTGACACCGCGCACGGTCACGTCCGGCTGCTACTGGACATGGTCGCCCGGCTCAAGTCCGACCCGGCCACCAGGCACGTGCAGGTGATCGGCGGCAACGTCGCCACCCGGGGCGGCGCCCAGGCGTTCGTCGATGTTGGCGCCGACGCCGTCAAGGTCGGCGTCGGGCCTGGCTCGATCTGCACGACCCGGGTCGTCACCGGCGTCGGCGCTCCGCAGGTCACGGCCGTCTACGAGGCGTCGCTGGCCGCCGGCCCGGCCGGCGTACCGGTGATCGCAGACGGGGGGCTCAAGCACTCCGGCGAGATCGCGAAGGCGATCGTGGCCGGTGCCGACTCGGTGATGCTCGGCTCGCTGCTCGCGGGCTGCGAGGAGTCGCCCGGCGACCTCGTGTTCGTCAACGGCAAGCAGTTCAAGGCCTACCGGGGGATGGGCTCGCTCGGCGCGATGTCCAGCCGCGGCAAGAAGTCCTACTCCAAGGACCGGTACTTCCAGGCCGAGGTCACCAGCGACGACAAGATCGTCCCTGAGGGCATCGAAGGCCAGGTCGCCTACCGCGGCCCGCTGTCCGCGGTCGCACACCAGCTGATCGGCGGTCTCAACCAGTCGATGTTCTACTGCGGCGCCCGGACCATCGGCGAGCTGAAGGAGAACGGCCGGTTCATCCGGATCACCGCGGCGTCGCTGAAGGAGAGCCACCCGCACGACGTGCAGATGACGGTGGAGGCACCCAACTACAGTGGGGCATGAGGGGCAGGGCCACTAGGATCCTCGGGTGATCCTCACTTCGTTCGTCAACGGGTTCTCGGCCACTCGGCCACGAGCAAGCTCGGGCACTCGGTAGCCTCGACCCGTGACTGAGATCGAGATCGGCCGCGCCAAGCGCGGGCGCAGGGCGTATTCCTTCGACGACATCGCCATCGTGCCGAGTCGTCGTACTCGCGACCCCGAAGAGGTCTCGACCGCCTGGCAGATCGACGCGTACCGCTTCGACCTGCCGATCCTGGCAGCGCCGATGGACTCGGTGATGTCGCCGGAGACCGCGATCGCGTTCGGCAAGCACGGCGGCCTCGGGGTGCTGAACCTCGAGGGTCTGTGGACCCGGTACGAGGACCCGGCGCCACTGCTCGAGGAGATCGCCGGTCTCGACAACACCGCCGCCGTACGCCGGATGCAGGAGGTGTACGCCGAGCCCATCAAGGCAGAGCTGATCACCGAACGTCTGCGCGAGGTGCGTGCCTCCGGCGTCACCGTCGCCGGCGCGCTGTCACCGCAACGGACCAAGGAGTTCGCCAAGGCGGTTGTCGACGCGGGTGTGGACATGTTCGTGATCCGCGGGACCACGGTCAGCGCCGAGCACGTGTCCGGCCAGGCCGAGCCGCTGAACCTCAAGGAATTCATCTACGAGCTCGATGTCCCGGTCATCGTCGGCGGCTGCGCCACCCACCAGGCTGCCGTGCACCTGATGCGCACCGGTGCTGCCGGGGTGCTGGTCGGCTTCGGTGGCGGCGCCGCCCACACCACCCGCGCTGTCCTTGGCGTCTCGGTGCCGATGGCCAGCGCCGTCGCCGACGTCGCAGCTGCCCGTCGCGACTACATGGACGAGTCCGGCGGGCGGTACGTGCATGTGATCGCCGATGGCTCGATCGGGCGCAGCGGCGACGTCGCCAAGGCGATCGCCTGCGGTGCCGATGCGGTGATGATCGGCTCGCCGCTGGCTCGGGCGACCGATGCTCCGGGCAAGGGCTTCCACTGGGGCGCCGAGGCGCACCACCCTGACCTGCCGCGCGGCGAGCGGGTCGAGATGGGGACGGTCGGCTCGCTCGAGGAGATCCTGTTCGGGCCCTCTCGGGTCGCCGACGGCACGATGAACCTGGTCGGTGCCCTGAAGCGCGCGATGGCGACGACCGGCTACACCGAGGTCAAGGAGTTCCAGCGCATCGAGGTCGTCGTCCAGTAGCCCGTCGAGTTGGGGCTTGTGGCCACTTGAGTTCGGGGTTCTGGCGGGCTCGCACCAACAGAACCCCCATTTCAACTGGCCCGAAGCCCCAACTCAACATGGGGCTGGGAGACTGGCGGCATGGCGCTGACCGCAGACCTCGGACCGGGATCGCGTGCGGCGGCGCTCGCGGCGATGTCCGGCGCCGAGCTCGACGTCCTCGTCGTCGGCGGGGGCGTGGTCGGTGCCGGGACCGCGCTGGACGCGGTGAGCCGGGGGCTGTCGACGGCGATCGTCGAGCAGCGCGACTTCGCCAGCGGCACCAGCAGCCGCAGCAGCAAACTGGTGCACGGTGGCCTGCGCTACCTGGAGATGTTCGACTTCGGGCTGGTCCGCGAAGCCCTCGAGGAGCGCGGCCTGCTGCTGACCCGGCTCGCTCCGCACCTGGTCCGTCCGGTGCCGTTCCTCTACCCGTTGCACCACACCTGGGAACGCCCGTACGTCGGCGCCGGCCTGGCGCTGTACGACGCGATGGCGATGGCCGGCAAGTACGACATGGGTGTGCCCAAGCACAAGCACCTGTTCCGGCGCCAGGTCGCGCGGATGGCTCCGGACCTGCGTACCGACCAGCTGACCGGCGCGATCCGCTACTACGACTGCCAGGTCGACGACGCCCGCCTGGTCATGAACATCGCCCGCACCGCGGCGGCGTACGGCGCTCACGTCGCCTCGCGGACCAAGGTGACCGGCTTCCTGCGCGAAGGCGACCGGGTCGTCGGCGCGACGATCCGCGACCTCGAGAACGATGTCTCCTGCGAGGTGCGCGCCAAGGTCGTGATCAACTGCGCGGGCGTGTGGACCGATGAGATCCAGGAGCTGGTCGGCGGGCGGGGTGCGCTGCATGTCGAGGCCAGCAAGGGCGTGCACATCGTGGTTCCCCGCGACCGGATCCGCTCCGAGACCGGCTTCATCACCAAGACCGAGAAGTCGGTCCTCTTCGTGATCCCCTGGGGCCGGCACTGGATCATCGGCACCACCGACACCGAGTGGAATCTCGACCTTGCGCACCCTGCCGCATCGCGTGCCGACATCGACTACGTCCTGGGACACGTGAATACGCTCCTCAAGGACCCGCTGGACCACGACGACGTCGAGGGCGTGTACGCCGGCTTGCGACCGCTGCTGAAGGGGGAGGTGGAGGCGACCTCGAAGATCTCCCGCGAGCACACCGTCGTCGCGCCGGTTCCCGGGCTGGTGCTGATCGCCGGCGGCAAGCTGACGACCTACCGAGTGATGGCCAAGGACGCCGTCGACGTCGCCGCGCGGTCACTGGAAGGCGGCGTACGAGACAGCATCACCGACCGGGTGCCGCTGCTGGGTGCCCACGGCTTCGAGACCCGCACCAACCAGCGCACCACGCTGGCACGCTCCTCGGGGCTGCACCTGGCCCGGATCGACCACCTGCTCGGACGGTACGGCGGGATGGTCGACGAGGTGCTCAGCCTGATGACCGAGGATCCCGAGCTGGCCGAGCCGCTGATCCACGCCGAGGACTACCTCGCGGCCGAGGTTGTCTACGCGGTCAGCCACGAGGGCGCACGGCATCTCGACGACGTCCTGACCCGGCGTACCCGGATCTCGATCGAGACCTTCGACCGCGGCACGCTTGCGGCGCAGCAGGTCGCCGAGCTGATGGCCGGCGTCCTGGCCTGGGACGAGGAGCGGATCGACGAAGAGGTTGACCACTACCTCAGACGGGTAGAAGCAGAGCGGCAGAGCCAGCAGAAACTCACCGATCAGGAGGCTGACGAAGCCCGGGTGCAAGCGCCAGAGGGGCCTTGGGCGGGGTGACCTGTCCAGCATGTGTGTGACGTACGCACGCGCCCAATTCACCGTGCGTTAACCGCTGGGGCCCCAACCGGTACCAGAAGGTACCCATGCTGCACCTTGTGCGCGAGGTGACCGATGACGCGGCGATCGAGGGATTCATCGATCAGCCCCGCAAGATCAAGCTTGTCCGGGACCTTCCGGACAAGATCTTCCGTGGGGTCGCGTCTGCCGGCGGTGTCACCGTCCTGTTGATCATGCTGCTCGTCGGCACGTTCCTGGCGCTCAAGGCGGCGCCCGCGCTGCACCAGGCAGGCTTCAAGTTCTTCACCACCCAGGCGTGGAATCCGGACAGCAAGCACTTCGGCGTCGCAGCCGTCCTGGTCGGGACGATCCTCATCGCCCTCGTCGCTGTCGTCGTCGCGGTCCCGCTGTCGACCTGCACCGCGCTCTACATCACCGAGTACGCTCCGCGCCGGATGAAGACGGTGTTCATCGGCGTGATCGACCTGATGGCCGCGATCCCGTCGATCGTCTACGGGCTGTGGGGCTTCTTCTTCCTGCAGGCCAAGCTGGCCTCGGTCTCGGCCTGGATCGCCCAGCACTTCGGCTGGATCCCGATCTTCCATGTCTCCGGCGTGAACTCGCACACCGCGATCTCGAGCTACACGCTGTTCACCTCCTCGACACTGATCGCCGGGCTCGTGGTCGGGATGATGATCACGCCGGTGATCACCTCGATCATGCGGGAGGTCTTCTCGCAGGTGCCGATGGGTGAGCGCGAAGGAGCCCTCGGACTCGGCGCCACCAAGGCTGGTGTGATCCGCACGGTCGTCCTGCCCTTCGGGCGCGGCGGCATGATCGGCGGCACGATGCTCGGCCTGGGTCGCGCGCTGGGCGAGACGATCGCGGTGTACCTGATCATCTCGCCGGTCTTCACCATCCAGCCGCACATCCTGCAGTCCGGCGCGATCTCGGTCTCCTCGTTGATCGCACTCCAGTTCGCCGAAGCGAACTCGTTCGGCCTCTCGGCGCTGATGGCTGCCGGCCTGACGCTGTTCCTGATGACGCTCGTCATCAACTTCGCTGCGTCCTCGGTGGTCGCCCGGTCCCGTTCGGGGGCAAGCAGTTGAGCACCATCCCGCAGCAGCCGACACCGCAGTCGGCTGCGCTCGGCCAGCCGACCACCTTCCTGCCGCAGAGCGACCAGGAGGTGCCGGCCGAGGCCCAGGCCCGGCGTACGACGTCCGGGGTCCGGATCGGCGACACGCTGTCGCTCATCGGCGCCGTCCTCGCCGCACTCGCTCTTGCCACGGTCTTCTCGACGCAGGTCGCCCCGATCCGCGGCTCGCTGGCGTTCATCCTGGTGACCTACGCGCTGTTCCTGGCGATCTACGCGCTGCTGGTCTGGCTCGACGAGTCGGCCTCGGTGGTGGTGGACCGGATCGTGGCGGTCATCGTCCAGTCCGGTGCGTTCCTGCTCGTGCTCACGCTGACCTCGGTCCTCTTCTACACCGTGGAGCGTGGCCACAAGGCGGTCGTGCACGCGAACTTGTTCACCCACGACATGACCACGACGGGCCCGCTCGATCCGCTGACCAGCGGTGGCGTGGGGCACGCGATCGTCGGGACCCTGATCCAGATCACGATCGCGCTCGCGATCACGATCCCGCTCGGCATCACCGCGGCGCTGTTCCTGACCGAGGTCCCGGGGCCGTTCTCGCGGTTCGTGCGGACCATCGTCGAGGCGATGACCGCGCTGCCGTCGGTGGTCGCGGGCCTGTTCATCCTGTCCTCGTTCATCCTGGTGCTCGGCTTCGACAAGTCTGGCCTCGCGGCCGGCCTGGCGATCACCGTGATGATGCTGCCGATCATGATCCGGGCCGCGGATGTGGTCTTCCGGCTCGTGCCGGGGACGTTGAAGGAGGCCAGCCTCGGTCTCGGCGCCGGCCAGTTCCGTACGGTGCTGAACGTCGTGCTGCCGACAGCGCGTAGCGGCCTGACGACCGCGATCATCCTCGCCACCGCACGCGGCATCGGCGAGACGTCACCGGTGCTGCTCACGGCGGGCTTCACCGCCTCGCTGAACACCAACCCTGTGCACGGGCCGATGGTCTCGCTGCCGTTGGCGGTGTTCGAGTTCGTGAAGTCCCCCGAGCCCAACATGGTCGCCCGGGCCTTCGGAGCGGCGGTCGTCCTGATGCTGCTCGTGCTCGTCCTCTTCGTGTCCGCTCGCATCCTGGGCGCCCAGGACGTCGCCAAGAAGTCCAAGCGCAGGCAGCGCAATGCTGCGATCCGTCGCCGGGTTGTCGGCCTGGCCGGCCGCATCCGCCCCTCATCCTCGGACCCCGCTCCTGAGCCCGAATCAACGTCACTCTCCACTGGGAGCTCCCATGCGTAGCCGTCTCCTGTCCTTCCTGCTGCTCGCGACGCTGAGCAGCGTGGTGGCGCTCGGCTTCGGTGCCGGCCTTCCGACCGCCGACGCCGTGACGTACACGCCGATCACCGGCGAGGGATCCTCGTGGGCCGCCAATGCGATCGACGACTGGCGCGCCGACGTGGTCAACAAGGGCATCAAGGTGAACTTCGCCGCGACCGGCTCGGTGGCAGGTCTGACCGGCTTCGCCCAGGGCACCGACGACTTCGCCGCAAGCGACATCCCCTTCGGTATCAAGACGGTGACCCCTGACGTCCCCAGCCGGAGCTTCGCCTACGTCCCGGACGTCGCCGGCGGCACCGCCCTGATGTACAACCTGTCCGTCGGCGGGAAGCAGTTCACCAACCTCAAGCTGTCCGGGCCGACGATCGCCGGCATCTTCGAAGGCAAGATCAGAGAGTGGAACGACCCGAAGATCAAGGCGGACAACCCGGGGGTGGCGCTCCCGCTGCTGAAGATCACGCCGGTGGTGCGCTCGGATGGAGCCGGCTCGACGGCGCAGTTCACCCTGTGGATGAAGTCGCAGTTCTCCAGCGTGTGGACCTGCGGCGAGGTCTCGTTCTTCACCCAGTGCCCCAGTGGCGTCTACGACCCGACAGTCCAGCAAGCCAAGTCCGGTGACAACGGCGTGGCCGGCTTCGTCGCCCAGGCGGGCAACGTCGGCAGCATCGGCTACGTCGAGTACTCCTACGCCCTGCAGAGCGGCTACCCGGTCGCCAAGGTCCTGAACAAGGCGGGGGTCTACGTGCTGCCGACGGCCTCGAACGTCGCGGTCGCCCTGCTCAAGGCGAAGGTGAACACGAACTCCGCCAACCCGAACACGTACTTGACCCAGGATCTGAGCGCGGTCTACGTGGACACCGATCCGCGTGCCTACCCGATCTCCTCCTACTCCTACTTCGTCATCCCGACGACGACCAACAATGGGTTCAACACCCAGAAGGGCCAGACGCTGGGGGCCTTCACCCAGTACGCCCTGTGCCAGGGCCAGCAGAAGGCCCCGGCGCTCGGTTACTCGCCGCTCCCGATCAACCTCGCTGAAGCAGGCCTGGCGCAGGTGAAGAAGATCCCCGGCGCCGTCGCGAGCACCATCAACATCAAGAGTTGCAACAACCCCACGTTCTCCTCCTCGGGTGTCAACACCCTTGCTACTCAGGCCCTCTACCCCGACAAGTGCGACAAGCTGGGTGCGGCCGCAACCTGTGTGTACGGCTCGCCGATCTCGGGCACGAAGGCATCCAGCACCTCGGGCCAGGGTGACAACAACGCGGCCGGCAATCACAGCAGCGGCAACACCGGATCGACCACGACGACCAGCACCGGGACCACCGGGACCGGGAACACGACGGGGACCGGGATCCCAGGAACCGGCTCCACGGCCACGAGTGGGCCATCGAGCAGCGGCGGGTCTGGCGGCGCGAGCACGATCAGCCTGACCAACCCGGACGGGAAGACCTCCTGCGACGCTGATACCGGTCAGTGCACGGCTCTGGCGGCGAGCCCGATCGTCGTGTCCGGCAGCCCCGGCTCCACCTTCTCCCGGTGGGCGATCTGGATCGCGATCGTGGTGCTTCTGGTGGTCATCCTCGTGCCGCCCAGCATCGTCCTCCTCGGTCGACGGGCGGCACGCTGATGCGTTCGCACTGGCTCCTCCGGGGGCGGCGCAAGTACCTTGCGGCGGTCCTGCTCGCTGCGGATCTCGGCGTGGGGATGTTCTCCACGGCGATGGCAGTCTCCGGCGGCCACATCGCCCGGCCGCAGGTAGCGGTCACGACGACGACCTCGACCGCCACCACGGTCAGCTGGACCGACAACCGGAACAGCTTCGACTCCGGCTACGTCGACAACACGACGCTCGACCCGCACGACCCGAACCAGCCGCTCTTCAAGAACCTGCAGGTCACGGTGTCGCAAACGCAGAACCTGACCGACCAGGGCCTGTCGGTCTCGTGGACCGGAGGGACCCCGACGTCGACGGCCGGCGCGGCGAGCGACTACCTGCAGATCATGCAGTGCTGGGCAGGGAAGGGTCAGGCCGGCCCGACGCCCCAGCAATGCCAGTGGGGCACACCGAATGCCTCGCTGGCCAGCGCGACCGGAACCGCGGCAGCGACCCGTGACCTGCTGACCGGCGCCGAGGCGGATCCCCAGCAGAGCCTGGGCGCTGCCTACACGCACCCGATCTTCGGCCAGGCCCCGCTCAACGCCGTCCCGTTCTGGTCGGTGGATGATCCCACTAAGAAGAACCTGACCTGGAGCGAAGACGCGAACGACGCTCCGCCGTTCAATGTGGCGCAGTCCAACGAGGTCACGGTGGCGCGTACCGGCGCCAATGGCACGGGGCAGTACATCGTGGACCTGCAGAGCGCGCTCTCCGCGCCGTACCTCGGCTGTGGCAGCTCGACGTCGACTGCCAACGGCGACACCTGCTGGCTCGTGGTCGTGCCGCGCGGTGAATACAACCTCAACGGGGAGAGCGCTGCTGATCAGCAGTTCAACCCGAACCTCGGCCAGAACCCGACGTACGTTGCTGGCTCGCCGCTGTCGGCTTCGGCGTGGCAGGACCGGATGCAGGTCAAGCTGTCGTTCACCCCGATCGGCGCCAACTGCAAGCTCGGCGAGCAGGAGACCAACACAGCCGGATCCGAACTGGTGTCCCAGGCCTTCTCGTCCTGGCAGGCGCCGTTGTGCACCGCGGGCAAGAACTTCTCCTACTCCGAGATCGGTGACAGCGAAGCCAAGACCGACATCGTGTCGGGTGGCACCGGCCTCCCGACGCTGGGCTTCATGTCGTCGCCGATCGATTCGCCGGCGCTGAGTGGCTCCACCGTCGACTACGCGCCTGTCACGACGTCGGCTATCACGGTCAGCTACCTCATCGACAAGAGCTATACCGCCGATACGGCGAACCCTGATATCGGCACCAACGGCAACTTGGTCACGGACCTCAGGCTCGATCCGCAGCTGGTGGCCAAGCTCCTCACCCAGTCGTACAGGAACGACACACCCGGTGACGGCAGCGGCAAAGGTGCGACCGTGGCCTCCGGGAACCCGGACAGCCTGCGGCAAGACCCCGAGTTCTATGGGCTCAACCCGGAGTTCGCGTACTTCCACCCGTCCTCCGCGCCCGACGGGCTGATCGTGCCCTTCGGGGACAGCGATGCGGCGCACCTGGTCTGGAACTGGATCTGCTCGGACTCCCAAGCCCGCCAGTTCCTAGGCGGTGCGCCGGATCATTGGGGGACGACCGTGAACTCGGCGTACCTTGCGCTGCACATCTGCAACTCCAACGGAACCTCCGACTTCGACTCCTTCCCGAAGGCTGATCCGTCGACCTACATTGCGCCGACCAACGGCTCCAAGCCGCCGACGTACGGGAGCCTGGATCTGCGTCCCTACTCGGCGGATTTCGGCGACGGTGCCGTGCGGACGGTCAATGCGAAGTCGGGCTCGAAGATCTTCTGGGACGAGACCCTCGACCCGTCCCAGTTCACCGGCGGAACAGCACAGACTCCCGGTAGCCGCTTCGAGATGGCGATCACGACCTCGCAGGCGGCGAGCCTCTACGGGCTCCCGGTGGCAACGTTGGTGCCGGGGGACTCCGACTCTTCGACCGTCGGGGTCCAGCCCACGACGGCGGCGATGCAGGCCCAGCTCGCGGCGGACACTCCGACCGACGTCTCGGGCGTCAATGAGCCGAGCCCGGGAACGTACGTCAAGGGCGGTTATCCGTTGACCATGCAGACCTACGCCGCCGTCAACGTCTGTGCGGCATCTACCTCCGACCTCACGGCGTACGCCAGCCTGCTGCACTACGCAGCGACGGCCGGCCAGGTCTCCGGCACCAAGCTCGGCCAACTCCCACCCGGGTACGCGCCGTTGAGCTCGACGCAGCAATCAGAGGCCACGGCGACCGCTGACGCACTGCAGGCGGAGGTCGCGAAACCGCAGTGTGCCTCCCACAAGCCGTCCAAGAGCACGGGCTCCACAACCGGGAGCAGCACGGGTTCGTCCGGTTCGACAGGAGCCACGGACGGATCAGGCGGGAACGCTCCTGCTGGAGGCGCAGCGGGTGCGGGCTCGCCCCAGAGTGGGACGCCGGTGACCCAGTCCGTGGCGGTGGTGGCTGGAGGCCTGACTCCGTCGGCGGACATCACGCCGGCAGCGCGCTACGCGCTGCTCGCCGCCCTCTGCTTCGCGCTTCCGTGCCTGATCGGCGGCCCCGTGATGGTGACCTCGGCGCGGCGAATGCGTTGAGGTCACTCGACGTTCACGCCCGGTTCACACGGCGCACCCCGCTAAGCCTGTTTCCGGTTCTAGGTTCACAGCGCTCCGGGGCCCTTGGCCGGGGAGCGTCTGCCCCCTTCGAGAGGAAATTCCAGATGAAGAACACTGTCGTCAAGGCCAGCGCCGCGCTGGCCACGGCGGTCACTCTGAGCCTGAGCTTCGCAAGCTTGGCGTTGGCCGCTCCCGGCGGTCCCACGGCATCCGGCGAGGACCCGGCCACGAACGGCTACCTGGTCGGCGTCGGCTCCGACACCATCCAGGATGTCGAGTACGGCATCTCCCAGGACCTCGTCAACGAGACCGACGGCACTCCGGCTCTGTCCTCGTGGACTGCGACCGGTACCGCGAACTTCCTGACCCGCAGCCACGTGACCGTCGTCGCCGCCAGCCCGGCAGCCGGTCAGGCTCTGCGTCCCAACGGCTCCGGCCCCGGCTACAAGGCGCTCCTCGACTCGATCGGCGCCACCTCAGGTGTCAGCGGGTTCAACGTCGGTGACGTCGACTACTCCCGCGCCTCGGGCACCCAGGGCGTCGTGCAGACGTCCAGCGCCAGCGCCGGTGTCACCACCGACATCCCGTTCGCGATCGACTCGATCAGCACCGCCGTCCCGGCGAACAGCCCGTTCCTGCTGACCAACGATGGCGACGGCCTGAAGATCTCCGACCTGGTGAACATCTACTCCAGCCAGGTCAACGAGATCAACACGACCACCGGCCAGCTCAAGGCGGAGACCACCCCCGGCACCGTGGACTCAGGCTCAGGCTTCGTGGCCATCCAGGCCTTCCTGCCGAAGGCGGGCTCGGGTAGCCGCCAGTTCTTCCTGGCCCAGCTGGCCGCGCTCGACCCGACCGACATCAACCTGACTGCGGGCGCCAGCACCAAGGGCGACGGTCTGTTCCCGAGCACCACGCCGCCAGCCACTGGCACCCCGTACGTCGGTGCGATCGACTACAGCGGCGGTCCGGTCCAGGAGCACGACGCGCAGGTCGTGACCGACTCGACCAGCCACAGCGTCGCTGCAATCGCGCCGTTCTCGGCGGCAAAGTTCATCGGTTACCACAACGGCCTCATTGCTGACCCCGACACCGGCAAGATCGCCGGTACGGACTACGCCCTGGTTCCGTTCGACTCCTCGGTCACCGGAGCTCCCGCGACGGGTGGCGTGCTGCCCTACACGGGTGACGCCTCGAGCCAGAGCGCCACGCTGGCCCCGAACGCGTCGTACCAGACCTACGCTGCCAAGGGCACCGAGTCGGCGTCGTTCTCGCTGACGCGTGAGGTGTACAACATCATCCCGACGCAGGCATGGCTGCACCCGAACCTGAACGCCAAGTACCGCGCGCTGACCGACACCTTCGTCGGCAAGGGCTCGAAGGTCTGCCTCGATGTCAACACCATCAAGGCCTACGGCTTCCTGCCTGACACCAGCTGCGGAAGCACCGCTAAGACCTACGGCACGGACGCCACCCACAGCGGTTATGACATCCCGACCATCACCGTGGCCCACTCGGCTGCGGTAGCGGGTCGCTCGTCGACGGTGACGTTCAACGTGGCCTCCAACGGCAACGGCGGCGGCGCCTTCTCTGTGACGATCAACAACAAGGTCTACGCCGGCACCATCGCGGCTGGCAAGTCGTCGATCAGCTTCTCGGTCCCGACTCCGGCGGCCGGTGCGATCTCCTACGGCGGTGCCGCCACTGACGGGTTCACCCCGAACCTTGCCGGTGTCGCCCCGGCAGGGATCGCGAGGAGCTCCTTCACGGTGGCCAAGACCACGGCGGCAGTCCACGCGACCGCTGCCAAGGTCAAGCACACCGTTGCCGGCAAGGTCGCCGTCACGGTGACCGCCACCGGCCTGGTGCCGACCGGCAAGGTCACGGTCGTCATCAAGAAGGGCTCGGCCACCAAGCAGTCGCACAGCGCCACGCTGAGCGGCGGCAAGGCCACCGCCAAGCTGGGCAAGCTGCCGAAGGGCACGTACACCGTGTACGTCTCCTACGCCGGTAACGGCAACGTCGCCGCCAAGGCGTCGACCAAGCTGGCAACGCTGAAGGTCAGCTGACCGTTGTCGGAATCTGCACCAAGCACGGCGAGCACCGTCCCGGCCAAGGCCGGGGCGGTGCTCCGCCGTTCGCTCGAATCGTTCAAGAACCTCCGCTCGCCGGGCGGCGGTCAGCGCCGCTCTCCGGGGCGCGTCATCGACACGGCGGCCCCGGCTGACCTGCGGCGCGCGATCGGCCGTCCGAGTGACCGCACGCTGCTGCGCGCCTCGGGCTGGGCCATGGTCGTGTTCGCGATGCTCGTGGTCGGGCTGGCCCTGCACCTGCTGGTGCTGTCCAACCTCGCCGAGCACCGCAGCCAGTCGGTCCTGTTCAACAAGTTCCGCGGCGAGCTCGCATTCGGCACCGCCCCGATCGGCCAGGTCGACGCTAACGGAGCGCTGCTCAAGCTGGGCTCGCCGGTCGCGATCATCTCGATCCCGTCGCTGGGCATGAAGCAGACGATCGTCGAGGGCACCACCGGCCGGACGCTGCTCGACGGCCCCGGTCACCGCCGCGACACCCCGCTGCCGGGTCAGGAGGGCGTCAGCGTCGTCTACGGCCGCCAGGCGTCGTACGGCGGGCCGTTCGGCAAGCTCGGCAACCTCAAGGCCGGGGCCACCATCACGACCACCACCGGCCAGGGCAAGGCGACCTTCCAGGTCACCGACGTCCGGTACGCCGGCGAGAAGGCTCCCACCCTGGCCTCGGCCACGGCTGGCGGACTGACCTTGGTCACCGCGCACGGGACGCCGTTCATCGCCGGCGCCGTTATCCGGGTCGACGCGAAGCTTGTCGGCACCGCCTTCGCGACCCCGCAGCCGGTGCTCCGTCCCGGGACGCTGCAGCCGTCTGAGGATGCCCTCGCGTCCGACCCGAGCGGCTGGCTGATGCTGTTCCTCTGGGGCGAAGGCGCCCTGCTCGTCGCGGTCGGCGTGATCATCGCGCTGCGCCGCTGGGGCCGCTGGCACACCTGGATCGTCGGGGTGCCGCTGGCCCTCCTGGTCGGCGTCGAGATCGCCAAGCAGATCGTCGTCGTCATGCCGAACCTCTACTGAATCTGAACGCCAGGTGAACCACTCCGGAACACTTGCCCAACCTGTCCGATTCGTCCTGTTCGCGGGCCGGTTCACGCGTGCTCCCACCGCATACTCGATCTATCCGAAGGAAGGAAGTCCATGACCTACGCACCGAGCGCTGACGCGGACACGCTGGCTTTCGCTGAGACCCAGCTCGCTGAAGCGCGCGCGCAGGCACCGGACGCCTCCCTTGCCGAGCTCAAGGCTGTGGACGTGTCGGCGTGGTTCGGCGACCACAAGGTGCTCGAGCGGGTCTCGCTGACGATGGCGCCGGGCAAGATCACCGCGCTGATCGGTCCCTCGGGCTGCGGCAAGTCGACCTTCCTGCGGATCCTGAACCGGATGCACGAGCTGGTGCCGAGCGCCTCCCTGGCCGGCGAGGTCATCCTCGATGGCGAGGACATCTACGACGCCACCGTGCGGATCACCCGCGCTCGCCGAGACATCGGCATGGTCTTCCAGAAGCCGAACCCGTTCCCGGCAATGTCCATCCGCGAGAACGTGCTGGCCGGCCTCAAGCTGACTGGCAAGAAGGCTGACAAGAACGAGAAGGACTACCTCGTCGAGCACTGCCTCAAGCTCGGCGGCCTCTGGAACGAGGTCAAGGACCGCCTCGATGCCCCCGGCGGCGGCCTCTCGGGTGGTCAGCAGCAGCGTCTGTGCATCGCGCGCTCGATGGCGATCAAGCCGCGGGTGCTGCTGATGGACGAGCCGTGCTCGGCGCTGGACCCGACATCGACCCGCGTGATCGAGGAGACGATGCGGACGCTGGCCGAAGAGGTCACGATCGTCATCGTCACCCACAACATGCAGCAGGCGATGCGGGTCTCCGACCAGTGTGCATTCTTCCTCGCTTCGCACGGCACGCCTGGCGTGATCGTGGAGCACGGTGACACGACAGCGATGTTCGGCAGCCCGCGCGACGAGCGCACCGCCGACTACGTCAACGGCCGTTTCGGCTGAGCCTTCCTCGACCCCCGGACTCCTGGTGAGTCCATGGTTGTGCGATCGGTACCTGGTCCTTGTCTGAGTCACGCATCATGGTCGATGTGTCCGATCCGATCCCTCCCGGAGCTGTGCCGACCGAGCGGCCGCTGCCCGCTGCGGCTCAGCGCCGGGTGATCGCGAGGACCCCGGTCCTGGCGACCGTGCTGGTGGTCGCCCTGGGGCTGATCGGAGCGCTGGGGTTCGCCGTCGTCCACCTCGGCAGCGTCGCGGACTCTTCGCCGCTCCCGATCGTGAACGCGGCTCCGGCGCCCGCTCCGGCGATCGCGCCGGACACGCCCGTGGTCACCTCGACCCGGCGTACGTCGACCAGCGCAGTGGACCCCGCCTGGGCGGCCCGCAATGGCGCACGTGCTGGCATCCCCGTCCCTGCGATGGTGGCCTACGGCAACGCCGAGCTCACCCTGGCCAAGGATCAGCCCGCCTGTCATCTCGCCTGGAACACCCTGGCCGGGATCGGCTGGGTCGAGTCCCAGAACGGGACGATCGGCGGCCGGACGCTGGAGACGAACGGGTTCTCCTCGACACCGGTGATCGGGCCCGCCCTGAACGGCAACGGGTTCGCCGCGATCCACTCGACACCGACGTCCGCGCAGTGGCACGGAGACAGCACCTGGGAGCACGCGGTCGGCCCGATGCAGTTCATCGCCTCGACCTGGACGACGTGGGGGACCGACGGTGACGGCGACGGTACCGCCAACCCGCTGGACATCAACGACGCTGCGCTGACCACCGGCCGCTACCTCTGCGCCGACAGCCACGACCTGTCCACGGTGACGGGCTGGAACGCCGCGATCCACTCCTACAACCACGACAACGCCTACGTGGCCGACGTGCTCACGGCGGCCAACACCTACGCCCAGCGCACCACGAAGTAGGGGCCGTAGACTCGGGACCACGACCCCCTGTCTGCTGACCGGCCGGGGGCTGTCCACGTCCCCAGGAGCCCCTGTGCGTCTCGCCGGCCTCGCCGATGCCGTCCTGTCCGAGCCCGTCTTGGCTACCGCGCTGCGGCAGGCTGCCGACGTTGATCTCGCGACCCTGGACCTGACCGGCCCGCCCTCGCTGCGCCCGTTCGTGATCGCCGGGCTGGCCCGCACCGGGCGGATGGTGCTGGTCGTCACCGCGACGGTGCGTGAGGCCGAGGATCTGGTCGTCGAGCTCGGTGACCTGGTGCCGGCCTCCTCGCTGGTGCACTTCCCGGCCTGGGAGACGCTGCCGCACGAACGGCTGAGCCCGCGCAGCGACACCGTCGGGCGTCGGCTGGCGGTCCTGCGCCGGCTGGCGCACCCTGGGGTTTCGACGGGCTCTGCCAACGGGCCGATCAACGGGCCGGTGCAGGTGGTGGTCGCGCCGATCCGCTCGGTGCTCCAGCCGCAGGTCAAGGGCCTCGCCGACCTCGTGCCAGTCGAGCTGGTGGCCGGCCAGGAGGTCGCGCTGGAGGACGTCGTGCAGAGTCTCACTGACGCGGCGTACTCGCGGGTCGACCTGGTCGAGAAGCGCGGCGAGTTCGCAGTCCGCGGCGGCATCGTCGATGTGTTCCCGCCAACCGAGGAGCACCCCGTCCGGGTGGAGTTCTTCGGTGATGAGGTCGACGAGATCCGGACCTTCGCCGTCGCCGACCAGCGCACCCTCGACAAGGTCGAGCGGCTCTGGGCACCGCCCTGCCGCGAGCTGCTGCTGACCGAGGAGGTGCGGGCCCGCGCTGCTGCGCTCGGTGCAGCGCATCCCGAGCTCGCCGAGATCACCGACAAGCTCGCCGAAGGCATCGCCGTGGAGGGGATGGAGTCGCTGACCCCGGCCCTGGTCGACGAGATGGAGCTGCTGATCGACCTGCTGCCCGAGCAGACCAGCGTGCTACTGCTGGACCCCGAGCGGGTCCGCACCCGGGCACACGACCTGGTGGCCACCAGCGAGGAGTTCCTCGGAGCGAGCTGGGCTGCTGCTGCCTCCGGCGGCCAGGCCCCGATCGACCTCGGCGCCGCGTCACTGCGCTCGATCGCCGAGGTCCGCGAGGAGGCTCTGCGCCAGGGGAAGTCCTGGTGGGGGCTGAGCCCGTTCGGCATCGAGACCGATGACGCCTTCGTCGACGAGGGCGGGGTGGAGTCACGTGCTGTCGACGCCGCGCCGGTCGAGCCCTACCGCGGCGACATCGAGGCCGCGGTGACCGATATCGCCACGCACCTGGCGCAGGGCCGCCGGGTGGTCGTCGTCCAGCAGGGCAAGGGGCCGGCGGAGCGCACCGTCGAGGTGCTCGGCGAGCACGACGTCGCTGCCCGGCTGGTCGAGAGCATCGAGCCCGGGGGTGCCGACAAGGTCGTCGAGGTCATCCAAGGCTGCCTCACCCGTGGCCTAGTGGTCCCAGCTCCGGGCGTCGTCGTCCTGACCGGTGAGGACCTGTCCGGCCAGAAGGCCTCGACCCGGGACATGCGGGCGATGCCGACCCGGCGCAAGAAGCAGATCGACCCGTTGGAGCTCAAACCCGGTGACTTCGTAGTGCACGAGCAGCACGGGGTCGGCCGGTTCCTGGAGATGAAGCAGCGCGAGGTGCACGGCGCGATGCGCGAGTACCTGGTGCTCGAGTACGGCTCCTCCAAGCGCGGGCAGCCCGCTGACAAGCTGTACGTCCCGGCCGACACCCTCGACCAGGTCACCCGGTACGTCGGCGGCGAGGCCCCGAGCCTGGACCGACTCGGCGGCGCCGACTGGGCCAAGCGCAAGGGCCGGGCCCGCAAGGCGGTCCGCCAGATCGCCGCCGAGCTGATCAAGCTGTACGCCGCCCGGCAAGCCACCCAGGGCTTCGCGTTCGGCCCGGACACGCCGTGGCAGCGCGAGCTCGAGGACGCCTTCCCGTTCCACGAGACGCCCGACCAGCTGACCACGGTCGACGAGGTCAAGGCGGACATGCGCCGTACCGTCCCGATGGACCGACTGGTCTGCGGCGACGTCGGCTACGGCAAGACCGAGATCGCCGTCCGGGCGGCGTTCAAGGCAGTCCAGGACGGCAAGCAGGTCGCCGTGCTGGTGCCGACGACGCTGCTGGTGACGCAGCACCACTCGACGTTCGCCGAGCGGATGAGTGGTTTTCCGGTCCGTCTCGAGCAGCTGAGCAGGTTCCAGACCGACAAGGAGGCCAAGGCGGTCATCGAGGGGCTCGCCGACGGCTCGGTGGACATCGTGATCGGCACCCACCGCCTGCTGAATCCGGACATCAAGATCAAGGACCTGGGCTTGATCGTGGTCGACGAGGAGCAGCGCTTCGGCGTCGAGCACAAGGAGCTGATGAAGCGGATGCGGACCAGCGTCGACGTGCTCGCGATGAGTGCGACGCCGATCCCGCGGACGCTGGAGATGGCAATCACCGGCATCCGGGAGATGTCCACGATCACCACCCCGCCCGAGGAACGGCACCCGGTGCTGACCTACGTCGGCGCGTATGAGGACCGCCAGGTGATCGCCGCGATCCGGCGCGAGCTGTTGCGCGAGGGCCAGGTCTTCTTCATCCACAACCGGGTCGGCTCGATCGAGAAGGCGGCTGCCAAGATCAAGGAGCTGGTGCCGGAGGCGCGCGTCGCGACCGCGCACGGGCAGATGGGCGAGCACCAGCTCGAGCAGGTCATGCTCGATTTCTGGGAGCGCCGCTTCGATGTCCTCGTCTGCACCACGATCGTCGAGTCCGGTCTGGACGTCTCCAACGCCAACACGATGATCATCGAGCGCTCCGACACCCTCGGCCTCTCCCAGCTGCACCAGCTGCGCGGCCGGGTCGGCCGGAGCCGTGAGCGTGCCTACGCCTACTTCCTCTATCCCACCGACAAGCCGCTGACCGAGACCGCCCACGAGCGGCTGGCGACGCTGGCCCAGCACTCCGATCTCGGCGGCGGCATGGCGATCGCGATGAAGGACCTCGAGATCCGCGGTGCCGGCAACCTGCTCGGTGGCGAGCAGTCGGGGCATATCGCCGACGTCGGGTTCGACCTCTACGTCCGGCTCGTCGGCGAGGCGGTCTCGGAGTTCCGTCAGGACGGGCAGGGCGCCGAGGAGCTGGTGGAGGTCCGGATCGAGATCCCGATCGAGGCGAACCTGCCGCACGACTACGTGCCCAGCGAGCGGCTCCGCCTCGAGATGTACAAACGGCTCTCCGAGGTCCGGGCGCCTGCGGATATCGAGGTGCTCCGCGAGGAGATGGCCGACCGGTACGGCGCCCCGCCGGCGCCGGTGACCCGGCTGCTGGAGGTGGCCCGGTTCCGTGCGCGCTGCCGGGCGGCCGCGGTCAGCGAGGTCACCGTCCAGGGCAAGTACCTCCGGTTCCACCCGGTCGAGCTGCCCGACTCGCGCGTCGTACGGCTGAACCGGGTCTACCCCGGGAGCCTGGTCAAGGCTGGTCTGCGTACGATGCTGGTGCCGCGTCCGCACGCGCTGCGCGACGAGGACCTGCTGACCTGGGCAGTCGGGGTGATCGATGCTGTGATCGACCCGCCTGCAACTGAGCACAAGAGCTAGGAGTCCCTCTGTGAAGGCACCTCGTCCGGTCCTGCTCGCTGTCGTCGCCGTCGCGGCGCTGACCATGTCGGGGTGCGCGCACTCCAGCGACGTGGCGGCCAAGGTAGGCGGCACGACCGTCACCAAGGCCGACGTGGACCTGCTCTCGACGTACCAGTGCAACTTGATCAACAGCGCTGCCAAGGATCCGAGCCAGCAGGTCTCGCCGGTCACGATGGACAAGGTCCGCACCTATATCGCCACCGCGCTGATCAACAACGCGCTCGACGACCAGCTGATCAAGAAGGTCGGCGTGAAGGTCTCCCCGTCGCTCTACAAGGACGACCTCACGTCGGCTGAGGCGTCCGCGAAGGCGGTGCCTGCCAAGGACCGCGACCGGTTCGACGCGCTGGCCCTGGACTCGATCAAGGCCGGCTACGGCATCCAGGTGCTCGCTAACTCCGAGCTCGAGCAGCAGGGCACCACCCAGCCGACCGAGGACCAGATCACCGCGGCCGTTACCGCCTTGCGCAACTCGTTCCGCAAGGGCGTGAAGATCGACGTCAATCCGATCTACGGTCTTGGCGCTGACGGCGCGACCACGGTCGTCGACCCTTCTGCCTCCAAGGCGGTCACGTCGTTTGCCAAGGACGCCGTCGCTGCGTCCCCGAGCGCCGCGTTCCTGACGTCGCTCGCGCCCGGCCAGACGTGTGGATGAGCCAGGCGTGTGGATGAGCCAGGCGCCGGTGCCGAAGGTCCCCTCGACGAGCTGACCGAGGTGATGGCTCGGCTGCGCGAGGAATGCGCGTGGAAGGCCGGCCAGACCCACAGCTCGCTGACCCGCTACCTCCTCGAGGAGACCTACGAGGTCCTCGAGGCGATCGAGACCGGCAGCCCTGCCGACCTCCGCGAGGAGCTCGGCGACCTGATGCTCCAGGTCTGGTTCCACGCCGCGATCGCGGCCGAGGCCGGCGAGTACGACATCGACGACGTCGCTGCGGACCTCGTCGCCAAGCTCCGGCGCCGCAACCCGCATGTGTTCGCACCGGAGACCGCGACAGCGTCGGCCGACGATGCCGCAGCGATCGACGACCAGTGGCAGCAGATCAAGGCGACTGAGAAGCAGCGCAGCTCGCTGATGGCCGGCGTACCCGAGGAGCTGCCGGCGCTGCTGCGGGCGATGAAGGCGCTGGACCGGCTCGACCACGCCGGGCACGCGGTCGCGCCACAGCCCTCCGAGGACCTCGGCGACCGGCTACTGGCCCTGGTCATCGAGGCCCGCGCCGACGGGGTCGACCCGGAGCAGGCGCTACGGGCGGCCACGAGGCGGGTGCTGCGCCGGATCGAGCCCGGCCCCCGTTAGGCTTGCCGCGCCGTTCTCACCTCGATCCAGGAGTCCCCTTGGCAGCCATCGAAGACATCATCGCCCGCGAGATCCTCGACTCCCGGGGCAACCCGACCGTCGAGGTCGAGGTGATCCTCGAGGACGACAGCTTCGGGCGCGCTGCGGTGCCCTCCGGCGCCTCCACTGGCGCCTTCGAGGCCGTCGAGCTCCGCGACGGCGGCGACCGGTACGGCGGCAAGGGGACGCAGAAGGCGATCAGCGCCGTGGAGTCGCAGATCGCCCAGCGCATCATCGGTCTCGACGCCAGCGACCAGCGCCTCGTCGACCAGGAGATGCTCGACCTCGACGGCACCCCCAACAAGGCCAACCTCGGTGCGAACGCCATCCTGGGCGTCTCGCTGGCGGTCGCGAACGCGGCGGCAGCCAGCGCCGACCTTCCGCTCTACCGCTACGTCGGCGGCCCCAACGCGCACCTGCTGCCGGTGCCGATGATGAACATCCTCAACGGCGGCGCGCACGCCGACACCAACGTCGACATCCAGGAGTTCATGATCGCGCCCATCGGCGCACCGACCTTCCGCGAGGCCCTGCAGGCTGGCGCCGAGGTCTACCACGCCCTCAAGGCGGTGCTGAAGAAGCAGGGCCTGGCGACCGGCGTCGGCGACGAGGGCGGCTTCGCCCCGGACCTGAGCAGCAACCGCGCCGCGCTCGACCTGATCTCCGAGGCGATCGGCACCACCGGGCTGGTGCTCGGCAAGGACGTCGTGCTGGCGCTCGACGTCGCCGCGAGCGAGTTCTGCACCGATGGCGTCTACACCTTCGAAGGCGCGTCCAAGACTGCGGCCGAGATGACGGCGTACTACGCGGATCTGGTGGCGAGCTACCCGATCGTCTCCATCGAGGACCCGCTCGACGAGGACGACTGGGACGGGTGGAAGACCATCACCGACCAGCTCGGCGCCAAGACCCAGCTCGTCGGCGACGACCTGTTCGTCACCAACGTCGAGCGGCTCCAGCGCGGGATCGACGGCGGCCAGGCCAACGCGCTGCTGGTCAAGGTCAACCAGATCGGCTCGCTGACCGAGACCCTGGACTCGGTCGACCTGGCGCACCGCAACGGGTACCGCTGCATGATGAGCCACCGGTCCGGCGAGACCGAGGACGTCACCATCGCCGACCTCGCGGTCGCAGTGAACTGCGGGCAGATCAAGACCGGTGCTCCGGCCCGGTCCGAGCGGGTGGCGAAGTACAACCAGCTGCTCCGGATCGAGGCCGACCTCGGCGACGCCGCCCGGTACGCCGGCCGCGGGGCCTTCCCGCGCTACCAGGGCTGAACGGGCAAGAACGGGTCTGATGGCGGAGAGAGGCAAGCAGCCACGCGGCGGTCGCCCGCCGCGCAACACCCGTCCCGCGCAACGGGGCGGGTCCGGCACGCCGCCGGTACGCCGCGCGGCCGCGGCCGCCGGGCAGGTCGAGCGGCCCCGCTTCACCTTCCGGGCACTGATCCTCCTCGGCGTGCTGGTCGTCCTGGTCGTGCTCTACGCCTCCTCGATGCGCGCCTACCTTCAGCAGAAGTCGGACATCAACTCGCTGAAGAGCCAGATCGCGAAGTCAGAGTCGGCGATCGCTGCCGACCGCAAGGAGAAGGCGCGCTGGAACGACCCGGCGTACGTCGAGCAGCAGGCGCGCGAGCAGTTCGGCTGGGTGCTGCCCGGCGAGACGGCGTACCAGGTGCTCGACTCGAACGGGGACCCGATCACCGGCAACGACAAGCTCACCGATCCGACGAGCGTCGGCGTGCACAAGAGCGCGCCCGAGGCGTGGTGGACCAAGGTGCGGTCCTCGATGGACGCTGCCGACCACCCGCAGAAGCTGGTGAAACGGCCACCGCCGGCTACCAAGATCCTCCCGACGCCGAGCCCGTCGCCGCACTAGGCGTCGAAGAGGCGCCGCTGACCTGCGAGAATGACGCGGTGAGCATCGAGGGCCGCGACGTGCAGGCAGTCCAGGCACAGCTTGGCCGGCTGCCGCGCTCGATCCACGAGGTCGGACACCGGTGCCCGTGCGGCAACCCGGACGTGGTGACGACCCAACCTCGGCTCGATGACGGCACGCCGTTCCCGACGACGTACTACCTGACCTGCCCGCGGGCGGCGTCGCTGATCGGCACCCTGGAGGCCTCCGGCCTGATGAAGGAGATGTCGGACCGGCTCACTGGCGACGATGCGCTTGCTGCCGACTACCGCGCGGCTCACGAGGCCTACCTGGCTGCGCGCGACGCGATCGCCGCGGACGCGGGCCTGAGCGTGCCCGAGATCGACGGGATCTCGGCCGGCGGGATGCCGGACCGGGTCAAGTGCCTGCACGTGCTCGCCGGGCAGTCGCTGGCTCAAGGCACGGGCGCCAACCCGCTCGGCGACGAGGTGCTGGCGCTGCTCGGCGCGTGGTGGAGGTCCGGCTCGTGCGTCGATCCTCTCGAGACATCCGCCGGGGCACAGTGATGATGACCCGGGCGGCCGCGTTCGACTGCGGCACCAACTCGCTGCGGTTGCTGATCGCCGACCTCGACCCGGCGACGGGGACCGCGGACGAGCTCGTCCGGGAGATGCGGATCGTCCGGCTCGGACAGGGCGTCGACCGTACCGGCCGGATCTCCGAGGAGTCCCTGGCGAGGACGTTCGCGGCGCTCGATGAGTATGCGCCGATGGTCGCCTCGCACCGCCCCGACGTGATCCGCTTCTGCGCCACCTCGGCTGCCCGGGACGCCGAGAACGCCGCGGAGTTCTCCGAGGCGGTCCGCAGCCGGATCGGTGTCGAGGTCGAGGTGATCAGCGGCGACGAGGAGGCGCGGGCGTCGTACGACGGGGCGACTCGGACTCTGCTCGCGCAGGCACCGATCCTGGTGATCGACATCGGGGGCGGCTCGACCGAGCTCGTCCTCGGCGATGCCGACGGCACGGTGACTGCCGCGCACTCGCTCGACATCGGCTCGGTACGGCTGACTGAACGGCACCTGGCGGGCGACCCGCCGACGGCCGGGCAGGTTGCCGCTGTCCGCGCCGACATCGATGCCGCCCTCGACTCGTGTCGGGTCGATCCGGCCCTCGCGTCCACGCTCGTCGGGGTCGCCGGCACGGTGACGACGGTCGCAGCCGGGACGCTCGGGCTGGCGCACTACGACCGGTCACGGGTGCACGGTGCCGTGTTGAATCGGGATGCCGTGCAGGCAACGATCGAGGCCCTGATCGCGATGACCGTCGGCGAGCGCCGCGAGCTGGGCTATATGCACCCGGGGCGGGCCGACGTCATCGGCGCCGGCGCGCTGATCCTCGAACGCATCCTGCTGCGCACCGGTGTCGGTACGGTGACGGTGTCGGAGTCCGACATCCTCGACGGGATCGCCTGGAGTGCTGTGAGATGAGGCTGCTGTTCACGGCTGCGCGCAACTTCCTGCGCCACGACGACACCGACCTCGCCGCGGGCCTGACCTACTACGCCGTGCTGTCGGTCTTCCCGGCTGCGCTGGCCCTGCTCTCGTTGCTTGCGCTGGTGGGCGATCCGCATCAAACCATCAAGACCGTCAACGACATCTTGGCGCCGCTGATCTCGTCTGGTCGGCTGCACGACATCCAGCCGACGCTGAGCAAGGTCGCGAACGCGGACGGGGCGACGGTCACCTTCGCCATCGGCCTCGGCGGCGCGCTGTACTCCGCCTCGTCGTACGTCGGTGCCTTCTCGCGCGCGATGAACGTGGTCCAGGAGGTCGAGGAGGACCGGCCGTTCTGGAAGCTGCGCCCGATCATGCTGATCATCACGCTGATCTCGATGGTGCTCTGTGTGGCGGCCGTCGTGATCATCACGGTGAGCGGCCCGGTCACCACGTCGGTCGGCAATCAGATCGGTGTCGGCACGTCAGCCCAGGACATCTGGGAGATCGCGAAGTGGCCCGGCCTGGCACTGGTGCTGCTGATCGTGCTGGCGATCCTTTTCCATGCGACCCCCAACTCGCACCGCAGCAAGCTGCGCTTCCTGACCCCGGGCGCGTTGCTGGCCTTGGTGCTGTGGGTGGTGGCGTCTGCCGGTTTCGCGTTCTACGTCGCCAACTTCTCCTCCTACAACAAGACCTACGGCTCGGTGGCCGGCGTCATCGTCGGCCTGCTGTGGCTCTGGTTGACCAACGTGGCGATGATGTTCGGCGCCGAGTACGACGCAGCCCGGGACAACCGGATCGAGGAGATCGAGGAGCAGGCACCGCTGCTGGCAGCCGCCGCCGAGCTTGAGCGGGCGAATGCGTTGGGGATGTTCCCGCACACACCTGGGACGCCGGTCTACGGACCTCAGGAGCAGCCCGTGCCTGAGGAGGACTGAGTCGTGCTCCCACACCCGGTGACGGGTCAGCTCTTCGACAGCCCGGTCCCGCCGGGGACCGGGTGGCCGGAGGATCCGGCCAGCCCGGACACGGAGGTTGCGCGGACGGCTGCGCAGGTACGGCGGCTGGCCGGGACCGATTCGCTGGCCGAGCTCGAGGCGCGGGTGTCGGTCTGCTCGGCGTGCCCACGCCTGGTCCGGTGGCGCGAGGATGTCGCGGAGACGAAACGCGCGTCGTTCGCCGATCAGCCCTACTGGGGCCGTCCGATCGCCGGCTGGGGCGACCCCGAGCCGCCGATCTTGATCGTGGGGCTGGCGCCAGCCGCGAACGGTGGCAACCGGACCGGGCGAGTGTTCACCGGCGACAGCTCGGGGGACTGGCTGTTCGCCTCGCTGCATCGGGTTGGCCTGGCGCGGCAGTCGGACTCGGTGCACGCCGGCGACGGCGAGGCCTTGATCGGGGCTCGGATGGTGGCCGCGGTCCGGTGCGCGCCGCCCGAGAACAAGCCCACTCCGGTCGAGCGCGACACCTGCGCTCCCTGGGTCGCCCGCGAGGTCGAGCTGGTCGCGCCCTCGCTGAAGGTCGTGGTGACGCTGGGGGCGTTCGGATGGGCTGCGGCGCTCAAGGCGCTACGGGACGCGGGCTTCGCGGTCCCGAAGCCGCAACCGAAGTTCGGCCACGCGGTCGAGGTCGTGCTCGAAGGCCCAGCCGGCCCCATCACCCTCCTCGGCTGCTACCACCCCTCGCAGCACAACACCTTCACCGGCCGCCTGACCCCGGTGATGCTGGACGCGGTCTTCACCCGGGCGCAAGAGCTGACACATCCCTAGGCCGGTACGAACGGCGGGTGACACCGCCGGTTGAGCTTGTCGAAACCACCCGACCTGCCAGACTTCCGCCATGCCGCTCCTCGCCATCACCGTCCTCGGCCACGACCGTCCCGGGATCATCGCTGGGACCACCGGCGTGCTCGCGGACTTGGGGCTGAACATCGAGGACTCGACGATGACGCTGCTGCGCGGTCACTTCGCGATGATGCTGATCTCTGAAGGCAGCACTGACGCGAGTACTGTCGAGGAGGCGCTGGGCGGGCTCACCGTCGACGGCACCCTGTCGGTCTCGGTGCGCGAGGTGCCGGCCGAGCAGGCGCCAAGCCGCGGTACGGCGTACCTGCTCAGCGTGCATGGGGGAGACCGCCCCGGCATCGTCTCGACGATGATCGGCCGGATCGCCGATGCAGGCGGCAACGTCACCGACCTGACCACCCGGCTCGCCGGCGACCTGTATGTGCTGCTGGCCGAGGTCGACCTGCCGGCGTCAGCAGATCCGGATGCGCTCGCTCGCGCCCTCGCCGGGGCCGGTGCCGCGGTGGGCGTCGAGGTCACGCTACGGGCACTGGAGAGCGACGACCTGTGAGCCCGTCGTCCTTCGAGGACATCGTCGGCACCGTGCTCGACGTCGTCCGCGCCCCGGCCCCGGTGCTGTCCGAGCCAGGTGCAGTCGTGGATCCAACCGACCCCGCGATCGTCCAGCTCGCAGCAGACCTCGTCGCCACGATGCGGATCTCGCCAGGCTGTGTGGGCCTTGCCGCGCCGCAGGTCGGCGTGAGCGCCAAGGTGTTCTGCGTGGATGTGTCCGATCATCCGAAGACCCGCGGGCACCATGGCACCTTCGTGCTCTGCAACGTGGAGGTCGTCAGCGCGACCCGCAACGAGAGGGCCCGCGAGGGCTGTATGAGCGTGCCCGACCTGACCGGCGACGTGAAGCGCGCATCGCGCCTCGTCGTACGGGGCCAGCAGCCGGGAACGGGCGCTGAGGTCGTCATCGAGGCCGAGGCGTTCGAGGCCCGCGCCCTGCAGCACGAGATCGACCACTGTGACGGGCTGCTGTTCCTCGACCGGGTCGCGGGCGCGCACGCGCTGCATGCCCGGCAGACCTATTTATGATCAGCCCAGCGCCCCGGTATCCCAACCGGCAGAGGAAGCGGTCTTAAACACCGTTCAGTGTGGGTTCGACCCCCACCCGGGGCACCGCATCAGACCCACCCCCGGCCCACAGCCCGAGTTCGACCAAACAACCCTCGCCGTTCACCTGGATTTCCACCGGCACTGAGAAGTTCCCCATCGCCCCCTTGTCGCCGGTCTTTCGAGGTATTCGTGTCTGCACAGCGCCGCCGCACCATCCCTGCTCTCCTCGCCGCGCTGGTGCTGCCGCTGGGCGGCCTCGCTGCCGTCGCAGCTGCCCCGGCGGCGCAGGCCGCCGTCGGCGCGGCTCTCGACGCCGACATCCACATCAGCGAGGTGTTCGCCGATGGCGGCGCCGCCACCGGGACCGATGCCGGATTCCCCACGGACTTCATCGAGCTGACCAACACCGGCGCCAATGATGAGGACGTCAGCGGCTGGATCCTCAAGGACGACACCGACGCACACGCGTACACGATCAGCGCAGCGGCTGGTGACACCACCGTGATCCCGGCCGGCGGCCAGGTCGCCTACCAGGTGGGGGCGAGCGCGCACGCCGGAAACTTCGGGCTCGGCAACTCCGGCGACGCCGCCCGGGTGTACGACGGGACCACCCTGGTCGACCAGTTCTGGTTCACCGCCGCCTCTGGTGACGGCAAGGACTACAGTCGCTGCTCGATCACTGCGACCGCCTTCGCGATGATCCCGGTCACCGGCATCACGCCGAGCGCGGCCAATTCCTGCCCGACCGCCGCGGTCGCGCTGACGACCGTCAAGGCCGGCCTGAAGGTCAACGAGGTGCAGACGGGCGGCCTCAACGGTGCCGACGGCAAGGGTCTGAGCGACTGGATCGAGCTGGACAACGCCGGCACCTTCGGCGTCGACCTGACCGGCTGGTGGCTCAACGACAACGGCGGCACCGGCGACAAGGACGTGTTCCCGGCGGCCGCTTACCTCGGCGCCAGCACCGGCACCAGCCCGACGAAGCCGGTGGCGATCCAGGCGTACGCCGTCGGCGGCCAGTCCTCCACCACGCTCGAGACCGGCGTCGCCTACCCGTGGGGGACGGCCAAGCCGGCGGGCGATTTCGGCCTCAGCGGGTCCGCTGACGAGGCGGCGCTGGTCGCCCCCGACGGGACCGACGCCGATCGTGTCGGCTTCGGAAGCGACACGCTCGCCGACGGCCTGGCCGATCCCGCGGTCGGCAGCAGCATCAGCCGCTGCCCGGACGCGACCGGTGCGTGGGCGCAGAGCTTCACGGCCACGCCGTCCGCGACGAACGTCTGCGCCAACCCGACCGACGCGATCGTCAAGATCAACGAGGTCGACCTGACCCACGGCGTGGTCGAGTTGGCCAACACCAGCACCACGACAGCGGCGAACCTGGCGACCGGCTACACGCTCACCGACACCAGCGGTACGCCGACCCCGATCTCCTCGACCACCACGACGGTGGACGGAGCCAGCGGGACGTCGATCCCGGCCGGTCACTACGCCGAGGTCACCTTGGGTGGGTCGTCCAACCCGGCTGCTGCCGGGGACACGATCACCCTGAAGGACGGAGCCACCTCGGTCGACACCGCCACCTGGAGCACGGCGTTCACCCCGTCGCTCGGCCGCTGCCCCGACGGGACCGGCTCGTTCACCGCGACCGGGGCAATCACCGACGGCGCCGCTTCGAGCACGGCGGGTGCCAACAACTGCGCCACCGGCAGCACCGTCGGCTACGGCAGCATCCGGGTCAACGAGGTCGAGACGAACGGCGCCGTCGAGGGTGATTGGATCGAGCTGGAGAACACCGGCGCCTCCGCGGTCAACCTCTCCGGTGCCTACCTGGCCGACAACGGCGGGGTCACCGGATCGTTCAGTGGCAGTGGCGACCCGACAGTGTTCCCGACCGACTCCAGCCACACCTGGCAGATCCCAGGGACGAACAACGACCCGACCGACACCAGCACCGCCGGCAACACCGTCATCCCGGCGCACGGGTTCGTGACGTTCTACGCGAACACCCAGTTCATCTTCGGTCTCGGCGGCCCGGACCAGGCCCGGTTCTTCTCTCCCACCAAGGCTCTGGTCGACGCGGTCAGCTGGACGGCCCACGAGGCCGGTGTGACCTACGAGCGCTGCCCCGGTGTCACCCAGAACGTGCAGTTCGGCGACACCGCTGACAGCGCTTCGTTCATCAACTCCTTCGACTCCACCCCGAGCGCGGCTAACGACTGCACTCCGCCGGTGCGCATCAACGAGGTGCAGGCCAGCGACGCCGCCGGCGGCCCCGACTGGGTCGAGCTCACCAACGACGGCACCCAGCCGATCGATCTCTCCGGCTGGGTCCTGGCCGACGACAAGGACGCCGACGGTGACGTGATCCCGTCCGGCACGACCTTGAACCCGGGCGCCTTCGTCACCTTCGAGCCGGCCAACGAGGACGGCCTCTTCACCGGCTCCACCCCGGTAAGCGCCCCGTTCGGACTCGGAGCTGGCGGCGATGAGGTCCGGCTCTACCAGGCGGGAGCCTGGAACGGCACGGCGTACGTCGCGGCCGACCTGGTCGACTCGTTCGTCTTCGAGAGCACCTCGTCGAAGACGGGCGGCGCGGCCCAGCCGCAGACCGTGCTCGCCAACGGCAACCTCGCCGGCGGCACCTGGCCGCTCAACAGCACGACCCCGACGTCGCCCGAGACCTACGCACGTTGCGTCCCGACCGACGGCAGCAAGGTCGTCGCGGACGGCAACGGCGGCTGGGCAGCTACCAGCACGCCGACCCGAGGTGCATCCAACGCCTGCGACGGTCTGTTCCAGGCACAGCCGTGGCCGGACACGCACCACGGCCAGGCCGACACCACGGCGGACAACGTCGACCTCGGCCAGAACATGAGCGGTCTGGACTACGTCGACGCCGGTACGCCGGGCGACCCGACCGACGACTACATGTGGGGCATCCAGAACGGCACCTCGGGCCTGGCTGGTGCCAACCCGGGCGACGGCGGCGAGTTGTACAAGCTGATCCCCGACGCGAACGGCACCTGGGGCCCGGCCCCCGGCTGGGAGAAGGGCGTCGTCGTCCGCTACCAGGGCAACGCCACCGGTGAGGTCGACGCCGAGGGTGTGACCGCCACGAACGGCAAGGTCTACGTGACCTCCGAGCGCGACAACACCAAGAGCGACGTCTCCAAGATCGCCGTCGTCGAGGTCGACCCGTCGAACGTCACCAAGCCGGCCAACGGCGATGCCGACGGCGACCTGCTCGGCACCAACGAGTGGGACCTCACCGACTTGATGCCGCCGGCGGGTGGCGGGGTGAACGCGGAGACCGGACTGGACTCCACCAAGCCCGGTGACGCCAACCTCGGCATCGAGGGCGTCACCTTCGTCCCGGACAGCGCGCTGACCGCCGAGGGCTTCGTCGATCAGCACACCAACGCGGCCTACGACCCGGCCACCTACCCGAACCACATCGACAACGGCGTGTTCTTCGTCGCCCTGGAGAAGACCGGCGACCTGTACGGCTACGTCTTCAACAGCGACGGCACCTGGACCCGGGTCGCCACCGTCGGCACCGGATTCCAGACGATCCAGGACGTCATGTGGGACTCGACGCTGCACCAGATCCGGGCCACCTGCGACAACGGCTGCCAGGGCCGCCAGTCGGTGCTCGCGATCGACACGGCGAACGACGCCGGCAAGGGCACGTTCCAGGTGCAGGCCGTGTACTCGCGGCCGACCGGCGCGGTCGACAACCTCAACAACGAGGGCTTCGCCCAGCAGCCGGACACCGAGTGCGTCAACGGCAGCAAGTCGGTGTTCTGGTCCGATGACACCGACGACGGCGGCCACTGGCTGCGGACGGCGAGCCTCGACTGCACCGGCCAGCAGGTCCTGCGGCCGACGCCGGTCATCAACGGCACCGGCAAGGTCGGCACGTCGCTGACAGCCTCGGTAGGGACCTGGGACAGCGGCACTGCCACGGCGTACCAGTGGCTGGATGGCGACACCGTCCTCGCCACCGACCAGCCACTCGCCCTGAGACCGGCGATGCTCGGCAAGACCATCACCTTGTCAGTGACGAGCACCAAGATCGACTTCGCACCGGTCACCACGACGGCCACGATCCCCGTCACCACCGGCGACATCACGAGCGCCACCCCGACGATCGACAACACCTCGCCCAAGGTGGGCCAGGTGCTCACGGTCACTCCGGGGGCCTGGGGCCCGGACGGCGTCACGCTGGCCAAGCAATGGCTGGCCAACGGCGTCGCGATCGCCGACGCGACCGGCACCACGCTGACCGTCTCGGCCAACCAGGCGGGCAAGACGATCACGGTCTCGGTCACCGGGACCCTGCCCGGGTTCACTGCGACGACCACGACGTCAGCGGCCACGGCAGCGGTCGCCAGCGGCACCTTGGCAGCGGTGAAGCCGACGCTCAGCGGCACCGTCCAGGTCGGTCATACGCTGACCGCCACGACCGGCAGCTGGGGGCCTGGCACCGTCGGACTGACCTACCGGTGGACCGCCGGCGGCGTGACGATCCCGGGGGCCACCGGACGCACGCTGGTGCTGAAGGCGGCCCAGTACAAGAAGGCGATCGCGGTCGTCGTTACCGGCACCGAGAGCGGGTACGCCACCGCCAGCAGCACCTCGACCGCCACGGCGGCGGTCAAGGCCGGCGCGTTGGTCACGTCCGCGCCGAGGATCTCGGGGATGCTCAAGGTGGGCCGGACGCTCACCGCGCATCCCGGCAGCTGGCTGGCCGGCACTGCCAAGCCGACGCTGCGCTACCAGTGGTACGCCGGTCGCAAGGCGATCAGGGGCGCCACCCACGTGGGCTACAGGCTGAAGCGGGGCCAGAAAGGCAAGCGGATCACCGTCCGCGTCACTGGCGCGGCCACCGGCTACACCACGGCGACCCGCTCCTCGATGGCGACGGCGGTCGTCAAGCACCGCTGAGCGGTTCGAGGAAACGCCTGGCCAGGGACCCTTTTAACCCCTTTTGCCCCGAGAATGTGACCCAGCGCACGGTGTTGACCTGAATCACATTCCCCGCTCAGGGCGTCCGGAAAGGCCTCAGGTCCACGATCTACTTGCCGATGCCCCCGCTGTACCCGCGGGGTGCCATCTGTGCTCACGCTGAGGCCTGCCACGAGCCAGATGCACACGACGCGAAAGCGAGTGGATTGGCAGGCGCGGAGGAACCAGCACGACGTCCCACGCAGTGTCGTTACGAACTGCCGGTGGGACTTGGGGTGAAGCCACACACGTGTGGCCGGGCAATCGGTAGCCCGAATCCGACAGGTCAACCCTCGCAAGCGTGACCGCATTCAGGTTCGATCATGACCACGACGACTCGTCGTACTTCTGCGCGCGCTCTGACCCTTGTCGGAGCCCAGCTCATCGCCGCGGCGGCTTTCTCCGTCGCAGCCCCCCATGCCGACGCCAGTGTCTCCGGCACTGCCGTGGCGACGCCCAAGCCGGCGACCACACCGACTGCCCCAACGGCCGTCGTCACCGCCCACGCCCGGGCCGTCGCCTTCGGCAAGGAGATCGTGCACGTCGCCTCCACGAGACGCGGCTCGCCGTACGTCTACGGCGCCGCGGGCCCGCACCGCTTCGACTGCTCAGGTCTGACGATGTGGACCCTCAAGCGGCTCGGCCACCGGCTGCCGCACTCCTCGTCGGCTCAGTACGGTCGCGTCAAGCACGTCCGCGCCTCCGACCGTCGGATCGGCGACCTGGTGTTCTTCCATGACGGCGGTGGCATCTACCACGTCGGCATCTACGCCGGTCACGACATGATCTGGCACGCGCCGTTCCCGGGTGCGGACGTCCGCAAGGAGCACCTCTGGACGCACGAGGTCTACTACGGCCGGGTGCGCTGAGGCCTCTGCTGAGGGCTCAGCTGAAGATCCGGACGTAGTCGATCTTCGTGCTCACCTTCGTCGGCAGCGTGTTGGGGTTCGCCATGTTCCCGATGGTGCCCATCGCCTGATCCAGGATCAGGTAGAACGGCTGGTCGAAGGGGGCCGCGGAGCCGGCTCCGCCGACGACCGAGGTGTAGTTGTCGACCATGCAGGTCCGGCCGTTGAGCATGATCGTCAGCCGGCCGGGCTCCCAGTCCAAGCCATAGGTGTTGTAGACACCGCGGTTGATCTGGCACAGGGCGTGGGTGGTGTTCTGGTGCTTGTTCGCCGTCGCCTGTCCGGGCAGGTAGTGCACGAACGGCTTCTCATACCCGCGCTTGTTGCTGTACAGCTCGGCGAAGTCGATCTCGCCGGATGAGGGCCACGGGCCGTACTTCTGGGCCGAGGGCCACAGCCAGAACGTCTGCTGGGCTCCGGGCACCTTCAGGTCGGGGATGAGCGCGCGCACCTCGTAGAGGCCGTACTTCTGCGCATAGGTCTGGTAGTTCATGACCTGCCCGTAGGCGTACTGCCCGGACATCTTGTTGCCGCAGTCGCGCTTCTTGGCGAGCTTGACCAAGGACAGGTTCAGCGCGCCGCCGCCGACGGCGATGGTCGACGGGCTGTCGACCGCGCAGGCAAGGGTCGACCGGTTGCCGACGTACCCGCTGGTCTGGTTCTGCTGCGGCACCCAATAGCGCCGATCCAGCGTGGTGCCGTTGAACTCATCGTCGTAGGTGCACTTCCAGAGCGCTCCGTTGGGCTTGCGCACCTTCTGCCCGCCGCACGTCGGCGCATGCTGCGGCGGCGGCGACACGATCGAGACCGGGAAGTGCCGGCTGGTGGCCGCCGAGGAGTTGCCGTTCGCCGGCACGGCGGCCCAGAACGTCACGTTGCCGAGGTACGGCTGGCCGGGGATGTGCAGGGTGGCGGTCAGGTTCTTGCCCAGGACGGCATGGGTCAACGTGACGTAGCCGGCGTTGTAGGCGCCGGTCGTCTGCAGGGAGATCGTGTCGCCTGCCCGGGCCGGAGCGGAGGCGCTGACGGTGAGCAGGCCGGCCTGGTGCAGCTCGAGCTTCGACGGTGCGGAGAGGACCGCGATCCGGGGGGTCCCGTAACCGCCGGAGCTGCGCGCCAGTGCCGCGTCCGACCCGCTGGTCGCCGCAGCGCTGAGGACCACCACGAGCATGGCGACGACGCCACCCACCAGGTACGGGAGCCGAGCGCGGGACATGAAGGTCCTCCTTGCCGTGCCCGAGAGATGGGGTGGATGCGCTGGCTGCGCATACCCCTAACGCTCGGCTGGCCAGGAAGTCCCGCTTTGGTCCCGAAATGTCTGGTCAGCAGCCCTTGGCGTACACGTAGCACTGCAGCGCCGGCTCGCGACTGACCTCCGGTGCTCCGACGAGGTTCACCGAGGGCAGCAGGACGACGCCGAGGCCCGGGACCGCCTCGAGGATCTGCAGGTACGTCTGCACGTTCAGCGGGTCGACGCCGGGCTGGAAGAGCTGCTTGCACGACGCGTGACCGACCCGCGAGGGGACCGCCGGGCCTGCGTGATCTAGGGCGTCCAGCACCAGCGCGTAGGTCGTCGGGTCGATCGTGCCGACGAGAAGGTGCTCGTCGACGTCGCGCGGGCAGATGCTCTGAGTCGCGACATTGGTGATCGCCCCGGCGCCGGTGTGCAGTGAGGAGGACGAGGCGGCCGCGGAGCTGTTGGGCCGCACGACC
>DASRRQ010000116.1:0-14988 GCA_035695505.1 Marmoricola sp. | reverse complement strand
TGTCTCCTGCGTCTTTGTGGTCGGTCCAGTGTACGGGTTGGCCTAGGTGGCCGGACCCTTGGCGATCTCCGCCAGGAACTCGTCGTTGCTCTGAGTGGTGCGGATCTTGTCCATCAGCAACTCCAGGCCGGCAGCGGCGCTGCCCTCGTTGGCCAGGGCGTTCAGCACCCGGCGCAGCTTCCACACCTGCTGGAGCTGCGACCGGTCGAACAGCAACTCCTCGTGGCGGGTGGAGCTGGCGTTGACGTCGATCGACGGGTAAAGGCGGCGCTCGGCGAGCTTGCGGTCAAGCCGCAGCTCCATGTTGCCGGTGCCCTTGAACTCTTCGAAGATCACTTCGTCCATGCGGGAGCCGGTCTCGACCAGTGCCGTCGCGAGGATCGTCAGCGAGCCGCCCTCCTCGATGTTGCGAGCGGCGCCGAAGAACCGCTTCGGCGGGTACAGCGCCGCGGAGTCCACGCCGCCCGACAGGATCCGACCAGACGCGGGGGCGGCCAGGTTGTACGCGCGGCCCAGGCGGGTGATGCCGTCGAGCAGCACGACCACGTCGTGGCCGAGCTCGACGAGCCGCTTGGCGCGCTCGATCGCGAGCTCGGCGACCATCGTGTGATCCGACGCCGGCCGATCGAACGTCGAGCTGATCACCTCGCCGTTGACCGAGCGCTCGAAGTCGGTGACCTCCTCGGGCCGCTCGTCGACCAGCACGACCATCAGGTGGCATTCGGGGTTGTTGGTGGTGATCGAGTTGGCGATCGACTGCATGATCATCGTCTTGCCGGCCTTCGCCGGGGACACGATCAGGCCGCGCTGGCCCTTGCCGATCGGCGAGGCGATGTCGATCACCCGGCCGATCAGGTTCGTCGAGGTGGTCTCCATCCTCAGTCGCTCCGAGGGGTACAGCGGAGTCAGCTTGCTGAACTCGACGCGGGTCTTGGCAGCCTCAGGATCGCCGCCGTTGACACTGTCGAGCTTGACCAGCGGGTTGAACTTCTCCTTGCGGTCACCCTCACGCGGCTGTCGCACTTGGCCGACGATCGCGTCACCGCGGCGCAGGCCGTACTTGCGCACCGTCGAGAGCGAGACGTACACGTCGTCGGTGCCAGGCAGGTAGCCACTGGTGCGGACGAACGCGTAACTGTCGAGCACGTCCAAGATGCCGGCGCACGGCGCGAGCACGTCGTCCTCGAGGATCTGCAGGTCGGGTTCGTTGCGGTTGCGGCCGCCGCCATTGTTGTTGCTGCTGTTGTTGGTGCTGCCCTGCTGCTGAGGCGGGTTCTGACCCGTGCCGGTCGCCCGATCACGGCCACGACGCCGGCGGTTGCGACGGCTGCCGCCCTCCTCGTCGCCTGCCTGTGCCTGGTTGCCGCTCTGGTTGGCCTGTTGGTTGGACTGCTGGTTGCCAGTCCCCTGGCGATCAGCCTGAGCCTGGTTGCCGTTCTGGTTGCCCTGCTGGCCCTTGGACTGATGGCGGCCGCCCTCGCCACGCTCGGCCTGCTCGTCCTTGGGCTGCTCGTCCTTGGCCTGCTCGTCCCCAGCCCGGTCCGACGCGTTCTCGTCGAGCTTGCGCTCGGAGGTGGCCTGCTCCTCGGACCGGTTGCGCCGACCGCGCTCGGGACGGTCGTTCGCCTGATCAGCGGCGGGCTGCTCGCGCTCCTCGGATTTACGGGCGGCGCGCTCCTCGCGCTGGCCGCCCTGGCTGCCCCCTTGGGCAGCCTTGATCGCTGCGACCAGCTCGGCCTTCTTCATCCCGGTCGCCTTGATGCCCAGGCCGCCGGCCACCTTCTTGAGCTCGGGCAGCAGCATGCCTGCCAAGCCCCCTCCCGCCTTCTTCGACGCCACGTCGGTGGCTGCCGGGGCTGCGGAGGTATCGGTGGTCTCGGTCATGCGCGGTCCTTCGGAGAGGTACGGGGGCACGGATGCGGATCCGGACTCTGTGCGGACACAGGAGTCCTGAAGCGGAATCCGATGAGGAGAAGTGCGTCAGGGTGTCGCGGTGATCCGGGACGAGCCTCAGGCTGAGGCCCCGTGATCAGCAATGCGATCTCACTGGACGCAGCTTCACAGTAGCACCGCTGAAAGGCTCAGGACGCCGCGACCCGGACACCGGCGCGGTCCACCGCGAGCCGGTGCACTGCCCAGCCTTCAGGGCACAACGCTGGCACCGGCTCAAGATCCGCGGCGGTGCCGAGCACCAGCACCGTCGGGCCAGCCCCCGAGATGATCGCCGCATATCCCTGCGTCCGCAGGGACTCCACCAATGCGAAGGAGCCCGGCATCGCCGTGGCCCGGAACCGCTGGTGCAGGAAGTCCTCGGTCCCGCGGAAGAGCTGGTCGGGGGCTCCAGCCAGGGCTGCGACGAGGATCGCGGCGCGCCCGGTGTTGGCAGCGGCCACCGCGTGGTCGACCTGGGCTGGAAGGAGCCCGCGGGCAGCCTCGGTCGAGACCCCCGTCGGCGGCACCAGGGCGACGGCGGCGACAACGTCGCTCACCGGTGCCGAGAGCGCCCAGACCTCCTCCGCGTCCTGGCCACTGATAACGAAGCCGCCGATCAGCGCCGGAGCCACGTTGTCGGGATGACCCTCGAGGCGGTTGGCCAGGAACAGCAGCGAGTCGTCGTCGAAGCGGTCACCGTCGACGACCAGCGCACGGGCCAACGCGAGCCCGCCGACGATCGCAGCCGAGCTGGACCCGAGGCCGCGGCTCTGCGGGATCGCGTTCTCGAAGCGCAGCCGGAGGCCGGGAGCCTCGACACCCAAGACGGTGAACGCTGCTCGCATGGCGCGGACCACGAGATGCCGCTCGTCGCGGGGCAGCGACTGCTCGCCCTCGCCGACGACCTCGATGTCCAAGCCCTCGGAGACGACCTCGCCGGTCAGTCTGTCGTGCAGGTCCAGCGCGAGGCCGAGAGTGTCGAAGCCCGGGCCGAGGTTGGCGCTGCTGGCCGGGACCAGGATCGTCACTGGTCCCGCGACGAAACCGGGCGCGGCTAGCTCGCTCACGCGAGTCCGGCGGCCCTGGCCGCCGCGGTGACGTCCGCGTCCACCACGGTATCGACGAGATCGGTGAAGGTGGAGAGGGCGGTGTCGATGTCCTTCAGACCGTGCCCGGTCACCGTGACCACGACGGTCTTCCCGCGCAGGTCAGCGCCCTCGTCGTGCTCAAGCAGGATCCCGGCGACGCCGGCGGCCGAGGCGGGCTCGACGAAGACGCCGTCACGCGAGGCGAGCTCGCGCTGGGCGATCAGGATCGCGTCGTCGGTGACCTTGCGGAACACGCCGCCGGACTCGTTGGCTGCCGCCATCGCGAGATCCCACGAGGCCGGGTTGCCGATCCGGATCGCCGAGGCGACCGTCTCGGGGTCGGGCACCGGGGCTCCGAGCACCAGCGGAGCGGCGCCGGCGGCCTGCCAGCCGCGCATCACCGGCGTACGGGTGGCGTCGCCGGAGGCGAGGTACTCCTTGTAGCCCTTCCAGTACGCCGAGATGTTGCCGGCGTTGCCGGTCGGCAGCACGTGCACGTCGGGCGCCTCGCCGAGGAAGTCGACGATCTCGAAGGACCCGGTCTTCTGGCCTTCGAGGCGCATCGGGTTGACCGAGTTCACCAGCGCGACCGGGTACTCCTCGGCGAGCTGGCGGGAGATCTTCAGGCAGTCGTCGAAGTTGCCCTTGACCATGATCACCTGGCCGCCGTGCACGACCGCCTGGGCGAGCTTGCCGGCCGAGATCTTGCCCTGGGGCACCAGCACCAGCGCCTTGATCCCCGCCTTGGCCGCGTACGCCGCCATCGACGCCGAGGTGTTGCCGGTCGAGGCGCACACGACAGCCTTCGCGCCCTGGCCGACGGCGACCGAGAGCGCGACCGTCATGCCGCGGTCCTTGAACGAGCCGGTGGGGTTGTTGCCCTCGACCTTCAGCCAGACGTCGGCACCGGTGACGCCGGAGAGCCAGTCCGAGTGCACCATCGGGGTGCCGCCCTCACGCAGGGTGATCGTGGGCGTGCCCTCAGGGATGTCGAGCCGATCGCGGTACTCCTCGATCACGCCGAGCCACTGGTGGGTCATCCCTGCTCTCCTTCGACGCGCATCACGCTGGACACGTCCCGGACGAACGCCATCCGGCGGATCGTCTCGACCGTCGCCGCCAGGTCGGCGTCGCTGGCGGTGTGCGAGACCACGACGAGCTGGGCGTCGTCGCCGCGGCCCTCCTGGCGCACGGTCGAGATCGAGACGTCGTGCTCGGCGAAGGCCTGCGCGACGGCGGCGAGTACGCCGGCCTTGTCATCGACGTCGATCTGCACGTGGTAGCGGGTCTCGGTGCTCCCCATCGGCAGTATCGGCAGGTCGGCGTACGCCGATTCCCCGGCGCCACGGACGTCGGCGAGGCGGTTGCGGGCGACCGTGACGAGGTCGCCGAGGACCGCACTCGCGGTCGGGGCCCCGCCGGCGCCCGGGCCATAGAACATCAGCTGGCCGGCGGCCTCGCTCTCGACGAAGACGGCGTTGTAGGCGCCGCGGACACTGGCCAGCGGGTGCGCGAGCGGGATCATCGCCGGGTGCACCCGGACGGTGACCGCCGGGCCCTCGGGCCCCTCGACCAGCGCGCAGATAGCGAGCAGCTTGACCACGCAGCCCATCGCCCGCGCCGAGGCGACGTCGCTGGCGGTGACCTCGGCGATGCCCTCACGGTGCACATCGGCGGCCACGACCCGGGTGTGGAACGCCAGACTCGCCAGGATCGCTGCCTTGGCGGCGGCGTCGAAGCCCTCGACGTCGGCGGTCGGATCGGCCTCGGCGTACCCGAGGGCCTGGGCCTCCTCCAGCGCCTCGGTGAAGCCGGCACCGGAGGTGTCCATCTTGTCGAGGATGAAGTTCGTGGTGCCGTTGACGATACCGAGCACTCGGGTGACCTTGTCTCCGGCCAGCGACTCGCGCAGCGGGCGCAGGATCGGGATCGCGCCGGCCACCGCAGCCTCGTAGTACAGGTCGCGGCCGGCGTCCTCCGCAGCAGCGAACAACGTCGCGCCGTCCTCGGCGAGCAGCGCTTTGTTGGCGCTCACGACCGAGGCACCGGCGCCGAGCGCGGCCAGGATCAGGGTGCGGGCGGGCTCGATGCCGCCGATCACCTCGACAACGACGTCGACGTCGGGTCGGGTGACCAGGGCCTCGGCGTCGGTGGTGAACAGCTCGGCGGGCAGGTCGGCATCGCGCTCGAGCCCGAGCCTTCGAACCGCGATGCCAGCGAGCTCCACCGGCGCTCCGACCCGTGCGGTCAGATCATCGGCCTGCTCGCTGATCAGCCGCGCGACCTGGGTGCCGACGACGCCGCAGCCCAGCAGGGCGACACGGATCGGGCTGACCTTGGCAGGCTCCTGGGATGTCATAGCGGGCTCAGTCTCCCATCGAGCCGGACGCACCGGCGTCCAGTCTCAACAGGTCGTCGATGGTCTCGCGTCGTACGGCCACCGAGGTCACGCCGTCCTTGACCACGACCACCGGCGGCCGGAGCGCGTGGTTGTAATTGCTGGCCATCGAGCGGCAGTAAGCGCCGGTCGCAGGGACGGCGACGAGATCGCCGGGGACCAGGTCCCCGGGCAGGAACTCGTCCTTGACCACGATGTCGCCCGCCTCGCAGTGCATCCCGACCACGCGGGAGAGCAGCGCCGGTGCGTCCGAGTGCCGGCTGGCCAGCGTCGCGGAGTAGTCGGCGTCGTAGAGGGCCGTGCGGATGTTGTCGCTCATCCCGCCGTCGACCGAGACATACGTGCGCACCGCCCCGGCGTCGAGCTCGACCGCTTTGACGGTGCCGACGGAGTAGACGGTGCACATCGCCGGCCCGACGATCGCACGACCTGGCTCGATCGAGAGTCGGGGCACGGCGACTCCGCGCACCGCCGCCTCCTCGGCGACGATCTTGGTCAACTCAGCGGCGAGCTGGGCCGGATCCGAGGGGTCGTCCTGCGTCGTATAGGCGATACCGAAGCCGCCGCCAAGATCCATCTCCGGCATCACGATCCCGATCTCGTCGGAGATCTGGGCATGCAGGGCCAGCACTCTGCGGGCAGCGACCTCGAAGCCGGAGGAGTCGAAGATCTGCGAGCCGATGTGGCTGTGCAGGCCGAGCAGCTCCAGGCCCGGGATCGCGGCGATCGCGTGCGCAGCTGCCACGGCATCGCCGCCGCTGATCGAGAACCCGAACTTCTGATCCTCGTGCGCGGTCGCGATGTACTCGTGGGTGTGCGCCTCGACGCCGGCGGTGACCCGGATCAGCACCTTGGCGCTCCGGCGCTCGCCGGACGTCGAGCTTGTGGCGACGATCTCGCGCAGCCGCTCGATCTCGTGGAACGAGTCCACGATGATCCGGCCGACGCCGAGCTCCACGGCACGGACCAGCTCAGCGTACGACTTGTTGTTGCCGTGGAACCCGAGCCGCTCGGCCGGGACGCCGGCGGCCTCGGCGACCGCCAGCTCTCCGCCCGAGCAGATGTCGAGGAAGAGCCCCTCCTCGATCACCCAGCGCGCGACCGTGGTCGCCAGGAACGCCTTCCCGGCGTAGTACACGTCGAATTCACTGAACGCCGTGCGGAACGCCCGCGCGCGGGCGCGGAAGTCCGCCTCGTCCAGCACGTACGCCGGCGACCCGTGCTCGGCGACCAGGTCGGTCAGCCGCACTCCCCCGATCTCCAGGATGCCGTCGACCTTGCGGGCTGTCCCCGACCAGAGCTCGGGGACCAGCGCGTTGGCGTCCTCGGGTTGGCGCAGCCATGCGGGCCCGCGGACCGATTCGACGGCGTGCGCCCACCCAGCCTCGTGCGCTCTCATCCTGGGACTCTCACATCCGCTCGGGCGCCGAGACGCCGAGCAGGTCGAGGCCGTTGGCGATCACGGTCTGGGTGGCGACGACGAGGACCAGGCGGGCCAGGTTGGCGGCACTGACCGGCTCGTCGCCCTGGGGCAGCATCCGGCACTCCTTGGTGTCGTACCAGCGGTTGAAGACAGCCGCCGTGTCCTCGAGGTAGCGCGCGACCCGGTGCGGCTCCCGCAGGTCGGCCGCGCTGGCGACGACCCGCGGGTACTCGGCCAGCGCCCGCAGCAGGTCGCCATCCCGCTCATGGTTGAGCAGCGCGGCGTCGTACGCGTCCGGCAGCGCCATCCCCAGGTCGGTCGCGTTCGCGATCATCCGGCAGGTGCGGGCGTGCGCGTACTGGACGTAGTAGACGGGGTTGTCGTTGGAGGCCTTGGTGATCTCGGCGATGTCGAGCACCAGCGGCGAGTCCGCCGGATAGCGGGCCAGCGAGTAGCGCAGCGCGTCGACGCCGATCTCCTCGGCGAGCTCGTCGAGGGTGACGATGTTGCCGGCCCGCTTCGAGAGCCGCAGCTCCTCGCCGTTCTGGAGGATCTTCACGAGCTGGCCGATCATCACGTCCAGCGTCTTGTCCGGATCGTCGCCGACGCAGGCCGCCATCGCCCGCAGCCGACCGACGTAGCCGTGGTGGTCGGCGCCGAGCAGGTAGATGCAGTGGTCGAAGCCGCGAGAGCGCTTGTTGAGGTAGTAGGCGGTGTCGGAGGCGAAGTAGGTCAGCTCGCCGTCGGACTTGATCAGGACGCGGTCCTTGTCATCGCCGAAGTCGGTGGTGCGCATCCAGAGCGCGCCCCCGTCCTCGAAGACGTGGCCCAGGTCCTTCAGGCGCTGCAAAGTCTCGGGGACCGAGCCGGACTCGCCTGCCTCGTGCAGGGAGAGCTCGGAGAACCAGACATCGAAGTGGGTGTTGAAGGCTGCCAGCTGCTGCTGCTGCTCGGCGAGCTGGATCTCATAGCCCTTGGCCCGCACAGCGGTCTGGCGCTCATCAGCCGGGAGGTCGAAGATCCCCGGGCTGGCGGCCTCGACCGCCTTGGCGAGGTCGGCGATGTACTCGCCCTGGTAGCCGTCCTCCGGCGCCGGCTGCCCCAGCCCCGCAGCGATGATCGAGTCGGCGAAGTGGTTCATCTGGACGCCGCGGTCGTTGATGTAGAACTCGCGGGTCACCTCGGCACCGGCCGCGGTCAGGACCCGACCGATGGCGTCGCCGAGCACCGCCCACCGGGTGTGGCCCAGGTGCAGCGGTCCGGTCGGGTTCGCGGAGATGAACTCGACGTTGATCTTCTGGCCGGCCTGCGTGGTCAGATGTCCGTAGGTGCGACCGGCCGCCACGATCTCGCCGGCAACCAGTCCCTGCGCGCCGGCCTCGACGGTGATGTTGAGGAACCCGGGGCCGGCGACGTCGACCGACGCGATGCCCTCGGCCCGGCCGAGCTCCTCGGCGAGCAGGCCCGCGAGCTCGCGTGGGTTGGTCGCGGCCTGCTTGGCGTGCTTCAGCGCGACGTTGGTGGCGTAGTCGCCGTGCTCCTTGCTCCGAGGCCGCTCGACCACGACGCTCGCCGGGACCCCGTCGGGCAAGGTCAGGCGACCCGCGTCGACCAGGGAGGTCAGCGCGGCGACGATAGTGGCGGAGAGCTGGTCGGGAGTCACCTGCCAAGCCTATCGGCGGGCACCGGTTTCTTATCCACGAGTATCTGCCGGTAGTGTTCTGCTTCGCTCCTCCACGTACGCCGAGGAGCATTGCCTCCGTAGCTCAGGGGATAGAGCACCGGTTTCCGGTACCGGTGGTCGCAGGTTCAAATCCTGCCGGGGGCACCCACAGACGAACAGACAAGACCGAGGCTCCGTCGATCTCGGGTACCGGTGGTCGCAGGTTCAAATCCTGCCGGGGGCACCGATTTTTTTCGACCAGCCGGTCACGCCTACCGCAACGCCCCCGACTTCGACGCCGCGTTGTCGAACGCGTCGCCCGCATAGCTGACCGAGTACGTCGAGGTGCTGGTCGCGACCTTCACTCCGATCGCCTTGCGGCAGCTCGCGACGCCCTTCGCGTTCGTCGTCGCCGTGCAGACCGGCTTGCCGAGGACGGTGAACGTCACCGTCTGGTCGGCGTAGCCCGCCGAGCCCACGCCCGGCCCGAAGGCGAACTCATGGGTCAGCGTGGTCGTGAAGACGCTGGCCGAGAGCCCGAGCAGGCCCTTGGACACCTTCGGTGCCGTCAGCGCGGTGATCTCCTTGCCCACGGTCACGGTCTGGCTGACCTGGGCAGCAGGCGCGTAGGTGTCGTCACCGGCCTGGTCGGCGAGCACCGTGCAGGTTCCGGGCGCGTTCCAGTAGATGGTGATGGCGCCGGGGTCCCCGGGGCGGCTGAGCGCACCGGGGATGGCGAAGCACGCGTTGTCCGGGGAGTCGACGGAGAAGGAGACGGGCAGCCCGGAGGTCGACGTGCCTTCGGGGATGTAGCTGCCGAGGCCGTCGACGCGGTCGAAGATCGCGTCGTCGCCGGTCGGGGCAGCCGACGTGATGGTGATCGTCTGCGGCTGGGTGCCATCCGCGGAGGCGGTGCCGGCCAGGGCCGGGACCGAGACGAACGTGAGTGCCGCGAGGGCAAGGGCGTAGACTGGCATGCGTTTCATGTGACCACTCCTGAGAAAGTGCCGGGTGCTGGCATAGGGCCGGTTCCAGGCTAGCCCGGCGGCGCCAGGTCGAACAGCCCTCCCCAGCCTGCGGGGCGCGACCCCTGATACCCGCTCAGCGCGAGCTCGAGGCGATCTTCACTCCCGTCGAGACTCAGGCCAGAAGGTCATAGACGGCCCCGATGAACGCGAGTACGCCGAGCCCGAACACGAGGTAGCGCACGGCCCGAGCCGACGGCGCCGTCGGCACCTTCCATGCAAGGAGGAGTAGCACGAGCCCCAGGCCGGCAGCCGCGACGTAGCCGAGCCCGATGGCCGTGACTACGGCAACCAGTCCGACGGCTGCCGACACCAGGCCGCTGGCCAGGACGACGAGGTCGGACTCGGCCGGCTCGGGGAGTCGACGGTCTCGGGTCACCATCAGGATCCATACCTGATGGTGTAGGTCCCGTTGCCGTACATGTACATCCGAATCCACGGATAGCTCTGGTGATAGCAGCCGCCACCGGCCCAACTCGGGAAGCACTCGGCAAAGTAGGCCTGGCGGTACCGGATCCAGGGCAATGTCGCTCCAGACGAGCTCTCGCTGTCCGCAAGGTGTTTGTAGCCCCACCACTGTCCCGGGCTCGTCACATCGAAATCGCTGTACTTGTCGGTCACCTTGCCGCCCGACCAGCACCAATCAGCCGTCTGCCTAAACGTCCACTGCGTGTCCCCGAGGATGTTTTTGCCCGTGACCTTCGCCGAGATCTCGCGACAGCCTGAGGCCGAGGCGATACCCATCGTTTGCGGAGGCAGGCCTACCGCGTGGCCCGGCTGCGGTAGCGGAATGGAGACCGGAATGCCGTCTTGATCTGCGCCTATCGACGTCGTCGCGACCGCGGCGTTCGGGTTTTCTGCGGTGACCGACGGGTCGTCGATGGTGTAGGGATCCGGGCTTCCAGGCGCCTCCGAGATCAAGGGAGCATCGTCCGCTTGAACCGGACTCGCGACCGTAGTCAGCCCAAGGGCAAACAGCACTGCAAGGGCCGGGATTGCTCGGCGTCGCGTCACGGTGCCTCGATTCGAGATGCAGAGGAGTATGTTCCTTATGATTACCAGATATACCCTAATATTCCCAGGTTTATGAAAATTGACCGCACGAAGATCTCGGGGACCGGCCGTGAGACAGACTCGAGGCATGACGACCGTGGTCGCCTCGGCCAACATCCTCTACAAGCTGCCCGCCCGCGACGCCGGCGCTGCGCTCGGGCTGGTCCTGGACGAGCAGCCCGACCTGGTCGGCTTGCAGGAGTGGTACGTCTCGCGCCTCGGCCTGCTGCGGCGTACGGGCGACGTGCTGCTGGCGCCCTCAGCCGGCCTGCTCCGGGTGCCGTCGAGCGTTCCGCGCTACCACTGGGTCGCGACGATCGGGGCGGGCAACGTGGCGGGTGCGCGAGCCGACCGCTACGACCTCCTCGAGGGGCGGTCGGTGACACTGAGCTCGGTCGGACCGTCCGATCGGCCGGAGCGGTTCCTGCACACCGAGCCCCCGCGCCTGGCTGCCGTCGGGATCTTCGCGGACCACCACACCGGGACGACAGTCGCGCTGGTCAGCTACCACCTGGTCTCCGGAGCGACTTACCACGACGGCTACCGCGAGGACAGACCGGTGCTGGCCGAGCGGCACCGCCGTGAGATTGCGCGCCTCGAGGAGCTGGTCGCCGAGCTCGAGGCAGCAGGCCACCGGGTACACACGGCGGGCGACGGCAACATCGAGGGCCTGCAGCTCGCCGGGCTGGTCTCGGCCTGGGAGGGTCGCGAGGACGGACCGGGGACCATCGGCACAGGCACCCGCAAGATCGACCACCTCCATGCTGCCGAGCCGGCGAGCAACGTCCGGCTCCTGACCACACCGTCCGACCACCGGGCCCTCCTCGCAACGTGCGAGGACTGACTCGGCGTACCGGTTCTCCTGCTGGGTCGTTGGACGCTTCATGCGACGCGTCCTGGTATCCGCGCTCACCGCGCTGACCGCCCTCACCGCCCTGCTCACCACGAGCCTCGCCGTCGGCCTCCCCGCTGCGCAGGCCGACCAGGCGCCCCGGCCGGGAACGCTCGGCTACCTCGCCCGGGACGTCCAGAACATCCTGCTGTCCTTCGGCCGGGAGACCGGTCCCGGCGGCCAGCTTGCCAACCCGAACTACCTGCCCGCGCTGAGCGCCGCGATCCCGCCGCTGTACGCGACTCAGCTGCTCAACCAGATCGCCAACCCGCTGCGGCCAGCGATCACCGCCGGCGAGCTGGTCCCCGGCTGGAACGTCGGCAACCCGCTACGGGCCGGCTGGAACGGGACCCGCGGCGTCTCCACGCCGATCTCGTTCCTCAACCGGTACGGCGCGCTGCTCCGCGGCACCATGTTCGCGCCGAAGCCGGGTGCCAAGGACCCCTACACCGGCGCCACCCTGACCGGCCCGTTCCCCGGCGTCGTGATCACACCCGGCTCGATCCAAGGATCGGCCGGCATGTACACCTGGCTGGCCGAGGACCTCGCCGAGCGGGGCTACGTCGTGATGACCTACGACGTCCAGGGCCAGGGCACCAGCGAGACGCTTCCGCACACGACCGGCCAGAGCTACCCGTTCTGCGACCCGTTCGCGCCACCGGTCGACGGCAACCTGCTCGGCTGCCCCGGCGTCCCGTTCCAGCAACTCGCCAACTTCACCACCGGCACCGAGGACGCGCTCGACTTCTTCACCTCCCACGCCAACCCGTACCTCGGCCAGTGGGACAGCTCACCAGACACCGACACCGTGACGCCGGGCCGGACCACCCGGATCGCGATCATCGGGCACTCCCTCGGCGCCACCGCCGTCTCGCAGATCCAAGGCACCGACTCCCGGGTCGAGGCGGTGGTCGCGCTGGACAAGCTGAGCACCACCAGCTCCTCGGGGCTGCCCGTCGGGGGTGGGCCGACGACGCAGAACAAGCCGGTCGTGCCGGCGCTGGCCATCCAGTCGGAGTACTTCCTAGCCCCGGTCCCGTACACGCTCACCGGTGGCAGCGGGCTCCCCCCGACACCGACGCCGAAGGGACCGGACCCGATGCGCGAGCGCAAGACCGGCTTCGACGGCTGGGCCGCAGCCGGCGTGGACAGCATGCTGATCGTCCCGCGCGACTCCACCCACCTGGAGTACACCGACATCCCCTACGTGCTGCCGGCCAGCCGCTACGGCCAGGACCTGGCGAGCAGCTACGTGCAGCTGTGGCTGGACAAGTACCTCAAGCACGTCGACGACGACGCCAGCCTGCTCGGCTCGCACTTCACCTACCTCGAGCCGCGGGGCAAGGGCGTCTGGGCGCCGGTCAGCCTGGACCGAGACGACCTCTTGAGCTTCTACTACTGCTCGGCCTACGACCTGACCTCGCACGGCCAGAAGGTCCGCGACCCCGACATCGCCGGAGTCGGCGGCTGCGCGCCGTGAACAAAAGCGTCCCCCCGATCAATCGGACGCCGGATATTCCGTAACCAAACTCTCATTCACAGGCATGCGTACGCCTACCGCGACGACTAGCCTTGTCACGAACCCACGAACAGGATCGGAAGAGGCGAAACAAGGCCGTGCCAGAGCCCACTGAAGGCAACCCCCTCGCAGCGTTCGGAGCCAACGAATGGCTCGTCGACGAGATGTATGAGCAGTACCAGAAGGACCCCGGCAGCGTGGACCCTGCCTGGTTGGACTTCTTCGCGAACTACAAGGGCGACGGCGCTGCGAGCGCGAACGGCACCTCCGGCAGCACCCCGACCAGCACCTCGAACGGGGCAGCCGCGCCCGCCGCTGCCGCTGCGCCTGCCGCCGCCCCAACCCCGGTCGCCACGCCGTCCCAGGCCCCGACGCCGGCCGCAGTGACCTCGCCCGCCCCGGTCGCCACACCGACGACTCCCCCGGTCCCCAAGGAGCCCCCGGTCCCGGCCGCGACCTCGGCCTCCGACGCGCCCCAGCACACCGTGCTGCGCGGTATCGGCGCCGCGACCGCCAAGAACATGGACATCTCGCTGTCGGTCCCGACCGCGACCAGCGTGCGCAACATCCCGGTCAAGCTGCTCTGGGACAACCGCATCGTCATCAACAACCACCTGAAGCGCGCCCGCGGCGGCAAGGTCTCCTTCACCCACCTGATCGGCTACGCGATCGTCAAGGCGATCCGGACACTGCCGGAGATGAACAACACCTTCGCCCAGATCGACGGCAAGCCGACCATGGTCACGCCGGCGCACATCAACCTCGGGCTCGCGATCGACCAGCAGAAGCCCGATGGCACCCGCCAGCTGGTAGCGCCGTCGATCAAGGGCTGCGAGGCGATGGACTTCGCCCAGTTCTGGACGGCGTACGAGGAGATCGTGCGCAAGGCCAAGGACAACAAGCTGACCATGGAGGACTACTCCGGTACGACGGTCAGCCTCACCAACGTCGGCGGACTGGGCACCAACAACTCGGTGCCGCGCTTGATGCAGGGCCAGGCCGCGATCATCGGCGTCGGCTCCATGGACTATCCGCCGGAGGCTCAGGGCGCCTCGGAGGAGACGATCACCCGCAACGCCATCAGCCGGATCATGACGATGACCTCGACCTACGACCACCGGGTCATCCAAGGCGCCCAGTCCGGCGAGTTCCTGCGCCAGGTGCACCAGCTGCTGCTCGGCGAGGACAACTTCTACGACGACATCTTCCGGTCGCTGCGGATCCCCTACGAGCCGATCCGCTGGTCGGTCGATGTCTCGGCCAGCCACGACGCGGACGTGTCGAAGCAGGCCCGGATCCTCGAGCTGATCCACGCCTACCGGGTGCGCGGCCACATGATGGCCGACACCGACCCGCTGGAGTACAAGCAGCGCAGCCACCCCGATCTCGAGGTGGAGTCGCACGGCCTGACCCTGTGGGACCTCGACCGCGAGTTCGCCACCGGCGAGTTCGGCGGCGAGCGCCGTTTCATGAAGCTGCGCAACGTGCTCGGCATCCTGCGCGACTCCTACTGCCGCACCGTTGGCATCGAGTACATGCACATCCAGGACCCCGACCAGCGCCGCTGGATCCAGCAGCGCGTCGAGCAGCCGCATCAGAAGCCGCCCCGCGAGGAGCAGCTCCGGATCCTGCTCAAGCTCAACCAGGCGGAGGCCTTCGAGACCTTCCTGCAGACCAAGTTCGTCGGCCAGAAGCGGTTCAGCCTCGAGGGCGGCGAGACGACCGTCCCGGTGATCGACGAGATCTGCGAGGCCGCCGCCGAAGCCCAGCTCGACGAGGTCACCATCGGCATGGCCCACCGCGGCCGGCTGAACATGCTGGCCAACATCGTCGGCAAGTCCTACAACCAGATCTTCCGTGAGTTCGAAGGCAACATCGACCCGCGCACAGTCCAGGGCTCCGGCGACGTGAAGTACCACCTCGGAGCCGAGGGCGAGTTCACTGCCGGCACCGGCGCCCGGGTGAAGGTCTCGATCGCGGCCAACCCCTCGCACC
>DASRRQ010000115.1:0-9063 GCA_035695505.1 Marmoricola sp. | reverse complement strand
GGTCGACATCGCCGAGACGATGGACCGCTACGGCCGGTTGCGGCTGGAGAAGCACCCGATCCACGGGCTGGTGCTGATCAGCTCCGACCACGCCGTCTTCACCGAGGTCACCCGGAGCAAGAAGATCGCCGGCATGCTCGGCGAGCTGATCGACCCGGACACGATCGCGGTGCACCCCAGCCAGCGCGGCAATCTGAAGCAGGCACTGCTGAAGCTGGGCTGGCCGGCCGAGGACTTCGCCGGGTATGTCGACGGCGAGGCGCACCAGATCGACCTGGTCGAGGACGGTTGGAACCTGCGCGACTACCAGCGCCAGGCTGCCGAGTCGTTCTGGCACGGCGGGTCCGGGGTCGTCGTACTGCCGTGCGGGGCCGGCAAGACGATCGTCGGCGCAGCCGCGATGGCGCACGCCCAGGCGACCACCCTGATCCTGGTCACCAACACGGTCAGCGCCCGGCAGTGGAAGTCCGAGCTGATCAAGCGGACCAGCCTGACCGAGGACGAGATCGGCGAGTACTCCGGTGCCCGCAAGGAGATCCGGCCGGTCACCATCGCGACGTACCAGGTGCTGACGCTGCGGCGTAAGGGCGTCTACCCGCACCTCGAGCTGCTCGACGCGCGCGACTGGGGCCTGATCGTCTACGACGAGGTGCACCTGCTGCCGGCACCGATCTTCCGGATGACCGCTGACCTGCAGGCCCGCCGCCGGATCGGTCTGACCGCGACCCTGATCCGTGAGGACGGCCGCGAGGGCGACGTGTTCAGCCTGATCGGACCCAAGCGGTACGACGCACCGTGGAAGGACATCGAGGCGCAGGGCTACATCGCGCCCGCTGACTGCGTCGAGGTCCGGGTGACGCTGCCCGACAGCGAGCGACTGGCTTACGCCACCGCCGAACCGGAGGAGCGCTACCGGCTGGCCTCCTGCACGTTCTCCAAGACCCGGGTGGCCGAGCAGCTCGTGGAGCAGCACCGCGGCGAACCGACGTTGGTGATCGGCCAGTACCTCGACCAGCTCGACGAGCTCGGCGAGCACCTCGGCGCCCCGGTGATCAAGGGCGAGACCAGCGTGAAGGAACGCGAGGCGCTGTTCGGCGCCTTCCGCGAGGGCGAGATCGATCTGCTGGTGGTCTCGAAGGTCGCCAACTTCTCCATCGACCTGCCCGAGGCGGCGGTGGCCATCCAGGTCAGCGGTTCGTTCGGCTCACGGCAGGAGGAGGCTCAGCGCCTCGGCCGGCTGCTGCGCCCGAAGGCGGACCGCAAGACGGCACGTTTCTACACGATCGTCTCGCGCGACACCGTCGACGCGGACTTCGCTCAGAACCGGCAGCGGTTCCTCGCCGAGCAGGGCTACGCCTACCGGATCGTGGACGCCGCCGACCTCAACGGCGACGGCGTCCACGAATCCTGAGCAGCACGCCTGGTCAGCGCAGCGACGGCTCCTGCGCGGCCACCAGCTCCGAGCGCAGCCATACCGGCATCCCCGGGTCGGCGGACGAGGTCCGATCCGCGATCCGAGCACCGGACGTCGGCGAGGGCTGCGGGTTCGGCGGGCAGCCGAGGTCGTCGGTGCGTCCGGCCTTCCGCGTCGGAACGATCCCGTTGGCGAGGTAGTTCGCGACCGTGTCGTCGGTGCAGGCGACACCGTCCAGCGATCCGGCGTGGGTGGTGCCGTTGATGCCGGCGATCAGCGAGGCGGTCTTGAAGTTGCTGCGGACGTTCAGCGCCCCGGCGTACGGGGTGGCGGCGTCCTTGGTCTCGCTGATCAGCAGGATCTTGGTGCCGAGCTTCGCCAGGGCGGATCCATTGACCGTGACCTTGCCGCGCGAGGGTGCCGGCCAGGTCAGGCACGGCATGTTGTACCAGGTGTTGTCCCAGGCCAGGAACGGCGACTTCTTCGCGACGTTCCGGGTCTGCCGGAGCTGCTGGGAGAGCGGCGGCCGGTGGGCATCAGTGCACTGGACGGCGTCGTAGACGGCGTACTCGTTGTCAGCTTCGGCACCCTGGTTGCCGCTGGCGTACATCGAGTAGAGCCCCGCGCCACGACCGGTGCGGATCAGCTTGGAATAGGCCTTGCCGATCTCGACCCAGTCGAAGACGTAGTAGCCGGCGTCGAGCATCGCGTCGGTGAGCTCGTCGGGACCGAGCTTGCCCTTAGCCGACGGGTGCCGATCGAGCTTCTTCAGCTCGGCGTTGAAGCCCCGGCGGATCTTCTTGCCATTCTTGCCGAGGTGGAAGGTCTTGTGGTTCTTGGCCATCCACCGGAAGAAGACGTTGATGTTGCGGTCGAACCCGATGCTCTGATCGAAGTTCGAGCGGTACCAGTACGTTGTCGGGTCGACGACGCCGTCGAGGACGAATCGACCGACCTTCGTCGGGTAGAGCGTCGCGTACACGGTGCCGAGGTAGGTGCCGTAGGAGAAGCCGTAGTAGTTCATCTTGTCCAGCGCCGCGTGCTTCGGGCTCAGCGGGCCCAGCTGGTTCTGGTAGGCAATCCGGAAGCTCTCCATGTCCTGCACCGAGTCGCGCGTCGTCATGTACGGCAGCAGCGTCTTCGCCGCGCTGCGGCCGCAGGCACTCGCGTAGCCGGCGGACTTCTTCAGCCAGTAGTGCAGCAGTTTGTGGGTCGTCGGCCGGAAGTCAGGCCGGTTGGCGCCGAAGTACTTCGCGTTGCAGTGCAGCGCAGGCGTGCTGGCGCCGACACCGCGCGGGTCGAAGCCGATCCAGTCGTAGTGCAGGCCAGCACCATGGGGGACGTAGCCCTGCAGGTACGCCAGACCGGTACCGGACGCGCCCGGCCCGCCCGGGTTGACCAGCATGATGCCGTCATAGGTGACCGACGGGGAGGCGGCGAGCCGCGACACCGCGAGCGAGACGGTCTTGCCGTTGTCCGGGTTCGCGTAGTCGAGCGGCACAGTCAGCCGCGTGCACTCCAGCGGACCATCGGACGAGCACTGCTTCCAGGTCCCGAGGGTCGGAGTGAACGATCCGACCGATGGTGCCGTCGGTGTCGCGCTCGCACCTCCGATGCTCTGCAGCCCTGCCAGGGTCACGACGACTACGACGGCACATACGGCCGAGACGACACGCTTCACGCGGGTTCCTTTCGAGAGACCACTCTCACGATGTCTCGGGAGCACGCCTCTGTCCACTGTTTCGGCGCTGATTCCAGCACCGAATCAATCGACCGGTACGCCGAGCGCCCGTTGGTGGGCGTCGTCGATCAGCAGTCGCCAGGCGCGGACCCCGCCGGCGTCGACCGACGCCTTGGTCCACGAGCCGTCCTGACGGACCTCCTCGCCCAGCCCGAACTGGCGGACCCCGGCGCGGACCAGCCACGGGACCAGCTCGCCGGTCAGGCCACCCGCAGCGAGCAGCAGCGCCCCGATCCGCGGATCGGCCGCGGCCCGTGCGACAAGCTCCTCGCCGCCACTGGCCAGGCCGCGCGTCGAGCCTGCTGACGCCACGGCGTCCAGGCCGGGAAGGCCGAGCACGTCGCGCCAGGCCCGCCTCGGTTCGAGGCCGGCGTCGAAGCCGCGGTGGAACGTCCACGGCGTACCGACCTCGGCGGCGACGGCGACGCAGCTGGCCCGGTCTACCTCCAGGTCGCGGTCAAGGAACCCGAAGCTCATGCCTTCGGCGCCTAGCTCGAGGCAGGTCCGGGCCAGGCCGACAAGGCGCTTGAATCCGTCGAGGTCGAGGTCGAGCTCGTCTCCGGTGCGCAGCAGGACGCGGACCGGCAGGTCGGTCTCGCGCAGTACCGCGGACAGGGTGGTCGGCTCCGGGGATCGGCCACCGAGTTCTGGGGAGGCCACCACCAGCAGTCGGTCCGCCTCGCCTTCGGTGGCTGCGGCGGCATCACGCGCGTGGGTGACGACGACCTCGAGCAGCGGCGCCGATTCGGAAGAGGGGGACACAATGTCCATCGTGGCATTCGACGACCCGATGATGACGGCGCGCGCGCTGGTGTTGCACGACCTCGAGGCGACCGGGGTCGCGGACCCCGGTGCGGTGTCACTGCTCGAGGACGCGGTCTCGCAGCGCTCGTGGTGGCTGGAGCAGTGGCCTGCTGGTCGTGAGTTTGTCATCGGCCTGGTCGCCCAGGACGTGCAGGACGGCCTGCTGGAGAGCGCTGGCCGGTGGCCGGTGTGCCCGACCTGCGAGACCGCGACGCACGCCCTGTACGTCGACCCGGACCTCGGCGGCCCGGACCCGAAGTGGATCTGCGAGGAGGCCGGGGTCGTGGTCGCACCCGTCGGCTCCCTGTGACGCTGACCCGGCTTTGGAGTGCAGCTAGATGCGCTGACCCGGCGCTAGCCGCCCTCCTCCGCTTCGCTCCCCCGGTGCGTTACGGCCGGGCCAGCTCGGGTGCCGGGGCAGTTCTCAGCGAAGGTGCTCGGGCCGCAGTACGGGGACCCAGAGGGTGTAGCGGTCCGCGCGGTAGATGCTGCGGGTGACCTCGACAGCTACCTCGCGGCAGAAGGAGCGGCGCGAGATGTGCAGGACGGGGGCGCCGGGCTCGAGCTCGAGCGCCTCGGCCTCCTCCTCGGTCGCGACGGCGGCGACGACCGAGTCCTCGCCCCACGTCGGCATCAGGTCCCGGTCCGCGAAGAGGTAGTACAGGCTCGAGGGCAGTGCATCGTCGAGGAACCGCGGGAACGTGTCCAGCGACAGGTACACGTGCTGGATCGCGATCGGCTGACTGTCGGCCAGGCGCAGTCTCTCCCAGTGCACGATCGGGGCGCCGACCTCAGCCTCCAGCGCTCGGGCCAGGCCCGGCCCGGCAGTCTCGCGGCGGGCCAGCAGCGTCTTGGACTCGGGCACCTTGCCGCGCCGCTCCATCTCCTCGGAAAACGACGAGAGACGCATCTGCATGTCGATCAGAGGCTTGGTGACGAAGGTGCCGCGACCGGGGATGCGCTCGAGGAGGCCCTGGGCCACCAGGCCGTCCAGAGCGTGTCGCACCGTCATCCGGGCAACGCCGAATTGCTCGACGAGGTCGCGCTCGGAAGGCGCCGGGCTGCCGGGTTCGGCGTCGACGATCAACGAGCGCACGTACTCGCGCACCAGTAGATGCTTGCGCCCCCGTTGCGTTGCCGGAATGCCGTTCTCCGCCACGAAATTGCTCCCCTCACTCCGCCGCCACCCTAGCGAGGACTAGCCCACTTGGATGTCGTTTTCGCACATCATCGAAATACGCGAATCGGGACAGACGGCGCCCCGGCTTATCCAGGTGCGACTGTCCCCGGGCGGTGCCAGACTCAAACGCGATGACGACTGCACCGACCCGGCCCTCGCTCGCCTCGTTCTGGCAGGACCTGCCACGCGAAGGCCGGCTGCTGCTCTCAGTGGTCGTCTTCGAGTTCATCGGGAGCGGCTTGATCCTGCCCTTCCAGGTCGTCTACCTGCACGAACTGCGCAGCTACTCGCTCGGCGTGGTCGGGATCCTGCTGGCGGTGCTGTCAGCCGCAGGCGTCGCGGCAGCCGCGCCCGGCGGGATGCTGATCGACCGTCTTGGCTCGCGGATCACCACCGTCGCCGTGCTCGGCTGCGCGATCGGTGGCGACGTGCTGATGGCCTATGCCGACACCATCGTGCTGACCACCGTGGCCGTCATCGTCCTCGGAGCCGGCTTCGGGATGGGCTGGCCGACCGCTCAGGCGCTGATCGCCTCCGTGATCCCCTCGGAGATCCGGTCGCGGTACTTCGGCATGAACTTCTCACTGCTCAACCTGGGCATCGGGATCGGCGGCATCATCGGCGGCCTGGTCGCCGACGTGCACCACCTCGCAACCTTCCAGGCGATGTTCCTCGGCGACGCTGTCAGCTATCTGCCGAGCCTCTTCCTACTGCTGGTGCCGTTGCGGCACATCGGCGGCCCGGTTCCCGGTCCCGGGGCCCACGCCGGCGAGGACGCCGAGAAGGTCGGCTACCTGACGGTGCTCAGGGCGCCGGCGATGGGCACTATGACGGTGCTCATGTTTGTCTCGGCATTCGTCGGCTACTCCCAGCTCAATGCCGGGATGCCGGCGTACTCGCGGGCGATCAGCCACGTCTCGACCCGCGGCCTTGGCTTCGCGTTCGCCGCCAACACCCTGGTGATCGTGCTGCTCCAGCTGGCTGTGCTGCAGCGGATCGAGGGGCGTCGCCGGACTCGGGTGATCGTGGTGATGTCGGCGATCTGGGCGGCCTCCTGGGCCTTGCTCGGCGCCAGCGGCATCTCACCTGGCACCGTCAGCGCGACGTTCTTCGTCGCGGCATGCGCGTCGGTCTTCGCGCTGGGCGAGACGCTGCTCCAGCCGACGATGCCGGCGATCGTCAACGACCTCGCCCCGGATCACCTGCGGGGGCGCTACAACGCCCTGACCGCCGGTGCCTTCCAACTCGCCTCGGTGCTCGGGCCGGTCATCGCTGGATTCATGATCGGCCACAGCTGGCACCTGGAGTATCTCGGCCTCCTGGTCGCCGGATGCGCCCTGCTGGCCTGGCTGTCGGTCGCGCGGCTCGAGAGCCAGCTCGACGATGTCGCCAACGGGCTCGTGCGGCCCGCCTCAGCGCCCGAGGTCGACCCGGGGCCGGTCCCGGGTCTGCCGCCAGTCACCGAGCTGCTCGAGACCCCGGAGGCGCGCCCTCAGAGAACTCGAACATCTGTTCGATCATGAGGTAGCGTGCCCGTATGGGTGTCGCGTTCCAACCCTCGCTGTTCGACCAGCCCGAGTGCCGGCTCGGCTCGCTCGACGTGCTGCGTCGTACGACGCTCAGCGCCGGCGCCTGGGTCGACGTGCTGCCGGGCTGGCTCGACGGAGCCGACGAGCTCTTCGCGCGGCTGGTGACCCGCATCCCGTGGCGGGCCGAGAGCCGAGAGATGTACGACCGCGTCGTCGACGTACCGCGGCTCGTGCACACCTACGGGGTCGGTGCCGAACTGCCGGACGTGGTGCTGGCCGAGGCTCGCGAGGCCCTGTCGCACCACTACGCGGCCGAGCTCGGCGAGGAGTTCGTCACGGCAGGATGCTGCTACTACCGCGACGGCAGCGACTCGGTCGCGTGGCACGGCGACACTGGCGTGAAGGGTCAGGGTGGCCGCGGCCGCACACACGACACGATGGTGGCGATCCTCTCCCTGGGCAGCCCGCGCAAGCTGCTGCTCCGACCGCGTGGCGGGACGACCGAGATCGGCCACGCGCTCGGTCACGGCGACCTGATCGTGATGGGCGGGTCGTGCCAGCGCACCTGGGAGCACGCCGTGCCGAAGACCTCGCGGCCGGTCGGTCCCAGGATCAGCGTCCAGTTCCGACCACTGAACGTGTTCTGAGCAACGCTGAGTCTCTGCTCAGTCTTCCGCGAGCACGACCACCCGATCGCCTGCCTTGATCGAGAACAGTCTCGACTTCGTTGGATTGACGAACACGCCGGCGGGGTTGTCCTCCGAGCCGATCTCGGCGACCGATCGATAGCCGAAGGCGGTCTCGTTGCGTCGCGCCGCCGCAGCGATGATCGTTGCGAAGGTGACCTCGCTGCCGGTATGGACATACCACTCGGCCGGCCGCAGGTAGATCTCGGCGCCATCAGCGTCGAGAAGGTCGACGAAGACCGGCTCGAGGCGGCGATCCTCGGAGAGCTGGGAGAGCATCAGGCTGAGGATCTTGTCGCTGACGATGACGTCGTCGACATGAGCGACCTCGGCGAGCGACCGGTTGCGATCGTCGAGCAGTTCGCTGACCACCGCGGGGCTGTGACCGTCGCCGACGATGTCGCGGATCTGCAGCAGCGTCATCAGCGTGCGGGCATCGGCCTTCTGCACGTCGAGATCGTCGGAGTAGCAGAGCACGATGATCTGGTCGAGGTCGGCGACGACATGAGTGTCGAGTACGGCGCGCGAGGTCGTCCGGCCGCGGATGATTGTGGGGGTCAGATTCGCCAGCGTCGGCAGTTCCGGCTCGCCGAACTCGGTGAGGATGGTCAGCAGCGAGCCGGGCTCGGCGTACGCGTCGAGCTCCCGTACGACGGTGAAGGCGCGCTCGTTCCAGCCGATCAGCAGCACCTTGCTCGGGTCCTCGCCCCGGGCCGGGAGCGCCGTGATGGCGGACTCGTCGATGCTCGCCGAGCTGACCGTCAACGACGACAGCGCCGAGTCGTCCTCGGCCACCATGATCAGCGCCTTGTCCCCGATCGGCGTTTCCTGCGGCGGGTTGAGCACCGCCTTGCCGTCGGAGTCGAGCAGACCGATGACCGAGGCCTGCTCGTGGTTGTGCAGCACCGACCCGTAGGTCTGGTCGCCGAGGCCGTGTTCGGAGTGGAAGTAGATCTCGTCGCCGTCGAAGTCGAAGAGCTCGGTGTAGACCGCGGCCGCGCCGGACTGCCGCGACGTCTGCACGATCAACCGCGCGACGGTGCCGCGCTTGTCGACGATCACGGCCCTGCCCTTGCCGACCATCCGGGCCGTCTCGAGGTTCTCGGGGTCGCCGATCTCGGCGATGATCGGCGCACCGTCAGGGCTGTTGTGGGTCAGCGCCAGCAGGGTCTTGATCACCTCGCTGTCGGACTCCTCGGCGCTCTCCGACAGCACGATGATCGACCGGGCGGCGTGGGTGCTGGCCAGTGCCAGGTCGCCAAGGTCGATCGGGGAGCCGGATCGGACGATCACCCGGGTGCCGCGCAGGTCGGGGAGCTTCTCCCGGATCTCCTCCTCCATCTCCACCTTGTCGCGGTCGGCCATGATCACCACTGCCGGACGACGGGCGCTCTCGTTGGCGATCGAGAGCTCCGAGAGGATCGTGAAGACCGCGTTCGACCAGCCCAGGATCACGGTGTGATCGGACTCAACGACCCGCGAGCGGCCTCGTTGGAGGTCGGCGATCTTCGCGTCGATGCCGGCCGCGATGATGCCGATCAGGGCGCTGACGATGAACAGGCCGCCGAGGGTCAGGATCATCATCGTGAGAAGGAACCGCCAGGTGCCCTGGTCGCCGGCGACCGTGCCGGCGTCGAGCGCATGGAGCAGCGTTTGGAACAGCTCGTTGAGGAAGCCCTTGTGTCCGTCGGGCGCATCCCCGCTGCGTA
>DASRRQ010000114.1:0-12790 GCA_035695505.1 Marmoricola sp. | reverse complement strand
AACCCAGCTCGCCGCGGTCTGGCCGCTGACCGGTCTTCCGGCTCCGGCGACGACGCCGAACCACCCGGTCATGATCGTCAAGATCGACAACACGTCGGCCAGCTACCCGCAGTACGGGCTGGGCAGTGCCGACATGGTCGTAGAGGAGCTCGTCGAGGGCGGCATCACGCGGCTGGCGACGATGTTCTACTCCAAGCTCCCGACCAAGGCCGGCCCGGTCCGGTCGATGCGCGCCTCGGACATCGGGGTCGTGACCCCGACGCACGCAGTCCTGGTGGCCAGTGGCGCGGCGCCGTCGACGTACCGCCGGCTCGCCGCAGCACACGTGAAGTACTACCTGATGGGTGCACCCGGCGTGGTCCGCGACGTGAACGACCCCGAGCACGACTACCTGCACAGTGTCTTCGCCGACCTGCCGGTACTGGCCCGGTCGATCAAGGCCAAGCCTGTCGTGCCCGCCAACTACCTGCCCTGGGGTGCTGAGTCCGACTTCACCGGCGTCGCTCCGGCGCGGCAGGTCTCAGTGCACTTCAGCAACTCCTCGGTCACCCACTTCTCCTACAACGCGGCGACCAAGAAGTACGCCAATACCAACACCCACGCGAAGCGCGGCGACCAGTTCCACGCCGACTCGGTGCTGGTGCTCCGGGTCCGCGAGGGCAACGCGGGCTACCTCGACCCAGCCGGTAACCCGGTGCCCGAGACGCTGTTCTTCGGTACCGGCAACCTGACCCTGTTCCATGACGGCCAGTTGGAGCGAGGCACCTGGTCCAAGGCCAAGCGGGACTCGCCGCTGGTGCTGACCACGGCTGCCGGGACCATGAAGATCCCGGCTGGCCATGTCTGGCTCGAGTTGCTCCCGAACAACAAGGCCGGCGGCGGCCTGTCCTGGGTGAAATAGGGTCTCGACAGGCTCGACCAACGGGGGACAGGCTCGACCAACGGGTCAGTCGGACCCGGGGAGCAGGTCCTCGGGATCCGGCAGCGTGACGCCGCTCTCGGCAAGTGACCGCATGCCGGCCAGGATGAAGCCGATCGCCGCCTCGACCTGGGCGACGGCGACCTTCGGGTTGGCCGCGGTGCTGACGCTCTCACCGGCGGCCGACATCGCGCCGAAGAAGATCCGGCTGAAGGTCTCGAGCATCTCGTCGCTGATGTCGTACATCGATCCCTCGAGGACCGTGCGCACCATCTCCTGGACGATGCCGAAACTGGAGCGTTCTTCCTGCTGGCGGAAGCGTTCGTAGCCGAGGACCGCGGGGCCTTCTTGGATCACGACCCGCTGATAGCCGGTGTCCTGGACGATGTCGAGGAACGCACGCAGGCCGATCAGCGCCTTCTCCCAGGGATCGCGGGAACCCTTGAGCGCCTTGCGGATCCTGGTAGTGGCGTCGTTCTCGATCTTCTCGAAGACGGCCTCGAAGATCGCCTGCTTGCCGCTGAAGTGGTGGTACAGCGCGCCCTTGGTGACGCGGGCACTGCTGACGATCGCGTCGAGGCTGGTGGCGCCGTACCCCTGGCTGGTGAAGAGCTTGGCTGCGGAATCGACCAGGGCGCGCTTGGTGGAGGCTGAGTACTGCTGGCGCCGCGATACGCCCGGGACCTTCGGGAGCTGCGCGCGCAGCTTCTCGGCAGGGGAGCGGCTAGGCATTCGTTGAGTCTATGACGTACCGGCAGTACGGGTGTGCGCCGCGTGTGGGAGACGTCACGGTCTAGGAAATGGTCTGAGGGCGGTTCGCTTGCGTACTCTGAGTACGTACCAACGGTATGTGAATGAAAGGATGTGGACCATGACCTGGAACGCTTTCCATCACCGCGGGGAGATCCTCCAGACCGTTATCGACGCGGCAGATGTGCGCCTAGACGGCGTTCTGCCCATGGACCTCGCGGGCGTCGCTGAAACCTTCGCCGACGAGCTCGACCTGATCGGCGCGCTGAGCCTGAAGTGGCACGCGCGGCTCTCGGGCAACATCGAGCGCGAACTGATGCACCAGCCGATGGACCTCGAGGCGGCGATCACGAACGCGTGGCGCGTCTCGAGCGCCCAGGCTCCGGGCATCCGGATGATCATCGACAGCTACACCGATTCGCCCAGCGACCCGGAGATGGCCGCTGCACTGAACCGCGCCCGGGAGAAGGAGTGGGTCAAGCTCGCTTCGGCTGCCGGCCTCGCCAGTGACGACAGCACTGCCGCCGCGCGTGCCGGTGAGCGGGTCACCAACGAGGCTCGCACCGGGGTCCCGGTGCCGGTCGCGGCCAGCACCTCTGCTCTGATCCCCACGGACGTCGACGTTGTGGCAACTCCCTCCCTCGTCGACCGGATCCGCGCGGTTCTCGCCGCCTGATCCGAACCCCCACGACGATCCCCGGGACCACCTCCCTCCCCTTGGTGGCTCGGGGATCCGTCGTTGTCGGGCGGCTTTTCGGGGCTCCTGCGTCGGGCGCGCGTGGCACGATGGGCGGCATGGAGCCGGTCCCGGGAAGCCTTCTCGTCGCCGCACCGACATTGAACGACCCGAACTTCTCGCGCACGATCGTGCTGCTCCTGGACGCGAGCCACGAAGGCGCGCTCGGCGTCGTGCTCAACCGGCCGACCGAGGTCGGCGTGGCTGAGGTGCTGGCACCGTGGGCCGAGGTCGTCTCAGGCCCCGACGTGCTCTTCCAGGGCGGGCCGGTCGAGACCGACAGTGCTCTGGCGGTGGCAACGGTGGCGGCAGCAGACGAGGAGCCGGTCGGCTGGCGGCGGGTCTTCGCGACCACCGGGCTGGTCGACCTGGACACGCCGGTGGAGCTGTTGGCGCCCGCCGTGGCAGGCCTGCGGATCTTCGCCGGGTACGCCGGGTGGGGAGCCGGCCAACTCGAGGACGAGATCGCCGAGGGCTCCTGGTACGTCGTACCGGCCGAGTCGCATGACGCCTTCCGTGACAACCCCACGGGCCTGTGGGCGGCGGTCCTGCGGCGCCAGGGCGGGCAGCTCGCGATGCTGGCCACGATGCCCGCCCAACCAACCATGAACTGACCGGCATCTACTGACCGCCGACCGCGTTAGGATCCTGCGATGACCTCCGACCAGACGCCGGAGCCCCTGCGCGTGGGGCCCGGGACCGACGTCCTCACCGATGAGCGCGTCATCGAGGAGAGCCAGACTTTCGAAGAGGGCGACCACGAGCGCTTCTCGCACTACGTGCCGAAGGACAAGCTCACCGAGGCGATGGTCATGGGCACGCCCGTGATCGCGTTGTGCGGCAAGGTCTGGGTCCCGAGCCGGGACCCGCAGAAGTTCCCCGTCTGCCCTGATTGCAAGGACATCTGGGAATCGATGAACGACGACGCTCCGGAAGGCAGCGAGTGATCTCACGAGTCGCAGTCGGCCTGGCCTCCCTGGCCCTGGTCGCCGGGCCGGTGCTTGCCGCCACCCCTGCACACGCGGTTCTCGCCCGTCCCAACGTCGCAGCCGGCCACGCGAGCACCATCGCGGGCTGCGTGACCGGCACCGCGAAGCCTGTCGGCCGCTACGGCCACGACCCCGCTACCATCACCCCGGCGGTGCAGGCGAAGGTCCAGGGCCAGCTCAACGCGGAGACCACCACCCTCAAGGCAGATGCCGAGCGGACTGCGGCGCGCGACCTCGTCCGAGGCCGGGTCACGACGACCGTGCCGGTCCTGCCGGCGCAGATCCACGTCCCGGTGGTCATCCACATCATCCACGGCACCCACAAGAAGGACCGCAACGTGTCGCGGTCAGCCGCCCGGAACCTGTTCCGCATCCTGAAGGCCGGCTACGCCGGCAAGCAGGACCCGACGATGGTCCCGACGGGGGTGATGTTCCGGCTAGCGAAGGTCACCGTCAGCCGCAACGACAGCTGGTACCACGCACGCCCGGGCACGCGGGCCGACAAGCAGATGAAACGCAAACTGCACCGCGGCCAGAAGAACATGCTCAACATCTACCTGAACAGCGTCTCGGAGCCGGATGGGGCCCTGCTCGGGTTCTCCCGGTTCCCGTGGGCGGCCGCGCGTCAGCCCAAGCTGGACGGCATCACGATCAACGTCGCGTCGATGCCGGGCGGGAGGGCGCACGCCTACAACCTCGGCGACACCGTGATCCATGAGTCCGGCCACTGGCTGGGCCTGTTCCACACGTTCCAAGGAGGCTGCGAGGCACCAGGTGATGGTGTCGCGGACACGCCGGCCGAGGCGGAGCCGAGCTTCAAGTGCAACAAGACCCGGGACACCTGCCCGACCCCGCTGCCCGCTGGCTGGGTCCAGGGCGACCCGCTGCCGGCGCCGGAGCTGGACCCGGTTACCGACTTCATGGACTACTCCTATGACACCTGCATGAACCACTTCACCCCGGGGCAGCGGACCCGGATGGTGACGGCGTTCCTGCGTTACCGGGCTGTGCATTGACCGACGATCCGACCCCCGCCGGACTCGACGCCCCTGCCCCGCTCGACAAGCTCTCGCCGGCTTATCCGGCGCGCGCAGCGTGGGGCACAGCGACGAGCCTCCGCGCCTGGCAGACCGCGGCGATCGACCAGTACTTCGCCGAGGACCCGCGCGACTTCCTGACCGTGGCGACGCCCGGCGCGGGCAAGACCACCTTCGCGCTGACGATCGCGGCCGAGCTCCTCGCCCGACGGGTCATCGACCGGATCACGGTCGTCGCGCCGACCGAGCACCTCAAGACGCAGTGGGCGCAGGCGGCAGCGAAGGTCGGCATCCCGATCGACCCGGCGTACTCGGGCGGCAAGGGGCGCACCAGCGGCGACTATGTCGGCATCGCGGTGACCTACGCCGGCGTCGCGACCAACCCGCTGGCGCACCGGATCCGGACCGAGCGGTTCAAGACTCTGGTGATCCTCGACGAGATCCATCACGCCGGCGACGCGCTGTCGTGGGGCGAGGCGGTGCGGGAGGCCTTCGAGCCGGCGCGACGCCGGCTGGCGCTGACCGGTACGCCGTTCCGCTCCGACATCAATCCGATCCCGTTCGTTACCTACGCGCCCGGTCCGGACGGGATCCCGCGCTCGGCTGCCGACTTCACCTACGGCTACGGGCATGCGCTGCGCGACCACGTCGTACGGCCGGTCCTGTTCTGGGCCTACGGCGGCGACCTGCAGTGGCGCACCCGTGCCGGCGACGAGGTCTCGGCACGCCTCGGGGAGCCGTTGACCAAGGACATGGCGGCCCATGCGCTGCGGACCGCGCTGGATCCCGGCGGGTCGTGGATCGCCTCGGTGCTCGAGGCGGCCGATCGACGGCTTTCCGAGGTGCGCAAGAACGTCCCCGATGCCGGAGGGCTGGTGATCGCCAGCGACCAGGACTCCGCGCGGGCGTACGCTGCCGTGCTGGCCAAGATCTCCGGTGAGAAGCCGGCGGTCGTGCTCTCGGATGAGAAGACGTCGTCCAAGCGCATCGAGAAGTTCGCCGTCGGCGACGGGCGCTGGATGGTGGCGGTCCGGATGGTCTCTGAAGGCGTCGACGTGCCGCGCCTCGCTGTCGGCGTCTACGCCACCACGATCTCGACGCCGTTGTTCTTCGCCCAGGCGATCGGCCGCTTCGTGCGGGCTCGTACCCGGGGCGAGACCGCGTCGGTGTTCCTGCCCTCGAGCCTTTCGCTGCTCGGCTTCGCCGCTGAGATGGAGGTCGAGCGCGACCACGTGCTGGGCCGCAAGGTCACCGACGAGGGCGACATGTTCGCTCCCGAGGATGCGCTGATGGCCCAGGCGCAGGCAGGCGAGGCGGCCTCGGCCGAGGAGCTCACCGGCTCCTACGAGGCGCTCGGATCGTCAGCGACGTTCGCGCACGTGCTGTACGACGGCGCCGAGTTCGGTCACGCAGGCGAGGTGCACGTCGGCTCCGAGGAGGAGATGGACTTCCTCGGCATCCCCGGTCTGCTCGAGCCCGACCAGGTGCGCAGCCTGCTGCAGAACCGGCAGAAGCAGCGCCGCGACCTGAACTCGGCCCGGACCAAGCTGCGTGCCGCCGACGAGGAGCCGGACGTCGCAGCGCACGAGCGGCTGGCGATCCTGCGCCGCGAGCTCAACGGCCTGGTCTCAGCGTGGAACCACCGGACCGGGCAACCGCACGGCGTCACCCATGCGGCCCTGCGCAAGGATTGCGGCGGCCCGGCCGCAGCGCTCGCCTCGGCGAGCCAGCTGCAGGCGCGGATCGACAAGCTGCGCGAGTGGGCGGCGAAGAAGTCGAGCTGACCGGAGCAGCCGTCCCGCACGAACCCGCTGAGCGGGTGCGGATGCTCGATTAAATCTCGCAGACGCGCTCGGCCAGGGGTGCGCCGTCGCAGCAGTTCGCCTTCATGTGGCAGTGCGGGCAGAGCCAGCGCGTGGAGATCGGGTCGAAAGGCTGACCGCAGTAGTCGCAAGGCATGACGGCAAGGCTAAGCCGCTCCGGTTGCTCCGAGTCCGAGCCACGCCGTGTAGAGGTCGTCAAGGTGCTGGCGCACGGCGTTCAGCGCCTCGTCAGGTCCCATGGAGCCTGCCAGGATTCCTGAGACTGCCCCTACGACGAGCGCATGCAGTCGGATGTACTCGTAACGTCGGCTGTGCGTAGGCAGCGTCTCTGGAAGGGCGCGGTCGATGATGATCGCCCAGCTGAACTCGTGTTCTTTGATCGCCTCTCGAGCCCAGGCTGTCTGCGCGTGGCAGGCGACGAGCGCCCTCCAGACGGCCTCGTTCTGTCGTTCTTCTTCGTCGAGGGGCAGCATGCCGAGAACGGGGGCGACAGCTGCCGCCCATCTCTCGTCGAGATCGAAGGTCGGCCTCGCGCGGGCGAACGACCGGATCTGACGTCGACGGGCCACGTGGTCGAGGCCGAGGCGGGGGAGTATCGCTGGATCGTTGAGGATCCGGCGGATCGTGCTTCCTGACATGAGCAGGACGCTGGCGACGGTGTCAATCGTGACGGCGTGCGGCCCGTGTGCCAGCGTCAGGTCGTAGACGGTCTCGCGGATGGCGTCGATGCGACGGCTGTAGTCAATGACTCTCGGCATGCTCTGTTCTATGCCGGAGCGCCGACAGTCCTCGCGCGGGTCGAGGCGCGGCGTCGAGGAAGCGGGACGGAGTGGGCACATCCCGAGGGCCGTTCACGGGATATGCAACGAGTCCTCCACCACTCGAGGCGCGTTTCTGGCATCGGGAGAGGACGTTGCACATCCCTGAGAAGCAGCTCTGGATGTGGAGAAGGCGTTGCACATCCGAGAAATTCGTTCCGGTTTGTGGCGGGGACGTTTCAGAACGGGGGAGCGCCGAGGCCGGTGATCCGGAACCGGCCCCACGGATCCACGTCCGCGACCTTGCCGATCGCGGCACCATGCGGTGTCTCGACGGCGACGGTCTCGCCCGAGCGGAAGCGCTCGGCCAGGACCTCGTCGGCGGCGATGCGGCCGAACCAGTGGAAGCGGCCGTCGATGGGTTCGAAGTGGCCGCGCAGGGTCACGCTCACGGCATACGGCGCTGGCTGGTCGGCTGCCTGGTCGGCTGCCTGGTCGGCTGCCTGGGTGGCCGCGCCCGTCAGCCATGCCGGCCCGGTGTACTCCTCGCCGGGCTCGTGCGCGGTGTCGGTTCGTCGGGCTTGTCGAGACGCCTCGGTCATCGCGCGTCCTCCACCGGCTTCGAAGCAAGCAGCCGCAGCTCGCCGGCGGTCTCCAACGAGACGCCCGCGTCGGCAGCGAAACCGCTGAAGGCGTGCCAGATGAACGACGCCAGGTAGTTCGCCGTCGCCTCGCGGCTCATGATGTCGCGTCGCAGCCACCACTCTCCGACCGAGAGACCCATCCCGATCAGGCCATGGGCCCACGGCTCGGCGCCGGCAGAGTCGACGCCGAGTCGACGCAGCGTGTCGCCCATCAGCTTCGCGAACGTGGTCGCGAGCTGCTCCTTGCCATCGGCCAGCGGGTCGTCGCTGCTGGTGTGCTCGACGAGGAGCAGGAACACCTGCGGGTGCTCCTCGAGGAATTCCAGGTAGGCCTCGCAGCCGGCGTACACGCGTTCGCGCAGGGTCAGGGCGCCCGAGGCGACCAGCACTGGCACCAGTCGTTCGACGACCTGCCCGGCCCCCCATTGGCCGACGGCGCGGTAGAGGTCGTCCTTGTCGCCGAAGTACCGGTACAGCACCGGCTTGGAGACGCCGGCCGACGCCGCGATCTCGGCGATCGAAGCGCCCGGGCCGTGGGTATCGATGGCGGCGACCGCGGCCGCGACCAGCTCGGCACGACGCGCCTCGCGGTGCTCGTCCCACCGGGTGCTGCGCCCGTCGGCGTCCTTGACTCGCGTTGCCATGCAGGTACAGTAGTCGATAGACGTTACTATCGGTAACAGCAACATTCCGCCGGCTGTTCGTCGAGCTTGTCGAGACGTCCGCACCCGACCAGGAGATCCGATGACCGCCACGCTCCCCACTCCCGACACGGCCCTGGTCGATCGCCTGCTGAAGTCCTCCGCCCGGCAGTCCTACGACCCGGATGTGGATATCGATTGGGACGCACCCGAGGTGCCCGGCCTGTGGTGGATGCAGCCGGAGCGGATGTCGCTCTACGGCACCGACCTGTGGGACCGATTGAGCCCGGAGCAGCGGATCGAGCTGTCCAAGCATGAGGTCGCCTCGATCGCCAGCGTCGGGCTGTGGTTCGAGATCGTCTTGATGCAGCTGCTGCTCAAGGATGTGTACCGCAGCGATCCGACGTCGCCGCGGACCCACTACGCGCTTACCGAGATCGCCGATGAATGCCGGCACTCGACGATGTTCGGCCGGGCGATCGGGCGCTTCGGCGTGCCGACGTACGGGCCGCGCGAGCCGTTGCGCACGTTCGGCAAGCTAGGCCCCGCAGTCCTCCGCGGAGCCAGCGCGTACGCCGGCATCCTGATCGGCGAGGAGCCGGTCGACCGCTGGCAGCGCGCGGCGATCAGCGACGAGCAGCTGCAGCCGCTGATCCGGATGGTCTCGCGCATCCACGTCGTCGAGGAAGCGCGTCACGTCACCTTCGCGCGCGACGAGCTGGAGAAGTCGGTCCGGGAGATGAGCCGGCCCGAGCGGCTCTGGCACCAGACCATGACTGCTCAGATCGCCTATGCGACGATGCGCTCGCTGGTGCACCCGAACGTCTACGCCAGCGTCGGCATCGACCCGATGACCGGGCGCCGCGCTGCGCTGTCCAACCCGCACTACCGGGCCACGATCGCCTGGATGGGGGAGAAGATCGTCCCGTACCTCGACGAGCAGGGGATGATCCCGGCCTCAGGGCGCAATCGGCGCACGTGGCAGGCATCGTTCCTGTTGCCGAACGCCTGATTCACGACGGATTCCGTTACGAACGCATTTCGAGACCGCTGATCCGTGCGTTTTCGGCCGCTGCGGTGACAGGATGCCTCCACCGAACACACGGAGGTATTTCATGAAGTTGCGTCGCGGATCCTCGGCGATCGCCCTAGCGGCCATCGCCGGTCTCGCCCTTGCGGGATGCGGATCAAACTCGCTCGACTCGGGAGCCCACAAGAAGACGGCGGTCACCAGCACCGTCGACAAGGCCGCTGCTGCACTGGTGCCGGCTGCCATCAAGAGCACGGGGACCCTGACCGTCGGCAGCGATGCCAGCTATGCGCCGAGCGAGTTCCTCGCCGGAGACGGCACCACCATCGAAGGCTTCGACGTCGACCTGTTCACCGCCGTGGCCAAGGTCCTCGGGCTGAAGGCTGACTTCCAGAACGCCAGCTTCGACACGATCATCAACGGCGTGTCCGGCAACAAGTACGACGCCGGCGTCTCCAGCTTCACCGTGACCGCCGACCGCGAGAAGCAGGCCAACATGGTCAGCTACTTCACCGCGGGCGTGCAGTGGGCGGCGACTCCGGCCAAGCAGGCGAGCGTCGACCCGACGAAGCCGTGCGGTCTGAACGTGGCGGTCCAGAAGGGCACCACGGAGCTCCAGGACAACCTGCCGCCGTTGCAGAAGCTCTGCAAGGCAGCAGGCAAGCCGATCCACGTGCTCGTCTACGACAAGCAGAACGACGCCACCTCGGCCGTCGTGGCGGGCAAGGCCGACACGATGCTGGCCGACTCGCCGGTCGTCGCGTACGCCGTGCACCAGTCGGCGGGCAAGCTCGTCGCGGTCGGCCCGATCACCGACTCGGCGCCGTACGGCTTCGTGGTCTCCAAGGCCAACACCGACCTGGCGAACGCGATCGTGATGGCGCTCAAGGACCTGCAGGCCAGTGGCGACTACACCGCGATCCTGAAGAACTGGGGCGTCGACCAGGGCGCCATCACCGACTTCGCCGCTAACCCGCCGGCGTCGGGACCTCAGAGTCGGCCGCTTCACCCGTCCCCGGCTCGACCGGGGACGGGGTGGAGCGGCCCGGCATGATCGATGCGGTCCCGGTCCGGCACCCCGGCCGCTGGGTCGCGGTCGCCGTACTAGCGGTGCTGGCAGCGATGCTGATCGACCTGCTGGTGACGAACAAGGCTTTCGACTGGGACTTCGTGCGACAGGCGCTCGTGCAGACGCCCGTTATTCGCGGCCTCCTCGTCGGCACCCTGCTCGGCACGGTGCTCGCGATGCTCCTCGGCGTCTCGCTCGGGGTGGTCCTGGCGGTGATGCGGCTCTCAGACAACCCGGTCCTGGCGGGTGCGGCGTGGGTCTACACCTGGTTCTTCCGGGCGATCCCGCGCCTCGTGCTGCTGACGATCATGGGCACCCTCGGGATCCTCTGGCCTGACGGGCTGGGGCTGGGCGTCCCGTTCGTCCATCAGATCGCGCATGCTCTCGGCGGAAGCGCCGACGCTACGTTCGCCACCGTCAACGCCAACAAGCTGTTCAGCGGGCTGTTTGCCGGCGTGCTGGGCCTCGGCCTGTCGGAGGCTGCGTACATGGCCGAGATCGCCCGCGCCGGAATCCTCTCGGTCGATCCGGGGCAGCGCGAGGCCGCGAACGCGCTGGGCATGGGCAACGGCCTGGCGATGCGGCGCATCGTCCTGCCGCAGGCGATGCGGGTGATCGTGCCGCCGACCGGCAACGAGACGATCGCGATGCTCAAGGACACGTCCTTGCTGATCGCGGTGCCCCTGGGCACGGAGATGTTCTTCCAGCTGGAGGCGATCGGCTCACGGACGTTCAAGACGTTCCCGGTCTACATCGCCGCGGTGATCTGGTACCTGGTGATCAACAGTGTGCTGATGGCGGTCCAAGCGCGCCTAGAGCGCCACTTCGGTCGAGGCTTCGGGACCAAGCCGACGCCGACCGACCAGGCGAACCGCACCACGATGCTCGGCCTTGCCGCCGGGGGTGCACGATGACCGGCCAGCCCCTGGTCCGTGCACTCAACGTGCACAAGGCCTTCCACGGCAACGTCGTGCTGAAGGGGATCGACCTCGATGTAGCTGCCGGGGAGGTCGTCTGCCTGCTCGGCCCGTCCGGCTCGGGCAAGACCACGTTCCTGCGCTGTATCAACCAGCTCGAGACCATCGAGGGCGGCAGGATCTGGGTCGACGGGGAGCTCGCCGGCTATGAGGAGATGGACGGCCGCCTGCACCGGCTGCACGACAAGCGGATCGCGGCGCAGCGCCGCGAGATCGGGATGGTCTTCCAGCGCTTCAACCTGTTCCCCCACATGACCGCGCTCGGCAACGTCATGGAGGCCCAGGTCACGGTCAAGGGCAAATCCAAAGCGGAGGCCCGGACCCGCGGTCTGGAACTGCTCAACCGGGTCGGCCTCGGCGACCGCTGCGATCACTACCCCTCGCAGCTCTCCGGTGGCCAACAGCAGCGCGTCGCGATCGCCCGGGCACTGGCGATGGATCCCAAGCTGATGCTCTTCGACGAGCCGACCTCCGCGCTGGACCCCGAGCTCGTCGGCGAGGTACTCGCGGTGATGCGCGAGCTGGCGCAGGCGGGGATGACCATGATCGTGGTGACCCACGAGATGGGGTTCGCCCGTGAGGTCGCCGACCGGGTCGTCTTCATGGACGCCGGCGTCGTCGTCGAGCAGGGGCCGCCGCTTGAGGTGATCAACAACCCGCAGCACGAGCGGACCAAGACGTTCCTCTCCCGGATCAGACAGGAGAACGACGAGTACGCCGCTGCGCTGGAGGAGCGGGCCGAAGCGGAGAAGCTGTAGCCGGATCTACAGGAGGCCCAGCTCGACCAGGTCGTGGTGCGGCTCCAGGACATCGCGCGTCGAGAAGCCGGTGAACCACGACCGGGTGCGGCCGAGGGCAGCCTCGTCCATGCCGTCCAGCAGTGCGTACGCCGCCGGCTCGCGCAGCGCGGCCACGGCATCGGCACCGTCGAGGCAGGCACGGGTGCCGATCAGCAGATTCAGGAAGCCGAGGTGGGCGATCCCGGTCTCCGGGTCGGTGTGGGTGAGCGCGTGGTGCAGGCCGCCGGTGCAGCGGAACGGCAGCTCGCGGTCCAGGACCGCGTCGATCGCGGTCGCGACGGCGTCTGGCCCAGGGAAGGCGTCAGCGGTGACGCCACCGACGCGCAGCTTGACCTGCAGATCGCCGGCAGCGACCTCGTCGAGCGCGCGGAGCCAGCCGTAGGCGGGCGCGTCGCCGTCCCAGTGCGGGAGCTCGACGTAGGTCGCGACGTCGGACAGGTCCTCCTCGGACTCCGCCTGAGAAGCGTCCAAGGCGGTCAGCACCCGCTGGACGTTGTGCGCGAGGTCTTCTTCGTCGCGGAGCGCGAACTCGATCGCCCGCAGCTCGAGCAGCGGGGATCGGGTCGCCCAGCGGACGGCAGGCCCGATCGCGCCAGCGCCGCCGGTGATGAGCAGGT
>DASRRQ010000113.1:0-12598 GCA_035695505.1 Marmoricola sp. | reverse complement strand
GGGCCCTCGTCCCGGTCCCGCCCGTCAGGGCAGGGACCGGGCCCCCAGCAACGCCGAGACCCCAGCGCGAGGGGTCCGCACTGGGGGTGCGGGCTCCTCGCCCTCAGATCAGCCGGATGAGTGCTGCCGCCAGCGCCGCGACGAGGACGACGACGAGGAACGGCGCCCGCAGCAGTAGTGCGACCACCGCGGCACCGAGCCCGGCGAGCCGAGCGTCGATCGCGAGCGCAGGGTGCGAGGTGCCTGAGGCGAAGACCTGGACCGCGATCAGCGCCGCGAGCAGCGCGACCGGCAGCAGGTCGGCGAAGCGCTGGACCACCGGCCGCTCGAGAACGCTCGGCGGTACGGCGACTCCGGCGAGCTTGAGTAGGTAGCAGCCGGCGGCGCAGACGCAGATGGCGATCCAGATCATGACTCAGGAGCCGTCGTCGGGGCGGTCCCTGCGCCGCGCAGACCGAGCCCGAGGGCGACCACGCCAGCGGCGAGCACCGGGATCCCGGCCGGGGTAAGCGGCACCAGGACCAGGGCGAGGCCGGCAGCCAGCACCGCCGTCACGCGGCTGGCCGGCCTGTCCAGCCGCGGCCAGAGCAGCGCCAAGAACGCACCGCCGACGGCAGAGTCGAGGCCGTAGCGCCGCGGGTCCCCGATCGCGGACCCTGCGAAAGCTCCGATCAGCGTGGAGGCGTTCCAGAGCACGAAGACGCCGATGCCGGTGGTCAGGAACCCGACCCGCGCGGCCGCCGTCGACGAGCGGGTCACGCTCATCGCGGTCGACTCGTCGATCACCAGGTGCGCAGCGCCCGCTCGGCGCAGGCCCTTCCAGTCGAGCAGGGGTGCGAGCTTGAGCCCGTAGAGGCTGTTCCGAACGCCAAGCAGCAGGCCCGAGGCCGCGCCCAGCAATGGCACACCGCCGGCAGCGATCACCCCGACGAACGCGAACTGTGAGGCGCCGGTGAAAACCAGCAGGGACAGTGCGCACGCCTGCGCGACGTTCAGGCCGCTGCTCACGGCGATCGCGCCGAACGAGATGCCGTAGGCGCCGGTCGCCACCGCGACAGCCACGCCGTCGCGGATGATCCGGCGTCGCTCGGCCGGGTCGAGCAAGGGCTCCTGCCCCTTCTCGTCGGGCACGGGCCTCAGCCCAGGTCCGTGTGCAGCCGGACCTGCTTGAGGACCACGCTGCCGTCCCCGGTCAGGTCGAGCGTCCGGTGTGCGCCGTCGGGCTCCCAGCCGGCTGCGGTCAGGAAGGCGCGGGTCTCGTCGTCTGCGGCTGCCAGCCAGGTCACCGCCCGAGTGAACCGGTCGGCCTTCAGGGTGTCCACGCACGCCTGCATCAATCGGGAGCCGTGCCCGGCGCCGCGCTTGTGTGGGTCGACGGTCAGGTCGGTGATCTCGCCGTCCGCCACCGGATCGCGGTCGGGGTCGACTGCAGGGCCGGTGATCGCGAACCCGGTGACCAGATTGCGCTCCAGGGCGATCAGGACCCGGTTGCGGGCGTCGGCCGGACGGGTCAGCGACGCGTTCCAGCCGGCAGCGAAGTCAGCTGGATCCAGTGCCGCGAGCAGGTCGGCAGGCAGCAGGTCGGCGTACGACGTCCGCCAGGCGCGTACCTGCACCGCCGCGATCGCGGGCGCGTCATCGGCCCAGGCGACTCGGCAGGACACATCAGAGCTCATCGGCTCATCCAACCAGGTCCGAGCACGCCACCGCGCTCAGGGCCCGGTGTCCTCGAGATGCTCGCCGAGCAGGTCCTCGAGGCCATCGTCGAGCATGTCCAGGCGCGTCTCGGCACCGCACAGCACGATGCCGGCGATGAGGCTGACCACGAACGCAGCTGCAGCCAGCGGCCACCAGCCGGGCCGGACGTGATCGTGGAACAGGGCGATCCCGACGGCCGCCGGGATCGCGGTCTGCAGCAGGATCTGCGGTGCTGTTGCCGCAGTCACCGACGCCCGGTTCAGCGCGATCGAGTAGAGCAGGAAGCCGAGCCCGCCGAAGAGGCCGATGCTGATCGCGGTGGCCAGGGTGTCGGGGTCCCAGGAGAAGTCGACCAGCGCGCGGGTGGCGATCGGCGAGGCGCCGTACGCGACGCCGGCCAGCGTGCCGATCGCGACGCCGCTGAGCGGGTGGTGGGTGCGGCGTACGAGCCAGCCGAGGATCGCGGTGACGACCAGCAGCACGTACAGCGCGATCGTGGTCCGGTCGGTGAAGGTCGACTGGCCGCGGTCGCCGGCGGCCTTCGCGAGCACGCCGAGGCCGCCCACCATCCCAGCCACGGCGACCCAGTGCTCTCGACGCAGTGGCTCGCCGAGGATGAAGGACGCGATCAGGGCCGTGACGACCAGCGAGGCGCTGACCCCGACCTGCGCCAGATAGAGCGGGAGCCGGGCGATGGCCACGAGATGCAGCAGCCAGCCGATGCCGTAGACGATCACGACGCCGATCATCGGCGTGGACCATAGTCCGTGCTTGCGGATCACCGACGCCTGGATCGCTGCGACAGCCCCGAAGAGCGCAGCGGCTGCCAGCGCAGCCATCAATCCCAGGAACACGCGCGGACCCTACCGAGCGCCCGAGCTTGCTCGAGGCCGAGTGGGCGACGACGCGTTGACGAGCGAAGCGAGGATCACCTACGGAGTCTGTCACGCGGCTACCGACAAGCTGTGTCCGGCACCTCGCGGGCCTAGTCCGACGGTAGGTTTAGAGCATGCAGAGCTACCTCGACCTGGTGCAGCGGATCCTCGACGAGGGCGTCGAGAAGTCCGACCGGACCGGGACCGGCACCCGGTCGGTCTTCGGCCACCAGTTGCGGTTCGATCTCTCCGCGGGCTTCCCGCTGGTGACCACCAAGAAGATCCACACCCGGTCGGTCTTCGCCGAGCTGCTCTGGTTCCTGCGCGGCGACACGAACGTGAAGTGGCTCCAGGACCGCGGGGTCTCGATCTGGGACGAGTGGGCCGACGAGAACGGCGACCTCGGCCCGGTCTACGGCTACCAGTGGCGTTCCTGGCCGACCCCGGACGGCCGGCACGTCGACCAGATCGCCCAGGTCGTCGAGCAGATCCGCAGCAACCCGGACTCGCGACGGCATATCGTCTCGGCCTGGAACGTCGCCGACATCCCCGACATGGCGCTGGCGCCCTGCCACACGATGTTCCAGTTCTACGTCGCCGACGGCCGGTTGTCCTGCCAGCTCTACCAGCGCTCGGCGGACGTGTTCCTGGGTGTGCCGTTCAACATCGCCTCCTACGCGCTGCTGACCCAGATGGTCGCCCAGGTCTGCGATCTCGAGGTCGGCGACTTCGTGCATACGCTCGGCGACGCGCATCTCTACACCAACCACCTCGAGCAGGCACGGCTCCAGCTCACCCGGGAGCCGCGGCCGCTGCCGACGCTGACGCTGGACCGGTCGATCCGCGAGCTCGATGCGTTCGACCTCGAGCACATCGAGATCAGCGGCTACGATCCGCACCCGGGCATCAAAGCCCCGATCGCCGTCTGACGTCGTGACGCTGACCTTGGTCGCGGCGGTCGCCGACAACGGCGTGATCGGCGCCGACGGCGGCATCCCGTGGCGGATCTCGGCCGACTTCGCGCACTTCAAGGCGCTCACCCTGGGCCACGTCCTGGTGATGGGGCGGGCGACGTACACCTCGATCGGCCGGCCGCTCCCGGGACGGACCACGATCGTGCTGACCCGAGACCCCGACTGGTCGGCCGAGGACGTCCTGGTCGCTGCGGACCTGGCGGCGGCTCTACGGACGGCGGCCGACATCGACGACGAGGTCTTCGTCGTCGGTGGCGCGAGCGTGTACGCCGAGGCGCTGGCGCTCGCCGATGTGCAGGTGCTCACCGAGGTGCATCTCAGCCCGGTGGGCGACACGCGCTATCCCGAGTTCGACGGCACGCAGTGGACCGAGGCTCGGCGCGAGCCGCACCTCGACGCCGAGATCGGCTACGAGTTCGTCTGGTGGGAGCGAGTTCAGCCCAGCTGAGCCAGCGCGTCAGTCGCGATCTGCTCGAACACGTCGTACGGCGCGGCGAAGTCGCTGTCCGGGATCGGCCAGTGGATGACGATCTCGTCGAAGCCGAGGTCGCGGTGCCGCCCGGCGAAGTCGATGAAAGCCTCGAACGACTGCAGCGGCGCGTTCGCCTCGGGCGTGAAGCCGGTCAGCAGGATCCGGCGGATGCCACGCGGGTCGCGATCGATTGCTGCGCACGCTTCCTCGAGCCGGCCGATCTGGCCGGCGATGGCAGCATCGGACTGCTCCGGCGACCCGTCGGCGAAGAGCTTGTCGTCGCCGGTGGTCACCCACGCCTGCCCGTACGCCGCGGCCAGCGCGAGACCGCGAGGGCCGGTCGCCGCGACAGCGAACGGCAGTCGCGGCCATTGGACGCAGCCCGGCAGGTTGCGCGCCTCGTACGCCGAGTAGAAGGTGCCGTCGCTGGTGACATCCGGCTCGGTGAGCAGCCGGTCGAGCAGCGCCACGAACTCGGCGAACCGGTCGGCGCGCTCGCGGGGCGACCAGGCGTCCTGACCGAGGACCGCCGCATCGAAACCCGTCGTCCCGGCGCCGATGCCCAGTGTGATCCTGCCCCTGGAGATGTCGTCCAGGCTGATCAGGTCCTTGGCCAGCGTGACGGGGTGCCGGAAGTTCGGATTCGTCACCAGGGTCCCGAGCCGGATCCGCTTGGTCGCCGCAGCGGCCGCGGTCAGCGTCGGCACCGCCCCGAACCACGGCCCGTCCCGGAACGTGCGCCAGGACAGGTGGTCGTAGGTGTACGCCGCCTCGAAGCCGAGCTCCTCGGCCCGGATCCAGGACGCGCGAGCACCCTCGTCCCAGCGCTGGTACGGCAGGATCACGGTGCTCAGGGCCAGGCTCATGGGAGAAGGCTACGCAGTTGCGTCGGGTCCGCGACCTCAGTTCGCAGCGGCTGCGATGACGGTCACGACCGATCCGGGAGGCAGCATCGAGCCTGGTCCCGGGCTCGCGCGGAGAAGGGTGCCGGCTCTCAGACCGGAGTGCTGCTCGGTGCGGAACTGGACAGCGAAATCGGCGGCGCGGAGCGTGTCGGCATAAGCCTGTTGTGCCTGGACCGCGTCCATCTGCGGGTTGAACGCGAACGGCGCAAGACCAGGCACACCCACCAGGTTGGGCGTGATCTCGATCCGGCTGAGGATCATGTCGACGCCCTCGGCTGTGGCCGACTCGGCAGTAAAGCTGGTGCCTGCGGAGGGCACGTACACAGTTCCGGTGCAAAGAACGCTCGACACGGAAGGGTGCAGTCCGATGGGCTCGTCACGGCAGACCGCGTCGTTTCGCCGGGCTGGAACGCCGTCGATCGTGACTTGGTGGGTCGGCGTCGGTTGCGAGGGCGGGACGCCCAGAGCGACCTGCACGTTGTCGACGGTGCGGGGCGTTGTGAAGAGGCAGAGAACCGTTCCGCTCTCGTCGATGATGACTGTCGGGTGAACTGGAGTGCCGCACCTCGTGTCGTTCGTGCCCCACGCATCTGGCACGGCGATCGCCGCGTGCCCATACCCGACCAGCCGCATGCCTGCCGGGACTTCGGCCGGCGTTGGTGTGACGTGTGCGGGCTTGCTGGTCTGGCCCGGCGCCAGCACCATTGCGGTCCCGATCATGGCGGCGATGGCGACTGTGCCCGCGCTCGCCGCTCGCCAGCGGCGCCGGCGCCGGCGCCGCTCGGCGCCCGTAGTGATCTCCGACAGCGGTGCTGGTCCGACCGTCGTCGTGTTGGCGACGGACTCGAGAAGGTCGGTGAGGTCCTGGTCGGTCATGGCATTCCTTGGAGTTCGGCCAGAAGCGGATCTGTCGCGAGGGTCTTCAGTGCCCGAGAGAGCCTGCTCTTGACGGTGCCAGGGGCGACGCCGAGCACGGCCGCCATCTGCTGCTCGTCCAACTGGGCGTAGTAGCGCAGGACCACAGCGGCGCGCTGGTCCGGAGGCAGCGCCGCCAGGCAGCGGACCACCGCATCTTTGCGGTCAATTTCCCCGAGGACATCCTTGACGGCGGCGTCGGGAAGCTCGGCTGTCGGTTGCTCACCCGTCCACCGACGCCGGCGCGTCGAGGTGAACGTGTTGATCAGGATCCGATGGACGTAGGCATCCCGGTCCTCGGCCCGCTGCACCCGGTTCCAGTGCAGGAGGCATCGGACCAGTGCGGTCTGAACGACGTCTTCGGCTTCCGTCGAGCTGCACCCGAGCAGCACTGCCGACCGGACCAGCCGTGGCCAGCGTGCAGCTACGTACTCGCTGAAGTCCTGATCGACGTGCATGGAGCTCCTGTCCTCGGGTCTCACCCGGTAGACGCGCGAGCTCCGGACGAGGGTTCCCGCCGATCCGTCCCCGGCTCTCCTCCTAGGAGGCTTGGGCGACGGCGAGCTTGAGCAGGTCGATCATCGAGGCCCGCACTGCCGCAGCGGACTCGCCGACGTTCTGGTCGAGGCTGACGTTGATCAGCCGGCTGCCGAGCTTCACGGCGCCGGCGCCCTGGATGTCGGGCTGGCCGAAGGAGGTGCCGGTGACCACGAAGGCGGCGTCGCCGATCCCGGTCAGATCCTCGGGCGTGCCCTCGACCGATGAGGTCGCCAGCGCCTTAGCTCCGGGCATCTTGTCAGGGGCGTACGTGGTCTCGATGAACGTCGCGGCCGGCGCCTTGTGATCGGACTGGGTGAACTCGCAGCCGCTATCAGGAAGCCCGGCGCCCTTGACGGTCCCGCTCAGGACCTGGCCGACCTCGGTGGTGCTGAGCACCATGCAGATCCCGCCGCCGGCGGTCGCCGGCTCGTTGTCGCCCGCGCTGTCCCCGTTGCCGCCAGCGGGCTTCGTGGGGCTCGCTTTGTGGGTCGGCGTGGCGGTCTGCGTCGGGGTCGGGGTCGCCAGGGGTGTCGACGTGCTGACGGTCTGGGCCGGCTCGGGCGCCGAGGCATGGTCGTTGCTGCTGGCGCCGCACCCAGCGAGCAGGACCGTGGCGGCAAGGACGGCAGCTGCCGTGAGCGCAGCGGTACGCGAGATCTGGGTTGGCTTCACGCCTCGAAACTACCGACGTGACGCGGTCCGTCCGCGCAGCAGCCGCCTCGGCGTGGCGCCGGCGTTGCGATACCCGCGCGCTCACCGGCGCGGAGAGCACTAACCTAGGCGGCATGAGTCTTCCAGCAGCCCCGTTCGGTCGCGTGCTCACCGCGATGGTGACTCCGTTCAAGCCGGACGGCTCGGTCGACCTCGATGGCGTCGCACGGGTGGCCGACCACCTCGTGGCCAACGGCAACGACGGCATCGTGGTCAGCGGCACGACCGGCGAGGCGCCGACGACCTCGGTCTCCGAGGACGGTGAGATCCTGCGCGCGGTCCTCGACGCGGTCGGCGATCGGGCCACCGTGGTCGCCGGCATCGGCACCAACCACACCGAGCACTCGATCGAGCTCAACGAGCAGGCTGCGAAGGCCGGCGCGGACGGCGTACTGCTGGTCTCGCCGTACTACAACAAGCCGACCCAGGCCGGCATCGCAGCGCACTTCGAAGCTGTAGCGGGCGCCAGCGACCTGCCGATCATGCTCTACGACATCCCCGGCCGCACGGGGGTGACGATCGCTGCGGAGACCTACGCGCGGATTGCGAGCAACGAGAAGTTCGTCGCGGTCAAGGATGCTGTCGGCGACCTGTTCCGCGGCGCGACGATCATGGCCGATACGGGACTCTCGTTCTACTCCGGCGACGACGTGCTCAACCTCGGCTGGTTGACGCACGGCGGCTGCGGGGTGGTCTCGGTCGTCAGCCACGTCGCCGGCAACCAGTACGCCGCGATGGTCGAGGCGGTCGACGGCAACGACCTGCCGGGCGCGCTGGCGATCTACACCGAGCTGCTCCCGCTGGTCGACGCGATCATGAACCACGCACCCGGGGTGATGACCGCCAAAGCCGCGCTCCAGCTCATCGGGGTGCTGGACAACCGCACCGTGAGACTCCCGCTGGTCGAGGCCGACAACGACCTCGTGGGCCTGGTCCACGAGGCGCTGGCCGCTGCGGGCCTGCTGCCGACCGAGTCGGGCGCCGGCGCCGAATGAGCCACCCGCACCCCGAGCTGCCCGCACCGGCCCCGCTCGCACCTGGAGGCCTGCGCGTCACCGCGCTCGGCGGCCTCGGCGAGGTCGGGCGCAACATGACCGTCTTCGAGTACGACGGCCGGCTCCTGATCGTGGACTGCGGGGTGCTGTTCCCCGAGGAGAATCATCCGGGCGTCGACCTGATCCTCCCGGACTTCGCCTCGATCAGCGACCGCCTCGACGACGTCGATGCGCTGGTGCTCACCCACGGCCACGAGGACCACATCGGCGCCACGCCGTACCTGCTTCGCGGGCGTGAGGACATCCCGCTGGTGGGCTCGCAACTCACCTTGGCACTGCTCGGCTCCAAGCTGCGCGAGCACCGGCTCAAGAACACCGACCAGCACATCGTCGCCGAGGGCGACCGGATCACGTTCGGGCCGTTCGACCTCGAGTTCGTCGCCGTCAACCACTCGATCCCCGACGCCCTCGCAGTCGCGATCCGGACCGGTGCGGGCCTGGTCCTGCACACCGGCGACTTCAAGATGGACCAGTTGCCGCTGGACGGCCGGATCACCGACCTGCGGGCGTTCGCCCGGCTCGGCGAGGAGGGGGTCGACCTCTTCCTGACCGACTCCACGAACGCCGAGGTGCCCGGGTTCACGACCTCGGAGAAGGACATCACCCCGGTCCTGGACCGGGTGTTCCACAACAGCAAGCAACGGATCATCGTGGCCTGCTTCGCCTCGCACGTGCACCGGGTGCAGCAGATCATGGACGCCGCCGAGAAGCACGGCCGCAAGGTCGCGTACGTCGGCCGCTCGATGGTGCGCAACATGGCGATCGCGAAGGACCTGGGCTACCTCGACGTACCGCCGGGCCTGCTCGTCGACGCCAAGGCGCTGGCCGACATGCCGGCCAACAAGGTGGTGCTGATCTCGACCGGGTCCCAGGGCGAGCCGTTGTCCGCGCTCGCCCGGATAGCCCAGCGCAACCACAGCTTCGTGCACCTCGAGGAGGGCGACACCGTCATCCTCGCCAGCAGCCTGATCCCGGGCAACGAGAACTCGGTCTACCGGGTGATCAACGGCCTGATCCGCTGGGGCGCCAACGTGGTGCACAAGGGCAACGCGCTGGTCCACGTCAGCGGCCACGCCAGCGCCGGCGAGCTGCTCTATTGCTACAACATCGTCCGTCCGCGCAACGTGATGCCCGTGCACGGCGAGATCCGGCACATGCGCGCGAACGCCGACCTGGCGATCGCCTCAGGCGTGCCGAGCGACCGGGTCGTCATCGCCGAGGACGGCGTGGTGGTCGACCTGGTCGACGGCAAGGCGGCGATCGCCGGCAAGGTCGACTGCGGCTACGTCTTCGTCGACGGCACCTCGGTCGGCGACATCACCGAGTCCAGCCTCAAGGACCGGCGGATCCTCGGTGAGGAGGGCTTCGTCTCGGTGATCGTGGTCATCGACTCCCAGTCCGGCAAGGTCGTCAGCGGCCCGGAGATCCACGCCCGCGGCTTCGCCGAGGACGAGGGCACCTTCGAGGAGATCCGGCAGCCGATCATCGACGCGCTGGCGAAGGCGGTCAGCGAGGGCGTCGACGACACCCACCAGCTGCAGCAGGTGATCCGGCGTGTGGTCGGCCGGTGGGTCAGCAACGCCCACCGCCGCCGCCCGATGATCATCCCGGTCGTGCTGGAGGCCTGAGATGGCCCGCGAGATCGATCCGGTGAGCCGGCCGGCTGCGGACGGCCCGCCTGCTGGCAGCGATTTCGTCACCTACCAGCAGTGGGGCGTGGACTTCTTCGACGAGGCGGTCAGCGCCGAGCGCATCCTGGGAGCGGTCGACAACATCGCCGGTCAGCCGATCGACTTCGGCCCGATCGGCGTCGGGCCGGGCAAGATCGCCAAGGTCCGGGCGCACGGAGCGATCGGCTCGGCCAGCGCGCACCGCCTCGACGGCCCGGCGATCTCCTACCGCGTCGAGCTCCCGGTCAGCCTGACCTTCGAGGTCAACCTGCAGGTCGAGACGCACACCTTCCACGCCGAGCTGCTGGTCCCGCTGACCCTGGTGGCCCGTGCCGTCGAGGGGGTGCGGATCTACATCGAGATCGAGCCGCCGGACAGCTCGGAGATCGAGGTCAAGGTCCAGGCCGAGGGGATCCGGGCCTCGATCATGCAGCGGGTCGTCAATATCGAGGCTGAGCTGCGCCGGTTCGTGGCCAAGTACGTCGCCCGGGAGACCACCAAGCCGCACATCGTCGCCGCCCGGTTCATCGACGTCTCCGCGGCGATCGACAAGGCCTGGGGCTCGATCGCGCCGAAGCCCTCGGAGCGCAAGGTCACCGACGACTTCGCCGAGGCGCTCGAGGAGGAGATCCGCGAGAATGAGGACACCTTCCTCGACGGTGCTCACGCAGTCGAGGAGGCCTGAGATGCCCCGGCTGCCGCGCACGGCGAGCGCCGAGGCCGTCGTACCGGCTCCGCCGGAGGCGGTCTGGTCGCTCCTGGCCGACGTCACCCGGGTGGGGGAGTGGAGCCATGAGGCACGTGGCGCCCGTTGGACCGTCGGCGACGGCGCGGTCGTGGGCAACGTGTTCCGGGGGACCAACAAGCTGGGTCAGCTGCGCTGGGCACGTCCGTGCACGGTGACCGTCGCCGAGGCGCCGTACCGGTTCGCGTACCGCACCGACGGCGGCCTTGCCGGCGATGCGACCGAGTGGTCGTTCGAGCTGAGCACCGAGGGCGAGGGCACCCGGATCCGCGAGACCTACCAGATTCATGCGATGCCGCGGCTGCTCGAGCTGGCCGTGGTCCGGCTGATGCCGAGCCACCTCGACCGGGGGCCTGCGCTCGCTGGGGACCTCGAGCGCCTCGGAGCGCTGGCCGCGTCGGCCACGCGGGCCGGGTCGTGAGCGGCGAGGCCGATCGGCACGAGATCCACCAGACGGTGCTGCGCTACTGCCGCGCTGTCGACCGTCTCGACCTCGCCGGCGTCCGCGCGGTCTACGCCGAGGACGGCGTCGACCACCACACCGGCTTCAGCGGCTCGGCGGAGGACTTCGTGGCCTGGCTCGGCCGGATGCTCCCGCACCTGGACGGGACGATGCACCTGGTGGGCAACCACCTCAGCGAGATCGACGGTGACCAGGCGGTGGCCGAGACCTATGGCACCGCCACGCACTGGGGGACCCCCGCCACCGAGCCTTCGATGAACTTCACCTCCGGGTTCCGCTATGTCGACCACTTCGTCCGTACGCCGGCCGGGTGGCAGATCCGCGAGCGGTTCGCCGTCCGGGAGTGGACGCGCGACGTCACCGGGAGGCTCAGTCCTCCCGACGGCGACGGACCCCGGGGCAGCCGCAACGACCAGGACCCGCTGGCGGTCCTGCGGCGCCGGGTCCTGGGCGCCTGACCGACCACCGCCGGGGTTTTCGGTCGGAGGCCCGGGGCACAGTGGTGTCATGGATATCGATGCACTGCTCTCTGATGGGTTCGGCCGGGTCGCCGACCTCGTCCCGGCCGTCCTCGACGGCTTGGACCTCGACGCGCTCGCATGGCGCCCGGACGCCGAGGCGAACTCCATCGGGTGGCTGGTCTGGCACCTGACCCGGGTCGCCGACGACCACGTGGCCCTCGTCGCCGGCAGCGAGCAGGTGTGGACGAGGGACGGCTGGTACGAACGGTTCGCGCTGCCCTTCGCCGCCGACGCACACGGCTACGGCCAGAGCAGTGACGACGTGGCCGCGGTCCGAGTCGCAGGCGACCTGCTCGCCGGGTACCACGAGGCCGTCTTCCACGCCGTGCTCGGCTACATCGCGACGCTGGCGCCAGCGGATCTCGACCGGATCGTCGACGAGCGTTGGAACCCGCCGGTCACGCTCGGCGCCCGGCTGGTCAGCGTCCTGAACGACATGAGCCAGCACATCGGCCAGGCGTCGTACGTGCGCGGACTGCTCGAGCGCTCCTAGGACGGCCGGCCCCGGTTCGGCTGCCGGGCGACTCGCCCGTCGCGACACGGCGTGGGACAGGTGGGACTCCTGAGGTTTTCGCGTACATTGCCGATCATGGCGACCCGTACGTCTTCCCCGCCGGCGTCGCGCAGCAGGAGCACCTCCAAGGGTGCCCCCGCCACGCGGAGCCGGCCGTCCGGTAACCAGGGCAAGCGCAAGCCTGCCGCACGGAAAACAGCCGCTTCGAAGAAGAAGCGACCGGCTCCGCGCGCAGTCCGCAACGGCCCTGGTCCGGTTTCGCGCGTCTTCGGCGCGCTCGGCCACGGCGTGGCCGCCGTCTGGCTCGGTGTGGCAGGGGGTATCGGCTCTGGTGCCCGCCGCATCGGCCAGGGCGCCCGCGACCTTGAGCCCGAGCAGCGCCGCGACGGTGGCAGCCTGTTCCTGCTGGCCTTGGCCGTCGTGGTGGCGGCCTCGGTCTGGTGGCAGCTGCCGGGCTCGGTCTTCGCGGGCACTCGTGCCGCGGTCGCCGGCTCGGTCGGCCTACTGGCGTACTTCGTGCCGCTGCTGCTCTGCTACGTC
>DASRRQ010000112.1:0-5882 GCA_035695505.1 Marmoricola sp. | reverse complement strand
CCTCCGCACGGCGGTCTGACATGACCTTCGACACCCTCCTGAGCATCGCGCTGGACCTGGCCTTCTACGCCGTCTTCATCATCACCTTCGCCGACTGGCTGCGACACCGCGGGCCCGTTCGCCGGGCTGTCGTCGTGGTCTTCGGGACGGCGGCGATCGTGCTGATCGCGCCAGTCATCCGCGTGGTCGCGCCGCCCCTCGTCGCGTTCAGCAGCGTGATCACCATTCCGGCGATCGTCAGCCTGCCGCTCGTGATCCTTTGGCTGGTGAGCTACATCCGGCGGGTCCCCCGGCTGGCGCTCCTCGCGGTAGCCGGCATCGATGTCGTCCTCACCGCCGGGGTCTTCTGGCTCGCCGCAGCCGGTGTCGAGACCCGGTCGAGCACGTTCCTCGCGTTCGCCTATGGCCTGCTCGGGTACTTCCTCGTGGTGACCGGGGCGGCCGCGGTCGGGTTCGTCCTTGCCGCTCGCCACCGGGCCGGCGCCTCGCGATCGCGCCTGCTCACCGCGGCCCTGGCAACGGCGCTGGTCGGCCTGGCGATCGTCGTCCTGCTCGGAGGCGGCCTAACGAGCGCGGCCGGTTCGCCCGGTGCCGCAATCTCGAGCGTGTTGGGCCGCGTCCTCGCATTGTTCGCGGCGCTCGGGTACCTCGTGGCGTTCGCACCGCCGCGCGCCCTCCGACGCTTCAGTCAGCAATCGCTCCTGTACGCCTTCATTCGCGACCTCACGGCAATCCCGTCGGGCTCCCCGGTTGACCAGATCTGGTCCCTCCTCACCCGAACCGTCAGCCGCGCGACGGGCGCGCAGCGCGTGGAGGTGCTCGAGCACGACCACCCCGTGCCTGCGCTGGAGAAGGGCACCCGGCGCGTCGCGATCCCGTTCGAATCCATGCGCTGGCCCGATGGCCGGCTCGAGGTGGACCTCCCGGCCAATGCGCTCTTCCTCGAGGATGACCTCGAGCTGACGCGGCTCCTCGTCGATCGTGCGCTGCGGGGCGCCGAGCGCGAGGCCTTCCTCGTGGAGCGCGAACGGCTCATCGGTGACCTCCAGGCCGCCAGCGCCGCCAAGAGTGACTTCCTCGCGGCCATGAGCCATGAGCTGCGCACGCCGCTCAACGCGATCATCGGCTTCTCCGAGCTGCTCGCCGAGGACAGCGAGACCGCGCCGGACGCGGCCACGGTCACGACCTATGCCGAGCACATCCATGGTTCCGGCCTGCACCTGCTCGAGCTCGTCAACGACGTCCTCGATCTCGCTCGCGTGGAGGCCGGCCGCCTCGACCTGAAGCCCGTGCCGTTCGACCTGGACGCACTGGTCCGCCAGACGATCGCCTCGGTCCAGCCGCTGGCCGACCAGAAGGCCCAGACGGTCAAGCTCGAGCTCGCCGCGGTCGTCATCGACGCCGACCCGTCACGCATCCGGCAGATCGTCCTGAACCTCGTCTCCAACGCGATCAAGTTCACCGGGTCGGGCGGCGAGATCCGCGTGTCGGTTTCGCTCGACGGCCTGGACGACGTCCAGCTCGCCGTCGCAGATAACGGGCGCGGCATCGCGGCCGCCGACCACGAGCGGATCTTCGAAGCCTTCCAGCAGGGCGACGGCGACCCCGTCAGCCAGCATCACGAGGGCACGGGCCTCGGACTCGCGCTCACGCGACAGCTCGTCGAGGCCCATGGCGGCGGCATCTCCGTCCGTTCCGAGATGGGGACGGGGAGCGAATTCACCGTCCGCCTGCCCCTCCATCGAGCCGTCCAACCGGAAGCGGGCCTCCCGCCCGTCGTGGCCGCCGGCCAGGCGACCGTGCTGGTCATCGAGGACGACCCCGCCGCGGGCGAGCTCCTGCGCGTGCATCTCGAGGGCGCCGGGTACGCCGTCCTCCTGTCGACCACCGGCAGGCAGGGCATCGCCTGGGCGGCCCTTGCCCGGCCGGATGCGGTCCTTCTCGACATCCTGCTGCCCGACATCGACGGCTGGGAAGTCCTGCAGCGGCTGAAGGCAGACCCGCTGACCAGGGCGATCCCGGTCATGGTCGTATCGATCGTGGACGACCGCCAGCTCGGGCTCGCGCTCGGCGCGATCGACTATTTCGTCAAGCCGATCTCGCGCGAGCCGCTGCTCGAGGCACTCGGCCGCCTGACGTTCACGACCAAGGTCCGGACCCGCACCGTCACGGTCCTCGTGATCGACGGCGACACCGACGCCTCCGCGCGCTATCGCCAGCTGCTCGAGCCCGACGGGTTCCGGGTGATCGATGCGCCGGATGGCGGGTCCGGCCGCCGTCGGGCGATCGAGGAGCACCCGGACCTGATCCTCCTCGATGCAACCCTGCCGGACATGGATGGCTTCGAGCTCGCGGCGACGCTGCGCCACGACGACGCGACGGCGTCGATCCCGGTCTGGATGACCACCCCCGCCGGCCTCCAGTCGGAGGCCAAGGCGCGCCTCAACGGCAATGTCCAGGGCGTGCTGGCCCGGGGCGACGACGCGATCGTGGCCATGCATGCCTGGCTGTCACGCAAGGCGTCGCCCGCGTGACCGCCGAACCGGCCCAGATCGTCGCCGTCGAGGACGAGCCACGCAACGCCGCCCTCCTCGAGGCAATCCTCGGGCGATCGGGCTACCGGCTGCAGATCGCCCCGGACCTCGCCGGGGCGCGGGAGCTCCTCGCCGAGACCACGCCCGACCTCGTGCTGCTCGACCGGCACCTCCCGGACGGCGACGGCCTCGACCTGATCCCCGAGATCCGCAACTCGGAACGACTCGGCGCAGTGCCGATCCTCCTGGTCAGCGCGAGCGTGCTGCCGCGGGACGTCCAGCAGGCGATGGACGCGGGCTGCGACGGGTTCCTGCCGAAGCCGGTCCACGTCAAGCCCCTCGTCGATGCGGTGCGGCGCCTGCTCGAGCGAGAGCCCCCAGTCGACGCGTAGCCCGCGAAACTGGCAGACTAGCCGCCGCTCGCGGCTCCCGGCCCCACCGCCCGCCGCGAGGATGCGCCGCGTGGGTCGGTTGGGCAGGTGGTGAGCCCAAGGGTCTGTAAAACCCTCGTCTTCGACTGTGGCAGTTCGATTCTGCCCCGGCCCACCAACATCATTCCGCACCTTCGGCCATGCGTGGGCAATGGCCCCGGGAACGCTGTGGGAACGCCGGCAGGCGAGTGTGACCGCACTCGTCGAACCGCCGGAAGGGACACCGCAGCATGCACGCCAGCCGATTCGCTCCCCAGCTCCTCGTCGGGCTCCTCGTCGCGACGATCGCCGGCTGCGGCACGAGCACCACCTCCCCGATTCCTGCGACCCAGCCGGCCGCCCCGACCGGGATCGCGGCTGCGACCAGCGGTGTGCCGGCGACGGCGGTCCCGCCCCTGCCGGCCGCGCTCCCGGCACTGGCCCCGCCACCGATCGACCTGACGGCGGTCCCGGCCAGGTTGCATGTCGATTCTGTCCAGGGAGCCTCGGCGTGGATCGGCCCGGCGGGCGGCACGATCACGACCTCGGCGTCCGATGGGACCACCTACGAGCTCGACGTGCCGCCGCTCGCCGTCGGCAACCCGACGCCGATCACGATGACGCCGGTCGCCTCGATCGACACCCTCGGGCTGTCCGGCGGCCTGGCCGGCGCCGTGTATGTCGGGCCGACGGGCCTCAAGCTGGCTGAACCGGCGACGCTCAGGATCACGACGACGAAGCCGACACCGGCCGGGATGCGCCTCGTTGGCTTCGATGTCGCCGACGACGGCGTCACGACCGACCTCGTGGCGGCCGCGGCGACCGGCGCCGTCCAGGCGGTGAACGTCACCCACTTCAGCTCGCCCGGCGTGGGGTTCGGTACAAGCGAGGACCTCCAGCTGCTCCAGGGCACCGCGGTGGTCCAGTCGGGCGGGAACATGGCGGCGCGGCTGAGCGCGCTCCTTGCCCTGCCGACGCCGTGGACACCCGCCGAGGTCACCGAGGGGCTGGTGCTGATCATCGACGCCCACGTCGACATCATGGATCCCGAGCTCCGGCAGAGCTCCAGCGACGCCGATCTGCTCAACGTGATCAGCGACTGGCAGACCTTCGTCCTGATGATGAACGTGGGGGCGCATGACGGCGATGTCGCGGCAGCGTTGGCCGACGGCCTGGATGGCTACACGGGCGGCATCGGGACGCTCAAGGCCTACTTCATCGATGACCAGGTGCGGCTCGGCAACCTGATCGGCAAGGCCGTTGACGGCAACAAGGCGCTCTGCCTCTCGACGCACGACCTGCCCGCGCTGGCCAACAGCACGTACTGGGCCGCGCTCGGTGAGCAGTACGACCCGATCTGGGGGGATTGGGGTGCCGAGGCGCGCGGCTGCGCGACCGTCGTGATGACGTCCTTCAACCCACCGACGAACCTTCGGGCCGGCGGCTCGGACAGCTTCCAGATCAGCTTCGGCCTCGAGTTCCACGACGGGACCAAAGTGAACGGTGACTTCGTGCTCGCATTGCAGGGCTCGCGCTTCAGCTTCACGAGCAGTGGCAACCCGAGCGCGACAGCGGGTGAGGTTTCGAGCTCGATCATGGACGTCGGGGTCGCTGCGTCCGCAGATCCGCCATACCAGCTCGGCGTGTCCGCCTGCTGGTCGCTCGACGGCGTCGTCCGCGACCTGTGCAGCGAGCAACTCTTTCAGTCGTTCGGGCCTGGCGCGTCGTCCGGCACCGGGCAGGGGGGCAACCAGCCCCCGCCACCTCCGCAAACCCCGCCCACGAGCACAGGGTTCCACTTTGGCGACCTGTTTGTCGGCAAGTGGACGATCTGCAATCGGCTCGGTCGCTGCTACGAGCAGCCCGGGGCGTTCCGAGCCCCCGTGTATACGGTCGTCCCGGACTGGGAACTGGACCTGCCGTGCTTTTACCAGGTCGCCGATACCGCAACCTACCGCTTCAGGTTTCCCGATCTCGCGTCGTTCACGGCGATCGGTGTCGGGTCAGATTCCCGCTTCTGCTCGCAGACTCCGACGCTGAGGGGCAGCCTCGACGGGGCGACGATCACGCTGACGCTGACCAACAGAACGGACGTCGACCTCGTGTACAAGTTCAGCGGAACGTTCGTTCCGTATAAGCCCTAGAGCGGAACCTCGGGTCGCCAAGCGCGGCGTTGCGGGTGGGTTTCGGTGCGGTCGGGATCAGTCCGCTGGGGTCTGCGGGAGTGCTGGAGTACCGACGTCCGCGGTGACCTTCGGGTTGACGACACGCACCACCTCTGCACCTAAGGTCCGATCAACCCTGCGCGGGGAGTGCCCATCTCGAAGCGCACGGCCGGACTCATCGATCGGCCCGATTGGGCCCGTGCACAGGGAGAGAGTGGAACATGACCAGGCGAACCAGGCTCGCCGCGCTGTTCGCGGCGGCAGGGCTCCTTTCGATGGCGACCTCGGCGGCCATCGCCGCGGCGCCGACGTACTCCATCAGCGTCACCAAGACGGCGAACCCGCCGGCGGTGCCGACGGCCGGTGGGTCGGTTGACTTCACCGTGTCCGTGACGGCCACCGGGACCGGGTTCTTCCAGACGGTCGTCGTGAGCGACACCATGGTCGGCTGCACGGTCAGCGGACCATCCGGCGATACCGGCAGCGATGGCAAGCTCTCCCCGGGCGAGACGTGGACCTACACGTGCACGGTCGCCGATGTCCACCCGGACGACTCGAATACTGCGAACGTCAACGCCTGCCACAGCATCGCGGCCTGCTCCAGCAGCCACGACGCGACCGGCAGCGCGTCGGTCACCCTCGACCAGGGACCGGACGTGAGCGAGGCACCGCCGACCGAGGCACCGCCGACCGAGGCACCGCCGACCGAGGCACCGCCGACCGAGGCACCGCCGACCGAGGCACCGCCGACCGAGGCACCGCCGACCGAGGCA
>DASRRQ010000111.1:0-123315 GCA_035695505.1 Marmoricola sp. | reverse complement strand
TCATCGTCAGCTTGGAGCCGATGTTGCCGTCGACCCACTCCATGGTCGCGCCAGCTTCACAGACGGCCCGCTTGGTCACCAGGTTGTAGACGTTGTTCGACCAGTTCTGGATGGTCGTGTAGCGGCAGCGGCCACCCTTCTTCACGATGATCTCGACGACGGCCGAGTGCAGCGAGTCGCTGCTGTAGATCGGCGCCGTACAGCCCTCGACGTAGTGCACGTAGGCGTCCTCGTCGACGATGATCAGCGTCCGCTCGAACTGGCCCATGTTCTCGGTGTTGATCCGGAAGTACGCCTGCAGCGGGATGTCCACGTGCACGCCCTTGGGCACGTAGATGAACGAGCCACCGGACCACACCGAGGTGTTCAGCGCCGCGAACTTGTTGTCACCGACCGGGATGATCGTGCCGAAGTACTCCTTGAAGAGCTCTTCGTGCTCCTTCAGCGCGGTGTCGGTGTCGACGAAGATGACGCCCTGCTCCTCGAGGTCCTCGCGGATCGAGTGGTAGACCACCTCGGACTCGTACTGCGCGGCGACACCGGCGACCAGGCGCTGCTTCTCCGCCTCGGGGATGCCGAGCTTGTCGTAGGTGTTCTTGATGTCCTCAGGCAGCTCTTCCCACGAGGTCGCCTGCTTCTCGCTGGAGCGCACGAAGTACTTGATGTTGTCGAAGTCGATCGTCTCCAGCTCACCGCCCCAGGTGGGCATCGGCTTGCGATGGAACAGCTTGAGGCCCTTGAGACGCAGGTCGAGCATCCACGCCGGCTCGGACTTCTTCGAGGAGATGTCGCGGACGACGTCCTCGTTGAGCCCGCGCTTGGCAGCCGCGCCGGCGGTGTCGGTGTCGGACCAGCCGAAGTCGTAGCGGCCGATGCCCTTGAGTTCCGGGTTCAGGTCTTCGATCGAGGTCATGTCGACACCTTCTCTTGGGGGGTGGGGATGCAAGTCGTGCAGACACCGTCGCCGTGGGCGATGGTGGCGAGCCGCTGTACGTGTGAACCGAGAACGCGACTGATCGCTTCCGTCTCGGCCTCGCACAGCTGCGGGAACTCGTGGGCCACGTGCGAGACCGGGCAGTGCTGCTGGCACAGCTGCTCGCCGACCGGCAGGTCGCGTGCCGTCGCCGCATAGCCCTGGGCGCTGAAGATCGTCGCCAGCGCCTGGGCGGGCGAGAACCCGGGGTTCGCGGCCATGACGGTGGTGAACTCGTCCTCGATGAAGGCGACCCGCCGCTCAGCGAACGCCTTCACCGCCTGATCGCCGCCGGTCTCGGCCAGGAACCGGATCGCCTGCAGCGCCAGGTCGTCGTACTGCTGGTCGAAGTGCTCGCGGCCGGTCTCGGTCAGGGCGAACACCTTGGCAGGACGTCCGCGGCCACGGGTGGTGGCCGTGCGCGGCTCGCGGGCCTCGATCGCGCCGCCGGACAGCAGGTGGTCGAGGTGGCGTCGGACGGCTGCCGGGGTCAGCGCGAGGCGCTCGGCGAGGCCTGCCGCAGTCGACGGGCCGTTCTCCAGGATCGACCGCACGACACGTTCCCGCGTCGGCGCATCGCTCGTCTGGTCGATTTCCACAACACCAGTGTGCCGTTAATGAAATGAAGGTTTCAAATAAGGGTCGCCTAACCCTGACCTGCGCAAACGCTGCCGCAGGCCCTCTCCTAGAATGCGCTGGTGACGTCCGCGCTCCCCACCCCCGCGGTCGACGTGCGCGGCCTGAGGATGACCTACGGCGACAAGACCGCCGTCGACGGCCTCGACCTCATCGTGGAGCGGAACACGATCACCGCCGTCCTGGGCCCCAACGGCGCCGGCAAGACCACCACGCTGGAGACCTGCGAGGGCTACCGCAAGCCCCAGCAGGGCACGGTGTCGGTCCTCGGGCTCGACCCGATCAAGGACCGCCGCGACCTGCTCCCCCGGATCGGCGTGATGCTGCAGGGCTCCGGCGCCTGGTCGGGCGTGAAGGCCCTGGAGATGCTCAGCCACATCGCCCGCCTCCACGCCAACCCGCTCGACGTGAGCATGCTCGCCGACCGCCTCGGCCTCGGCGACTGCGGGCGCACCCCCTACCGGCGCCTCTCCGGTGGCCAGCAGCAACGGCTCGGCCTGGCGATGGCAGTCGTCGGTCGCCCGGAGATCGTCTTCGTCGACGAGCCGACCGCCGGGATGGACCCCCAAGCCCGGCGCACGACCTGGGAGCTGCTCGAAGAGCTGCGCGGCGACGGCGTGACCGTGGTGCTCACCACCCACTACATGGACGAGGCCGAGCGCCTCGCCGACCACATCCACATCATCGACGCCGGTCGGATGATCGCCTCGGGCACGCCGCTGGAGCTGACCCGCGGCGGCACCGCGACGATCCGCCTGGTCGTGACCAAGCCCTTCCCCGAGGGCGCACCCGCCTCGCTGCAGACCGCACTGGGCCGCGAGATCGAGGTCAAGCCGATCAGCGACGTCAGCCTGCTGATCACGGGCCCTGCCGACCACACCACGCTCGCCACCGTCGCGGCCTGGTGCGAGCAGCAGGGGGTGCTGCCCGAATCGCTCAACCTGGGCCAACGCAACCTCGAGGACGTCTTCCTCGAGCTCACCGGACGGGGGCTCGCCCGTGAGTAGCGGCACCTTCGTCCCGAAACCCGGCGCTGCGCCGCTGACTCGCCAGATCGCCGCGCAGGCCTCGATGGAGGCGCGCCTGATGGTGCGCAACGGCGAGCAGCTGCTGCTCGCCGTGGTCATCCCGGTCCTGGTGCTCATCGGCGGCGTCGAAGGCGCCAAGCACGTCTCGATCACCGGCATCACCCACCGGCCTGTCGATGAGTTCACCCCCGGGGTGCTCGCGCTCGCCGTGATGTCGACCGCGTTCACCTCGCTGGCTATCGCCACCGGTTTCGAGCGCCGGTACGGCGTGATCAAGCGCCTCGGCTCGTCCCCCCTCCCGCGCTCCGGGCTGCTGGCCGGCAAGGTGGGCGCGCTCCTAGTCGTCGAACTGATGCAGGTCGTCGTGATCGGCATCGTCGGGCTCCTGCTCGGCTGGCACCCGCACGGCGGCGTCGCCGGTTTCGCGATCGCGGTCCTGGTCCTGCTGCTCGGCACGGCAGCGTTTGCCTCACTGGGCCTCTTCGTCGCCGGCGTACTGCGCGCGGAGGCCACCTTGGCCGCGGCGAACCTGATCTACCTGCTCCTGATGGCCGGTGGAGCCGTCGTGCTGCCCTCCTCGGCCTACGGCGGTGCCGCGAAGCCGCTGGAATGGCTGCCGTCTGGGGCCCTCGGCACAGCAATGCGCTCGGCCCTGATCAACGGCCACCTCGCTGGCGCTCACCTGCTGATCCTGCTCGCCTGGGCCGTGCTCGGCACCGTGCTGACCGTGAGGACGTTCCAGTGGGAATGACGACGACCAGCCCGACCCCGGTCCAGCGCTACCGGGCGCTCCTCGCGGGGACCACGGCGTACCTGCGCCCCCTCGCCTGGGCCAGCCTGATCTCGAACATGGTCCTGGTCGTGACCGGCGGCGCCGTCCGACTGACCGACTCCGGCCTCGGCTGCCCGACCTGGCCGCGGTGCACCGACTCCGCCCTCACCCCACGCAACTCGCTGTCGATCCACTCCGCGATCGAGTTCGGCAACCGGATGCTCACCTTCGTCCTGGTGATCGTCGCCGTCGCCACGCTGATCGCCGCCTGGCAGACCCACCGGCGCGAGCTGCGCCGACTCTCGCTCGGTCTGATGCTCGGCATCCCGGCGCAAGCCATCATCGGGGGCATCTCGGTGCTCACCCACCTCAACCCGTGGATCGTCTCGGTGCACCTGCTCTGCTCGCTGGCCATGATCTGCCTCGCCGTGCTGCTGGTCCGCCTGGTCGACCAGCCAGGACCGCTTGCGGCAGCGACGGCCGGAGCCCCGACCACGAAACTCGCCTGGAGCACCTTCGGCGCCGGCTGGCTGGTCCTGTACGTCGGCACCGTGGTCACCGGCTCCGGCCCGCACGCCGGCGATCGGCACGCGCACCGCAACGGGCTGTCCCCGCTACAGCTCGCGCAGCTGCACGCCGACCTGGTCTTCCTCTTCGTCGGCCTCACCGTCGGCCTGATCGTGCTGCTGGTGGCCACCCGGGCCCGCTCGGAGGCCCTCAGGGCCGCGAAGGTGCTGTTGATCGTCGAGCTGGCGCAGGGAACCATCGGGTTCGTGCAGTACTTCACCCACCTCCCGATCGTCCTGGTCGGCTTCCACATGCTCGGCGCCGCGCTGGTCACCGCAACGATGACCTGGGCCCTGCTGGCCGCCCGCGAAGGCCGGGCAGCCACATGAGCGGCCGGCTCGTCTACGACGCCGACTGCGGCTTCTGCACCCGCTCGGCCACCTGGCTGGCCCGCGGCACTGGCAATGACCCCGTCCCGTGGCACACCGTGGATATCGGCCGAGCCGGAATCACTCAGGCCGTGGCGGACGCGAATGCCGGCTGGTTGGTCGGCGACCGGGTCACGGTCGTCGGCGGCGCTGCGATTGCCGAGGCGATGCGCGCGCGTGGCGGCTGGACGGCGCCGCTCGGCCGGGTCATGCTGCTGCCCGGCGTACGGCTCCTGGTTCGGCTGGTCTACCCGGTCATCGCCCGGAACCGCCACCGCCTCCCCGGCGGCACGGCAGCGTGCCGTTTCGACCCCCACTGACTCACGCCCTGCCAGGAGGCACCCGTGCCCAGCACCGCGATCCCCTGGCGCCGCCCCCTTCAGGGGCGCGACCGTGACGAGGAGCACCGGGTCTCCACGCCGCTCGAGCTGCTCTTCGATCTCTGCTTCGTCGTCGGCGTCTCAGCGGCCGCGGCGAACCTGCACCACAATCTCGAGCTCGGCCGGATCGGACCCGCGGTCGGCACCTACGCGATGGTCTTCTTCGCCATCTGGTGGGCCTGGGTCAACTACTCCTGGTACGCCAGCGCGTACGACACCGAGGACGTCGTCCATCGGCTGATGACGTTCGTGATCATGATCGGCGTCCTCGTCCTGGCCGCGGCGATCCCGGCCGCCAAGGGCTCCCAGCCCGACTACCGGCTGCTGGTCGTGGGCTATGTGATCATGCGGATCGCGCTGGTGCCGATGTGGCTGCGGGTGGCCCGCGACTACCCCGCGACGCGGAACGCAGCGCTGCGGTACGCCGTCGGCATCTCCTGCGTGCAGCTGCTCTGGATCGCCCGCCTCGCCTTCGACACCGGTGCCGTCGGCGCCGGGTCGTTCGTGGCCTTCGCGCTACTGGAGATGAGCGTCCCGTACTTCGCCGAGCTGCGTACGGGCGAGTTGACTCCCTGGCACCCCGAGCACATCACCGAGCGTTACGAGCTGTTCACGATCATCGTCCTGGGCGAAGTGATCCTGGCGACCACCGAGGCGATCTCGGCGAGCCTGAACCTCAACGGAGTCAGCGTCGACCTGCTGATGGTCGTCGCCGGTGGGCTGCTGCTGGTCCTCGCGTTGTGGTGGCTGTACTTCAAGCGTCCGATGACCGAAGCGCTCGCCGATCACCGCTCGTTCTACTTCGGCTACGCGCACTACGTCGTGCTGGGGGCTGTCGCCGCCGTCGGTGCCGCACTCGCCACGAGTGTGGATCTGGTCGAGCACGAGGCTCAGATCTCCCATCTTGCTGTCGCACTGGTGCTGGCAACGGCAGTCTCGGCGTACCTGCTGGCGCTGGGCTCGATCCACGCCGTGACGCGCCTGGACCTGAGCATCATGACGGCGCCGACCGTGGTGAGCCTGGCGGTGTTCTCGGGCTCCGTGCTCGGCCTGACCACCGGCCACATCGGCGCGAGCGTCCTGCTCGTCGGACTAGCGGTGACCGGAGCGGTCGTGGACCACCAGATCCGCGGCTAGTGGGGCTAGCGTCCGTGCCCGGAGGTGATCAGCGGGTCGACGGCCACGGCGACGAAGAGCAGCGAGAGGTACAGGTTCGACCAGTGGAACAGGCGCATCGGCTTGATCGCCGTCAGCTCGTTGCTGCGCCGCGCGCGGGCCCACATCAGGTGGGCCTCGACCAGGAACGTCGCGCCCAGCACTGCTGCAGCCAGCGGGTAGAACAGCCCTGTGCCGGCGATCGGCCACAACGCCAGCGAGACGGCCACCATCACCCAGGAGTACGCCACGATCTGGCGCGCGACGACCTCGCCGGAGCGAAGCACCGGCAGCATCGGGACGTCGACCGACGCATAGTCCTCGCGGTAGCGCATCGCCAGCGCCCAGGTGTGCGGCGGCGTCCAGAAGAAGACCACTGCGAACAGCACGACCGGCGCCCAGGCGAGCTGGTCGGTGACCGCTGTCCAGCCGATCAGCGCCGGGAAGCAGCCCGCCAGGCCGCCCCAGACGATGTTCTGCGTCGTCCGGCGCTTGAGCACCATCGTGTAGACGAACAGGTAGAACGCCGAGGCAGCGAGCGCGAGCACCGCCGAGAGCCAGTTGACGAAGAAGCCGAGCACCAGCGTCGAGACGACCGCCAGCACCACGCCGAAGACGAACGCAGAGCGCGTGGAGACCATGTGCCGCGGGAGCGCACGACGACGGGTACGCCGCATCTGCTCGTCGATGTCGCGGTCATACACGCAGTTGAGCGCGTTCGCTGATCCTGCCGACAGTGTGCCGCCGAGCACCGTGGCGACCACAAGGCCGAGCGAGGGCACGCCGCCGTGGGCGAAGAACATCACCGGCACCGTAGTCAGCAGCAGCAGCTCGATGACACGCGGCTTGGTGAGGCCGACGTACGCCGCGATCACGTCCCGCAGGGTGGACCCGTCCGGCGAGTGTCCGGTCACGGGCACCTGGGAGTCGACCGCGGTCACGCAGGCCTCGCCTTCATCGGAACAGGAGCATTCGGGAAGGAACCATGAGAGAGGTGGTCAGGTCCCCGCAGGAGTCTAACGGTGCCCTGTCCAGCCGAAGACCAGGCGGCCTCGTTCGCGACCAAGATCACGCGTGAGTAGGCTCGGAGCCATGAGCCCCGCGCACACACCGCTCGCATGGACCGACCTCGACAAGCGGGCCGTTGACACTGCTCGCTGCCTCGCGATGGACGCAGTACAGAAGGTAGGAAACGGACACCCGGGCACCGCGATGAGCCTCGCCCCGGTCGCCTACCTGCTGTTCCAGAAGCGGATGCGGCACGACCCGCTGAACCCCGAGTGGTCCAACCGTGACCGGTTCGTGCTCTCCTGCGGCCACTCCTCGATCACGCTCTACACGCAGCTCTACCTCGGCGGCTTCGGCCTCGAGCTCGAGGACCTCAAGCAGCTGCGGACCTGGGGCAGCCGGACACCCGGCCACCCCGAGCACGGCCACACGGCCGGAGTCGAGACGACGACCGGCCCACTCGGCCAGGGCGTCGCCAACGCCATCGGGATGGCGATCGCATCACGCCGCGAGAAGGGCCTCTATGACCCCGAAGGGGAGGACGGTCCGTTCGACCACCGCGTGTACGCGATCTGCTCCGACGGAGACCTCGAGGAGGGCGTCAGTGCGGAGGCCTCCTCGATCGCCGGCCACCAGAAGCTCGGCAACCTGACCCTGATCTACGACCAGAACCGGATCTCGATCGAGGGCGACACCCATATCGCCTTCACCGAGGACGTCGCGGCCCGCTACGAGGCCTACGGCTGGCACGTCCAGACGGTCGACTGGACCAAGAACGGCGACCACGCCGACGGCGCCGACTACTACGAGGACGTCCCGGAGCTGTGGGCAGCTCTCGATGAGGCCGAGGACGTCACCGATAAGCCCAGCCTGATCGTGCTGCGCACGATCATCGCCTGGCCGGCACCGAAGGCGCAGAACACCGGCGCCGCGCACGGCTCGGCGCTCGGCGACGAGGAGATCGCCGCGACCAAGAAGCTGCTCGGCTTCGACCCCGACCAGACGTTCGCCGTCGAGGACGATGTGCTCGCCCACACCCGCGGCCTCGTCGAGCGCGGCAAAGCCGCCGGCGCGGCCTGGGACGCCGAGTACTCGACGTGGGCCAAGGCCCACCCCGACCGTGCGGCACTCCTGCACCGGCTGAAGAACCGCGAGCTCGCCGACGGCTGGGACAGCGAGCTGCCGTCGTACCCGGCGGACGAGAAGGGAGTCGCGACCCGCAAGGCCTCGGGCCAGGTGATCAACGCGCTGGGCAAGAAGCTGCCCGAGCTGTGGGGCGGCTCGGCCGACCTCGCCGAGTCCAACAACACCACGCTCGAGGGCGAGCCCAGCTTCACCCCGGACGAGTGGCAGACGACGTACTGGAGCGGCAACCCGTACGGCCGGGTGCTGCACTTCGGCATCCGCGAGCACGCCATGGGCTCGATCATGAACGGGATCACGCTGCACGGCGGCACCCGTGTCTTCGGCGGCACCTTCCTGGTGTTCTCCGACTACATGCGTCCGGCGGTCCGGCTTGCGGCCTTGATGAAGCTGCCGACCATCTACGTCTGGACGCACGACTCGATCGGACTCGGCGAGGACGGCCCCACCCACCAGCCCGTCGAGCACCTCGCCGCGCTGCGCGCCATCCCCGGCCTGGACGTGATCCGGCCGGCGGACGCCAACGAGACCGCTGCTGTCTGGCGGACGATCATGGAGCACCACGACCGCCCCTCGGCCCTGGCGCTCACCCGGCAGAACGTGCCGACCTACCCGCGCGGCGAGGAGGGCTATGCGTCGACCGACAACGTCGCCAAGGGTGGTTACACACTGCTCGACACCGACGGCACCCCCGACGTGATCCTGATCGGCACCGGGTCGGAGCTGCAGCTCGCGGTCAACGCGCGCGCGCAGCTCGCGGAGGCCGGGATCGCGGCCCGGGTCGTCTCGATGCCGTGCCGGGAGTGGTTCGACGCCCAGGACCGCTCCTATCGCGACACCGTCCTGCTGCCCGACGTACGGGCCCGGGTCAGCGTCGAGGCCGGCATCGCTCAGGGCTGGCGTGACATCGTCGGTGACAGTGGCCGGATCGTCTCCCTGGAGCACTTCGGCGGCTCCGCAGACTTCACCACGCTCTACCGCGAGTTCGGCATCACCGCCGAAGCCGTGGCCGAAGCAGCACGGGACAGCATCCGTGCCGTGGAGGCCCAAACCCGCTAGCCGAACAGGCCCCGCCCGTCGAACAGGAAGGCAACCCCATGTCTGACCGTCTCAAGAAGCTCTCCGAAGCCGGTGTCTCCATCTGGCTCGACGACCTGTCGCGAGAGCGTCTGGAGACCGGCAACCTCGCCGATCTCGTCGCGAGCTCCTCGGTCGTCGGGGTCACCACGAATCCGTCGATCTTCGCCGCGGCACTGGCCAACGGCGAGCGTTACGACGCCCAGGTGCGCGAGCTCGCGGCCGACGGCGCCGATGTCGACCGGACCGTCTTCGAGCTGACCACGACCGACGTCCGCAACGCGTGCGACGTACTGCACCGGGTGTGGGAGCAGACCGATGGCGTCGACGGTCGGGTCTCGATCGAGGTCTCCCCCGATCTCGCCCATGACACCGCCGCGACCGTCGCCGAGGCCAAGAAACTATGGGCGGCCGTCGACCGGCCGAACCTGCTGATCAAGATCCCCGGCACCGCCGAGGGCTGCCCTGCGATTACCGAGACGCTCGCCGAGGGCATCAGCGTCAACGTGACGCTGATCTTCGGACTCGACCAGTACGCCGACGTCATGAACGCCTTCATCGACGGCGTCGAGAAGGCCAAGGCCAACGGCCACGACCTGAGCAAGCTGCACTCGGTAGCGTCCTTCTTCGTCTCCCGGGTCGACACCGAGATCGACGCTCGGCTGGACAAGGACGGCGCCGATCCGGCTTTGAAGGGCCGCGCTGGCATCGCCAACGCCCGCCTTGCTTACGAGGCCTTCGAGCAGTTCTTCGCGGGCGACCGCTGGGCGCCGCTAGAGGCGTCCGGCGCCCGCCGCCAGCGTCCGCTGTGGGCCTCGACCGGCGTGAAGAACCCCGATTACGACGACACGATGTACGTCATCGATCTCGTCGTCGAGGACACCGTCAACACGATGCCCGAGAAGACGATGGACGCCGTCGCCGACCACGGCGAGGTCGCCGGGGACCAGATCCGTCCGCACTACGCCGAAGCGCACGCCGCCATGGACGAGCTCGCCGCAGCGGGCATCGACTATGACGACGTGATCGATGTCCTGATCCGCGAAGGCGTCGAGAAGTTCGTGAAGGCCTGGGCCGAACTGCTCGGCTCAGTCGGGACGAGCCTGGAGCAGGCCCGGGCATGACCGGGCCGGTCGACCCGACCGCGACAGCGGCCTGGGCACGGCTCGGCGAGCTAGCGGAGGCCGGCAGGCCCGACCTCCGCACCGCCTTCGCCGACGACCCCAGCCGCGCCGAGCGGTACACGCACACGGCAGCCGACCTGCACGTCGACCTGTCCAAGAACCTGCTCACCGACGACCTGCACGAGGCCCTCGTCGCCCTAGCCGACGACGTCGGCCTCGGCGCACGCCGAGACGCGATGTTCCGAGGCGAGCACATCAACGTCACCGAGGACCGCTCGGTCCTGCACACCGCCCTCCGGCTCCCGGCCGATGCCACGCTCGAGGTCGGCGGCCAGGACATCGTCGCCGAGGTGCACGAGGTGCTGGCCCGCGACTTCGCGTTCGCCGATCGGATCCGATCGGGTGAGTGGACCGGTGTCACCGGGGAGCGGATCCGGACGGTCGTCAACATCGGCATCGGCGGTTCCGATCTCGGCCCAGTGATGGCGTACGAGGCCCTCAAGCCGTACGTCGCCGACGGCCTGGAGTGCCGGTTCATCAGTAACATCGACCCGACCGACTGCGCCACCAAGCTGGCCGGGCTCGACGCCGCCAGCACCCTGTTCATCGTCTCGAGCAAGACCTTCGGCACCCTGGAGACGCTGACCAACGCCCGCCTGTGCCGCACGTGGCTCCTCGACCAGCTCCCCGACGCCGAGCGCAGCGAGGCCGTCGCGAAGCACTTCGTCGCGGTCTCGACAGCGCTCGACAAGGTTGAGGCCTTCGGGATCGACCCGGCCAACGCGTTCGGCTTCTGGGACTGGGTCGGCGGCCGCTACTCGGTCGACTCGGCCATCGGGACGTCCCTGATGATCGCCATCGGCCCGGACGCGTTCCGCGAGTTCCTGGCCGGCATGCACGCCATGGACGAGCACTTCCGGACCACGCCGACCGCGCAGAACGTCCCGGCGCTGATGGGCCTGCTCAACGTCTACTACACGAACTTCCTCGGGGCTGGCACGCACGCGGTGCTGCCCTACTCGCAGCTCCTGCACCGGTTCCCGGCGTACTTGCAGCAGCTCACGATGGAGTCCAACGGCAAGGGCGTGCGGTGGGATGGCACGCCGGTCGTGACCGATACCGGCGAGGTCTTCTGGGGCGAGCCGGGCACCAACGGCCAGCACGCGTTCTACCAGCTCATCCACCAGGGCACCCGGCTGATCCCGGCCGACTTCATCGGGTTCGCCAGCCCGGCGTACCCGCTGCGCGATGGCGATCAGGACGTGCACGCCCTGCTGACCGCGAACTTCCTCGCCCAGACCAGGGCCCTCGCTTTCGGCAAGACCGCCGACGAGGTCCGCGCCGAGGGCACAGCAGAGCCGATCGTCCCGGCCCGGGTCTTCACCGGCAACCGGCCGACGACCTCGATCATGGCGCCGGCCCTGACCCCGTCGGTCCTCGGCCAGCTGATCGCGCTCTACGAGCACATCACCTTCACCCAAGGCACTGTCTGGGGCATCGACAGCTTCGACCAGTGGGGCGTCGAGCTCGGCAAGAAGCTCGCAGTCGACCTGATCCCAGCCGTCGGAGGCGACGAGGCAGCCGCCGAGCACCAGGACGCCTCCACGCGCGGCCTGCTCGCCTACTACCAGGAGCACCGCTCGTGACCGAGGCGCCGTACGTGAACCCGCTCCGCGATCCAGCCGACCGGCGACTCCCCCGGATCGCCGGGCCCTGCGGGATGGTGCTGTTCGGCGTCACCGGAGACCTGTCGCGCAAGAAGGTGATGCCGGCGATCTACGACCTGGCAAATCGCGGCCTGCTGCCGCCCGGCTTCAGCCTCGTCGGCTTCGCCCGCCGGGACTGGGCCGATGAGGACTTCGCCCAGATCGTGCACGACTCGGTCCGCGAGCACGCCCGGACCGAGTTCCGCGAGGAGGTCTGGAACCAGCTCGCCGAAGGCTTCCGGTTCGTCCCCGGCGACTTCGACGACGACGCCGCCTTCGCGAACCTTCGCCGAACCATCGAAGAGCTCGACGAGAGTCGCGGCACCCAGGGCAACCACGCGTTCTACATGGCCATCCCGCCGAGCTTCTTCGGAGCCGTCGCCGCCCAGCTCAAGGAGCACGGCCTCGCCGACCCGCAGCCCGGAAGCTGGCGCCGAGTCGTGGTCGAGAAGCCGTTCGGGCACGACCTGAAGAGCGCGCGCGAGCTCAACGACATCCTCGGGCAGGTCTTCGACCCGGGCTCGATCTTCCGGATCGATCACTATCTCGGGAAGGAGACGGTCCAGAACATCCTCGCGATGCGGTTCGCGAACAACCTGTTCGAGCCGATCTGGAACTCCAACTACGTCGACCACGTGCAGATCACCATGGCCGAGGACGTGGGGGTCGCCGGGCGCGCGAGCTACTACGACGGAGTCGGCGCCGCCCGCGACGTGATCCAGAACCACCTGATGCAGCTGATGGCCCTGGTTGCCATGGAGGAGCCGACGTCGTTCGACGCTGAGAGCCTGCGGATCGAGAAGCTCAAAGTACTCAGCTCGGTCCGGCTGCCCAAGCGCCTCGACCTGGCCACAGCGCGCGGCCAGTACGCCTCCGGCTGGGCCGGCGGCGAGCAGGTGGTCGGTTTCGCCGAGGAGGAGGGGATGCGCAAGGGCTCGACCACCGAGACCTATGCGGCCGTCACCCTCAACATCGACACCCGCCGTTGGGCCGGCGTGCCGTTCTACCTGCGTACCGGCAAGCGCCTGGGCCGCCGGGTCACCGAGGTCGCGATCGTCTTCAAGAAGGCCCCGCACCAGCCGTTCAGCGCCACCGCGACCGAGGAGCTCGGCCAGAACGCGATCGTGATCCGGGTCCAGCCCGACGAAGGCATGACGATCCGGTTCGGCTCCAAGGTGCCCGGCACGGCGATGGAGATCCGGGACGTGAACATGGACTTCGCCTACGGCGGCTCGTTCACCGAGGCGTCCCCGGAGGCCTACGAGCGGCTGATCCTGGACGTCCTGCTCGGCGACCCGCCGCTCTTCCCCCGGCATGAGGAGGTCGAGCTCTCCTGGCAGATCCTCGACCCGATCCTGGCGCACTGGGCGAAGAAGGGCCGGCCCGAGCCGTATCCCTCCGGCGGCTGGGGCCCGGCGAGCTCGGATGCCATGCTGGCCCGCGACGGACGCACGTGGAGGAGACCGTGAAAGAGCTCATCGACACCAACTCCAGCGCGATCGCGGCCGAGTTCGTCCGCGCCCGGACCCGCGCCGGCAGCCCGGCCATGGGCATGGTGATGACCTTGGTCATCGTCGTCGACGAGGACGTCGCTCACGACGCCCTCCAGGCGGCGCGGCAGGCCTCCCGCGAGCACCCCGCCCGGGTGCTCGCCGTGATCCTGGGCGATGCCCGCGGCCATGCGGAGATCAATGCCCAGGTCGGCATCGGCGACGACTGGACCGGCGAGACCGCGATGATCCGGCTCAAGGGCGAGGTCGTGAAGCACCCGGAGTCGGTCGTGCTGCCGTTGCTGCTGCCCGACTCCCCCGTGGCGATCTGGTGGCCGACCGACCCCCCGGCCGACCCGGCCACCGACCCGCTCGGGGCGCTGGCCCAACGTCGGATCACCGACGCTGCCGGGGCATCGAAGAACAAGACCAAGGCAATGCTGACGCAGTGCACCGGCTACAGCAAGGGCAATACCGACCTCGCCTGGACCCGGATCACACCGTGGCGGGCTCTGCTCGCAGCCGCCCTGGACCAGCAGCAGCTCAAGGTACGGAGTGCGAGCGTGACGGCCGAGAGGATCAGCCCCAGCGCCGACCTGCTCCGCGCCTGGCTCAACGACCGGCTCCACGTCCGGGTCGATCGCAAGAACTCCAGCGGCCCCGGCATCACCGAGGTGGTACTGGAGACCAAGGAGGGCCCGATCCGGATCAGTCGCCACGACGGCCGACTCGCAGTCTTCGCCTCACCGGACCGCCCGGACCGGCCGGTCGCGCTGCGACGCCGCGAGCTGCCAGACCTGCTGGCCGAGGAGCTGCGCCGGCTCGACGAGGACGACGTCTACCAGGCGACCACCAAGCGCCTGGTCAAGCTCAACGCGAAGGATTGAGATGACCCGCGACGTCGTCACCGAGCCGGATCCGGATGCGCTGGCCGGCGTCGTCGCCGACGCATTCCTGACTCGGATCGCGGCCGCCCAGGAGCGTGGCGAGGTCCCCCAGGTCGCGCTCACGGGCGGCACCATCGCAGGCAAGGTCCACGAGCAGATAGCGGCCCGGGCCATCGGCTACGCCGTCGAATGGACCCAGGTGGTCTTCTGGTGGGGCGACGAGCGCTTCGTGGCGCCGACCTCCCCCGACCGCAATGCCGTCGGCGCACGTCGGACCTTCCTCGATCTCGTCGGCGCGACCCAGGTCCACGAGATGCCGGACACGGTGACGGCGGCTGATGTCAACGAGGCAGCGGACGCTTACAGCGACTGGCTGCGCGCTACCGGCTCCGGCGAGTTCGATCTGGTGATGTTGGGCATGGGACCCGACGGTCACGTCGCGTCGTTGTTCCCGGGTTTTGCCCAGCTCGATGTCGAGGACCGGATCGCCGTCGGCGTCACCGGCTCGCCCAAGCCGCCCCCCGAGCGCGTCAGCTTGACCTTCAGCGCCCTGAACCGCTCCAAGGCGGTCTGGTTCCTCGTCACCGGCGCCGAGAAGGCCGAGGCCACCGCGCGCGCCTGGGCGTTCGAGGGCTCCGTGCACGAAACGCCGGCCCGTGGCATCAGCGGCCCGTCGGTCACCTGGTACGTCGACCAGGCGGCGGCCGGCGGCTGAGGAACTGCCCTCAGAAGATGACTTCGCCGTTCTTGCGCTTGGTGCGCAAGGTCTGGAGTGCCTCTTCCAGGATCTCCTTGGCCTCGGTGTCGGAGCGGCGCTCCTTCACGTAGGCGAGGTGGGTCTTGTAGGGCTCCACCTTCTTCGGCGGCGGCGGGTTGTCGGAGTCGACGCTGGCCGGCAGGCCGCACTTCGGGCAGTCCCACGACTCCGGGACCTGTGCCTCGACCGCGAACGCGATCATGGTGCGGTGTTCCTGGGAGCAGAAGTACGTCACGTTCTGCCGAGGCGCTGCCTCGCCGCGCTCGGCCTCGCCCATGGGGCCTGCGCCCACACGGCTGCCACGAATGGCACTACCTCCGCCAGCCACGTCTACTCCTTCTCAGTCCCGCACGAATGAGATCCAGTCGAGCTATCAGCGTCAGTTGCCGGTCTTGAGCAAGAGCCCAAGGCCGATGACACAGGCGAACCAGACCAAGCCGATGCCGATCGTGATCCGGTCGAGGTTGCGCTCGGCCACCGACGATCCACCGAGACCGCTGGACACGCCACCGCCGAACATGTCGGACAGGCCGCCTCCACGTCCCTTGTGCAAGAGCACCAGGACGATCATGAGGAGGCTCGAGATGACGAGCAGGATCTGGAAGACGATGACCACGGCGGGAATCCTAACTGACGTCGGCGACAAAAGAAGCAACAGGGCCGTACCCGAGAGTACGGCCCTGCCGGATACTGCGATCAGGAAGCGCTCAGGAGCTGCTGGACTCCTGGTACGTCTGCGTCACCGGGATGCTGGCCCCGGGCACGCAGAGAGCCCAGATCTTCGTCTTCAGCGGTGAGGTGTCCGAGACCTGGCCTGCGTTCCCACCGAACTGGACGATCCAGCCGTCGAGGCGTCCCGGCTTCGGGGTGTTCGTCGTGAAGTCCATCCGTCCGGGGAACGAGTTCGAGACGGGCGTGTTGTGCTGCAGGGCGTTGTCCTGGAGGCCCAGAGTCTGGATCCCGCCGGAGATGGCGACATCGGTCTGCGCCTTGCACGCCACGGTGGCGATGGCCCCCGCGTTGGTGTCGCCCGAGTCGTAGTACGCCACCGAGTAGTAGGCGCCAGCCAGGGGCGCGGGCATGAGCCGGGACAGCGCCGACGGCCTCATATCGACCAGGGTGATCGCGCCGTCCTTGATCTTGGTCGTCGTGATCGCATTGTCGGCGATCTGGTTCGTCCCGATCAGCCCCGACGCCTTCGCTGCGCCGGTGCCGGCGACCGCGAGGATCGCGAGCGAAGCCCCGATCGTGACTGCCCCCGACTTACCCGAAAACTTTCGCATTGTCTGTCCTGCTTCCCATCTTGGTGGTTGCAGGGCGCACGATGCTCCGCACCACACCACGCTCCCGGCAACGCCGCTGTCAGCGGCGTTGCCAGTGCGGTACCCGGGAGGACAGGTTTTAAACAGTCAGAGAACAGGCATGTCGTAGAAACGGCAGATGCCGCCGAATTCGTCGGCCTGCAAACTGGCTCCACCGACGAGCGCACCGTCGACATCGACCTTCTGCATGATGCCGGCGACGTTGTTGGCCTTCACCGAGCCGCCGTACAGGATCCGGACCGCCGCACCGGCTTCCTCGCCGTGCAGCTCGACGATGCGCGCGCGAAGAGCCGCACACACCTCCTGCGCGTCCTCGGGCGTCGCCACCTCGCCCGTCCCGATCGCCCAGACCGGCTCGTAGGCGACAACGAGCGACGCGATCTGCTCGGCGCTGAAACCCGCCAGCGACCCGTCGAGCTGCTCGACGCAGAAGCCGACGTGCGCGCCCTCGCGACGCACCTCGAGGCCTTCGCCGACGCACACGATCGGGGTGATCCCCGCCGCGACCGCCTTGCGTGCCTTCGCATTGACCAGGGCGTCGTCCTCGGCGTGGTACTCGCGGCGCTCGGAGTGTCCGACGACCACATAGCTGCACCCGAGCTTGGCGAGCATCGCCGCCGAGATCTCGCCGGTGTAGGCACCGTCGTCATGGGTGGACAGGTCCTGGGCGCCGTACCTGATCAGCAGCTGGCCGCCGTCGACGGTCGTCTGGACCGACCGGATATCGGTAAACGGCGGCACGACGACGACCTCGACCTTGGTGAAGTCGTGCTTCTTGTCGGCAAGCCCGAGCGCGAGCTTCTGGACCAGATGCACGGCCTCGTGGTGGTTGAGGTTCATCTTCCAGTTTCCACAGAAGATCGGAGTCCGGCCGTTGACCTGCGGTTTCACAATCGCACACTCTTTCTAAAAGACTCATGGGAACATCGCGGGAACAAATCAACGGGCATATCGGACACAACAAAAGCCTGCACTCACAACCCTAACCAACGTCTCGGCGACACGAGGAGCCGGCCCAAGAGCAAGACTCGGCGCCCACTGATCACGCTGTTCCTGGCCGCTATAGCGACCTCTGATCAATCGTCGGTATGCGATTCAACAGCTCTGAGATATATCCGAGCGCCTCGTTGATCCCCGGCGTATAGCCCGAAGGATGCGCGCACTCGTTTCGCTTTGAGAGCAACCCGTGAAGCGCCTTCGTTTCTGCTTTGGTCAGCAGGCCCAACTTCTTGGCCGCATCCAAGAGCTGGAACTCAGTGACGTTCTCCCGCAACTCGTCCAGGTTCTTGTGCTTTGACCAGGCTGGGTACTCGGCATGCAACCGGACGAGCTTGTCGGACGCGATCTTCTCCTGGAGGAAATCCATGAACGCCGCCCACGACATCACCATCGCCGGTCGGAACAGCGAGGTCTCCGCGGCCACCAAAGCTTCCAGCAAAAGGTCGCTCTGCTTGAGGTTGAGGATGCCGAGTTGCTTTCGGGTCTCAAACAGAGACATCACCCTCGACGGCGACGTCTCGACCGTTGCAAACAGGCCGTGCGCTTCTCGCTCGAACAAGCGGGCTTGAACAACGAGTGACTGAAGATCGCTCACGACGGGTCGTTGGACAGTAAGTGCGCCTTCATCGACTTAAAGAAAGCGTCGAGCAACTTTTCGTCGGTCGTTTCGGGAAGGGTTAACTGAATGTTGAGATTCACTGCGAGCACGCCTGCGCCGGAAGGTGTCACGCCCAGAGGAACAGTCGCAACTGAACCAGCAGGCGGTACAGCGCCCGGAGCCGTCGTAGCCGCCGGCGCCGCCGGCGGAAGGGGTGCGCCATCGAACTTCGCAATTCCGGCAAGTCCCTTGAAGGTGGCCACCATCTTGTCAACGACCTGCTTGCCCGCCGAGGTCTGCGTACTGAATACGTTTGCCAGCTCGGTGTTAGAACGCTCGTTCGCGTCCGGGTAGACCGCGAACAGGGAGTCGTACCCGAGGGTGATCGCCCTGCCGAGTACCTCCTCGTGATCCGCACCTCGGTACTGCTTCCACGCAGGAGTCGGGACACCCGACATATCAATAAACCCGATCTGGCGCAGCACACCAATCAGCGAAGGATCGTTGCTAGAGGTGTAGCCCAGCGACTGGAGCCAAGCCTTCGTCGCCTTTGGTGGCACACCAGCAGTACGGATCTTGCCCATCAAATCGGGCACCTTGCCAGGAACCGTCGTATACGCAGGCTGGTCGGCCATCGTGTGTCCTCTTTCTAAGGCTTCACTAGAACCCGCACGATACTGCGCGGGGGCTCCAGAAGGCGGGACCCTGGAACTCGAGGCCGCAGCTTCTCAGGGCAACCCCGAGTTGTCTGCCAGGCTGACGCCATGAGCGAAAGGTTTGCGGAGCCTCCCCAGGCTGCCGCATGGGTCGAACTGAACGAGAACGACTACCGGCACACCTGGTCGCGGTTCAGCGATCGGTTCAGTTTTCGCGCATCGACAACTCCTGACGGATGGCCAGCGATCAAAGAGCCGACGCCGTCTGTCACCTTTGATCTGTCGACAATCACCGACGGTCCCCAGCGTGGCGCCGCCTACGACGCAATCAACACTGAAGCCGTTCGTGCCTTTGTATGGGCGCTGCCAGACATCGACTACTGGTTGGCCCTCGACTGGCAACACCCGGCGTACAGATTCCGTCCGTCGGTGCATGCCCTGACGTGGAAGCCCGATTGGGCGATACCGGTGTATCCAGACGGGGACTACTTCAGCTTTCTGACTCCCGACATGACATGCGGAACCTTCGGTCACCCTTGGGAGAGAACTCTTTGCGTGTTCGGAGAGCCTCTGGTTCAGACACTCGGCCTCAGCCTGGGAACTTGGCTACCCACGAAGCGTCGTTCGGTTCCGCGCGGCACTCTTTGACCGAGAAGGATCGTTCGCAGCTGCCTCGGCAGTTTCGATTGTGCGAGTCGGCCAGGTCAGTCGAGATCAACCCCAAATCGTCACGATCAGGCGTGACCCCGTAGGCATAGGCTGAATGAACCTGAACAGTTACGGTCGCGTGCCCGTTAGATCCCGATTTGTCTAGCAAAATGTTCCCACGTGGGAACATTTGCGCGACAGTAGGGTGCACAACGGGGCGAAACGGTCATAAATCGAAGCACTTCTGACCTCAATCCGCGCGTAGGTGCAGGTCAGAGCGATGCGCTACAGCACCTTCCAGTTCCCCGCCATCAGCGGGATGCGGGCTGCTGCCTTGGCCATGTCAGTCCTTCAGTACGTCGATGCCAGGAAGGGCTTTGCCCTCCAGGTACTCCAGCGACGCGCCGCCGCCCGTCGAGATGTGCCCGAACTCATCGTCACGGAAGCCGAGCTGCCGCACCGCCGCCGCCGAGTCGCCACCGCCGACCACTGAAAGCCCGTCGACCTTCGTCAGCGCAGCTGCGACAACCCGCGTCCCCTCGGCGAACGCCGCCTTCTCGAAGACGCCCATCGGCCCGTTCCAGAACACCGTGCGCGCCTCGGCCAGGGCTGCAGCGAACGCCGCCCCGGAGTCGGGCCCGATGTCGAGCCCCATCGCGCCAGCCGGGATCGCATCGGCCGCGACGACCCGGGCGGAGCCCTCGTCGCCGAACGAGTCTGCGACGACCACGTCGGTAGGCAGCAGGATCTCCACGCCGGACTCCTCCGCGCGAGCGAGATAGGACCGGCAGGTATCAAGCTGGTCGGACTCGAGCAGTGAGGACCCGACTTCGAGGCCCTGCGCCGCGAGGAAGGTGAAGACCATTCCGCCGCCGATGAGCAGCTTGTCGGCCTTCTCGAGCAGGTTGTCGATCACCCCGAGTTTGTCGGAGACCTTCGACCCACCGAGGACGACGACGTACGGTCGCTCCGGCGACTCGGTAAGCCTCTCCAGCACCGACAGCTCGGCCGACACCAGGCCACCCATCGCCGACGGGAGCCGCGAGGCGATGTCGTACACCGAAGCCTGCTTGCGGTGCACCACCCCGAAACCATCGCTCACGAATGCGTCCCCGAGCTCGGCCAGCTGGTCGGCGAAGGCGCCCCGCTCAGCATCGTCCTTGCTGGTCTCCCCCGCGTTGAACCGCACGTTCTCCAGCAGAAGCACATCGCCATCGCGTAACGATGCGACCGCCGAGCGCGCGGAATCCCCCACCGTGTCGGCAGCAAATGCCACCGGCGCCCCCAACAGCTCGCTCAAGCGCGTACCGACCGGCGCGAGCGAGTACCGCTCGTCCGGCGCACCGGACGGCCGCCCCAGGTGCGCCATCACGATCACCCGCGCCCCAGCGGAACGCAGGGCCGCGATCGTCGGCACCGAGGCCCGGATCCGTCCGTCGTCGGTGATCTCGGTGCCGTCCAGCGGCACGTTCAGGTCGGAGCGGACCAGGACCCGCCGACCGCGGACATCACCGAGAGTCGCGTACTCCGCCACGTCTAGAGAGAAGCGCCGACGTGCGTGATCAGGTCGCCGAGGCGGTTGGAGTAGCCCCACTCGTTGTCGTACCAGCCGATGACCTTGACCTGGTTGCCGATCACCTTGGTCAGCGGGGCGTCGAAGATGCACGACGCCGGGTCGGTGACGATGTCGGCAGAGACGATCGGGTCGGTCGAGTACTTGAGGAACTTGCCGTCGGCCGCAGCCTTGACGATCTCGTTGACCTCTTCGACCGAGGTCTCGCGGCCCGCCTCGAAGGTCAGGTCGGTCGCCGAGCCGGTCGGGACCGGGACCCGCAGCGCGAAGCCGTCGAGCTTGCCCTTGAGCTCGGGAAGGACCAGGCCGATCGCCTTCGCCGCACCAGTGCTGGTCGGGATGATGCTGAGGTTGGCGGCGCGCGCCCGGCGCAGGTCCTGGTGGATGTTGTCCTGCAGGTTCTGGTCCGCGGTGTAGGCGTGGATCGTGGTCATCAAGCCCTTGTTGATGCCGAGGCCGTCGTTGAGCGCCTTGGCCATCGGGGCGAGGCAGTTCGTCGTGCACGAGGCGTTCGAGATCACCGTGTGCGCGGCCGGGTCGTAGAGCTCATGGTTAACGCCCATCACGATGGTGATGTCCTCGTTGGAGGCGGGCGCAGAGATGATGACCTTCTTGGCGCCGCCGTCGATGTGGGCCCGAGCCTTGGTCGCGTCGGTGAAGAAGCCCGTGGACTCGACGACGACGTCGACGCCCAGGTCGCCCCACTTCAGAGCCGAAGGCTCCCGCTCCGCCGAGACGGTGATCTTCTGGTCGCCCACCAGGATCGTCGAGCCGTCGACCGAGACATCGGCGTCCAGACGCCCCAGGATCGAGTCGTACTTCAGCAGGTGAGCCAGCACGGCCGGGTCGCTGAGGTCGTTGACCCCGACGATCTCGATGTCGGCGCCCGAGGCGCGGACAGCACGGAAGAAGTTGCGGCCGATGCGGCCGAAGCCGTTGATTCCGACGCGGACAGTCACAGCGATGTACTCCTGGGTTCAAGCGGAAGACGGGCTCAGCGAGCCTATCGCGCTCAGGAGAATCTCAGAACTCAGGCCTCTTCGGCGAGCATCTCCGGAGTCAGGGACGCTTCGGTGTCAGGGATCCCGAGCTCTTCGGCCTTCTTATCAGCCATCGCCAGCAATCTGCGGATCCGGCCTGCGATCGCATCCTTGGTCAGCACCGGGTCGTGCAGCTGGCCGAGCTCCTCCAGCGAGGCCTGCTTGTGCTCGAGGCGCAGTCGGCCGGCAAGCTGCAGGTGGTCGGGGATGTCCTCGCCGAGGATCTCCAGCGCCCGCTCCACGCGCGCACCGGCCGCAACAGCCGCCCGGGCCGACCGGCGCAGGTTGGCGTCATCGAAGTTCGCCAGCCGGTTGGCGGTCGCTCGCACCTCGCGGCGCATCCGACGCTCCTCCCAGGCCAGCAGGGACTCGTGCGCACCCAGCCGGGTCAGCAGCTGGCCGATCGCATCGCCATCGCGGATGACGACCCGGTCCACGCCACGGACCTCACGGGCCTTGGCTGAGATCCCCAACCGACGGGCCGAGCCGACGAGGGCAAGCGCAGCCTCTGGCCCCGGGCAGGTCACCTCCAACGATGACGAGCGACCCGGCTCGGTCAGCGACCCATGCGCGAGGAACGCCCCGCGCCAAGCAGCCACGGCGTCGCAACCCGAACCTGACACCACCTGCGGCGGAAGTCCCCGCACCGGCCGGTTGCGCTGGTCGATCAGCCCTGTCTGCCGGGCGAGCGACTCACCCTCCTTCGCGACGCGGACGATGTAGTGGGTGCCACGGCGCAGGCCGTTGCCCTTGAGCAGTACGACCTCGGACTCGTGGCCGAAGACCTCAGCGATGTCGCGGCGCAGCCGGCGAGCAGCAGCCCCGGTGTCGAGTTCAGCCTCGACGACGATGCCGCCGTTGACGAGGTGCAGCGCATCGGCGAAGCGAAGCATCGAAGAGACCTCGGACTTCCGACAACACGTCTTGGTGACCGCCGTACTGGCCAGCTCTGCCTTCACCTGTGCCGTCATCGCCATGCGCGCAACCTTAGTTCGCTCCGACGATCGCCGCATAGGCGCGGGCAAGTTTCTCTGGATCGTGCTGGTCCGTTGTGCCGTTGCGAGCCACATCCGCCAGGACCAGCCGTCCGCCAAGCTCGCCGACAGCAGCCTCCAGCCGACCCGCGTCAGGCACCGCCGACCGATCCGCGAGCACTGTGTCGACGCGAAGATCCGGCGCATGCCGGCTCAGGACAGCGAGGTGGTCCTCGGGAGTGAAGCCGTCGGTCTCCCCCGGCTGCGCCGTGAGGTTCAACGTGACGAGCACTTTGCCCTCCGTCTGGACCAGGGCAGTACGCAGCCCGGGCACCAGCACGTGCGGGATCACCGAGGAGTACCAGGAGCCGGGCCCCAGCACGACCCACTGGGCTTCCCCGATCGCCCGGACAGCTTCGGGGCACGCCTCCGGATCCGTCGGCGAGAGCTGGACATCGAGCACCCGGCCCGCCGTCGTCGCCACCTCGACCTGCCCGCTGACCCGGCGTACGTCCTCGCCGAAGGCAACGTCAGCGGTGATATCGAGCGGCGAGACAGCCATCGGCAGCACCCGGCCACGAGCGCCGAGCAGGTCGGCGACCCAGTCCAGGCCAGCGACGTGGTCATCGAGCAGCTCCCAGAGGGCGACGATCAGCAGGTTGCCAACGGCATGCCCGTCCATCTCACCGTCGGAGGAGAACCGGTGCTGCAGCACCTTGGCCCAGGTCTGCCCCCAGCGGTCGTCCCCGCAGAGAGCCGCCAGAGCCATCCGCAGGTCGCCCGGTGGCAGCACCCCGAACTCAGTGCGCAGCCGGCCCGACGAGCCACCGTTGTCGGCGACCGTCACCACGGCAGTGAGCTCGGAGGTGATCCGACGCAGCGCAGCCAGCGACGCAGCCAGCCCGTGCCCGCCGCCGAGAGCAACGATGCCGGGGTCGTCCGACCAGTTCACTCGCGCCCCAGGTCGCGGTGCGTTGCCTCGGCTTCGAATCCGAGCGCGCGCAGCCGGGTAGCGATCTCCTCGGCCATCGCAACGCTGCGGTGCTTGCCGCCGGTGCAGCCGATCGCCACCGTCATGAACCGCTTGCCCTCGCGCAGGTAGCCCTCGCCCACAGTCTCGATCACCGGCAGATAGCGTTCCAGGAAGGTTTGCGCATCCGGCCGGTCCTTCACATACGCGGCCACCGTGGCGTCGCGGCCGGTGAGCTCGCGCAGCTCCGGCACCCAGAACGGGTTCGGCAGGAAGCGCATATCCGCGAGGAGATCGGCATCGACCGGCACGCCGTACTTGAAGCCGAAGCTCACCACCGTCACCTTCAATGCGACCGCTTGAGGAGTGCCGAAGGCAGCCGCGACCTTGTCGGTGAGCTGATGAACATTGAGCCGGGTCGTATCGATCACCACATCCGCGTCGCCGCGTAACTGCGTCATCACGACCCGCTCGCGGTGGATGCCGTCGAGCAGCCGCCCGCCACCCTGCAACGGATGCGGTCTCCGCGCGGCCTCCTGGCGGCGTACGAGGATGTCGTCATCGGCCTCCAGGAACAACAAGGAGGTACGCCGCGTCGGCAGGTGCCGAGCGAGCTGCTCGCGCAGCGCCCCGAACGACGTCCCCCCGCGTACGTCGACGACGACCGCGATCGGCTGGTCGCGACCCTTCTTCTCATCCACGAGCCGGACGACCTCGGTCACCAGTTCGGGCGGCAGGTTGTCAACCACGAAGAAGCCGAGGTCCTCAAGCTCCTTGGCCGCGGTGCTGCGACCTGCTCCGGTCATCCCGGTGACGACGACGAGCTCACCCTCGTCGGTCATCAGGACTCCTCGATCTCGCCGGTGGCGGTGTTCACGGACACAGTCTTGCGGGACTCAGCCTGCTGTGCGACCGCCTTGGTGATCGAGTCGGCAGTCGCAGGCCCGATCCCGGGCACCGCAGCGATCTCCTCCGCCGTGGCTGCGCGCAGCTTCTTCAACGACCCGAAGTACTTGATCAGCGTCTTGCGCCGGACCTCCCCCAGCCCGGGGACATCGTCGAGGAGCGACTCGACCATCGACTTCGACCGCCGCGAGCGGTGGTGGTTGATCGCGAACCGGTGCGCCTCGTCGCGGACTCGCTGGAGCAGGTAGAGGCCCTCGCTGCTGCGGGCCATGATCACCGGATCCGGTTCGCCGGGCAGCCACACCTCCTCGAGGCGCTTGGCGAGCCCGCAGACCGGGATGTCGTCGATCCCGAGCTCGTCCAACGCGCGCTGCGCCGCCGCGACCTGTGGCGGCCCGCCGTCGACGACCACGAGCCCCGGCGTGTACGAGAATTTCTTGGCGCGCCCTGTCTCCGGGTCGACCAGCATCGGACCAGACAGGTCGGGCGTGTCCAGCCTCTCGTCGAGCAGCCGCTTGAAGCGTCGGGTGATCACCTCATGCATCGACGCGACGTCGTTCTGCCCGTCGACAGTCCTGATCACGAAGCGCCGGTACTCGCTCTTGCGCGCCAGGCCGTCCTCGAAGACGACCATCGAGGCCACCACCTCGGTGCCTTGGAGGTTCGAGATGTCGTAGCACTCGATGCGGAGCGGTGCGGTCGGCAGGTCCAGCGCCTTCTGGATCTCCTCGAGCGCCTGGTTGCGGGCCGTCAGGTCGCTCGCGCGCTTGGTCTTATGCAGCGCCAGCGACTGGGCTGCGTTCGTCGCCACCGTCTCCTGAAGCGACTTCTTGTCGCCGCGCCGCGGCACCCGGATCGCCACCTTCGCCCCGCGCGCCTCGGAGAGCAGCGACTCGAAGACGTCGACGTCGTCAGGCAGCACCGGCACCAGGATCTCGCGCGGCAGCAGGTCGCCGTCCTCGCCGGCGTACAGCTGGAGCAGGAACTCGCCAACCAGGCCGGCGGTGTCGAGATCCTCGACGCGATCAGCGACCCAGCCGCGCTGTCCACGGATCCGGCCAGCACGGACGTGGAAGACCTGGACCGCGGCTTCGAGCGGGTCCTCGACCAGCGCGATCACGTCGGCGTCGGTGCCGTCACCGAACACGACCGCCTGCTTCTCCAGCGCCTTGTTCAAGGCGCCGAGGTCGTCGCGCAGGCGCGCTGCCTTCTCGTAGTCCTGCCGCTCCGAGGCGGCGTACATCTCACGCTCGACCCGGCGCACGAACATGTCGGTGCGCCCGCCGATGAAGTCGCAGAAGTCCTCGGCGATCTCCCGATGCTCAGCGGCGTCGACGCGACCGACACACGGCGCCGAGCACTTGTCGATGTAGCCCAGCAGGCACGGCCGACCGATCTGCTCGGAGCGCTTGAAAACGCCGTTGCTGCACGACCGCATCGGGAAGACCCGGAGCAGCAGATCCATCGTGTCGCGGATCGCCCACGCATGCGAGTAGGGCCCGAAGTACTTCACGCCCTTGCGTTTGGCACCGCGCCCGACCATCACCCGCGGAAATTCCTCGTTGAGCGTCACGGCTAGCCACGGATAGGACTTGTCGTCGCGGTACTTCACGTTGAAGCGCGGATCGAACTCCTTGATCCAGGTGAACTCCAGCTGGAGCGCCTCGACCTCGGTCTGCACCATCGTCCACTCGACGCTGGCCGCAGTCGTGACCATCCGGGCGGTGCGCTCGTGGAGGTTGCCGATGTCCTGGAAGTATGACGACAGCCGGGCGCGCAGGTTCTTCGCCTTGCCGACGTAGATGACCCGCCCGTCCTTGTCGCGGAACTTGTACACGCCGGGCTGGGTCGGGATCGTTCCCGGCTCCGGCTTGTACGTCCTCGGGTCAGCCACCCTGTGATCCTAGGCGGCCGGACCGACAGCACCTCAGAGGTCGGCGAGCTGCGGCACCACGTTCTCGACGAGGTCGGTGGTCCAGGCGACCGGATCCTCCCCCGTCGGCACCAGCGTCACGAGGTTGATGCCGAGGTCGGCGTACGCCGCCATCCGACGCAGGAAGTCGTCGCGCGATTCCGGGCCGTGTGCGGTGCCGGCGCCGATAGCCGTCTTCTCGATCGTGTCGTAGTCGCGACCGACGTCGTCGCAGTGCCCGCGCAGGACGTCGAGCTTGTGCTCGACCTCCTCGGGGGCGCCGCCGAACAGGTTGCAGGCATCGGCGTACTGGGCCACGAGCCTCAGCGTCTTCCGCTCGCCGCTGCCGCCGATCAGGATCGGGACCGTGCCCCGTACCGGTGACGGGACACACACGGTCTCAGCAAGCCGAAAGTGCTGCCCGTCGTACGGGCCGTTGTTGTCGGACCACATCTGCTGACAGATCTGCAGCGTCTCCTCGAGGCGTTCGAACCGCTCGGACATCGCGGGGAACGGGACGCCGAGGCCCGCGTGCTCACGGTCGTACCAGGCGGCTCCGATGCCGAGCAGGGCGCGTCCGCGCGAGAGCCGGTCGAGGGTCGTCACCGTCTTGGCCAGCAGCCCCGGGTACCGGTACGTCGCCCCCGTAACGAGCAGGCTGAGCCGGACCGACTCGGTGATCCCCGCGAGGTAGCCGAGCGTGGTGTAGCCCTCGAGCATCGGCTCGGGCGGACCGCCGAGGTTCTCCATCTGGAACCAGTGGTCCATCACGGTGACCAGGTCGATTCCGCCCTGGTCGGCGATCTTGACGGCCTCGGTCAGCCGGTCCTCGAGCCGTGTGGCCCAGTCCGGGTGGGTGAAGTTCGCGTAATGGAGTCCAACCTTCATGATGCGACCCTACGACCTGGCTCAGCTGACCGTGATCGAGGTACCCGTGACCGTGAAGGACTTCTTCGGCAGTGGGGCCGGCGCCGGCCCACCCTCCACTGCGCCGGTCTTGATCGAGTACATGCTGCCGTGGCACGCGCAGTCGATGGTGCCGTCCTTGACCGAGGAGACCGTGCAACCCTGGTGAGTGCAGATGGCCGAGAACGCCTCGAAGGTGCCAGCGACCGGCTGGGTCACCACGATCTCGTCGTTCGCGAAGATCGTCCCGCCGCCGACCGGGATCTCGCTGGTCTCGTAGGTGTGCCCGCTGGACGAGCCGCCACCGCTTGAGCCGCTGTCCGAGGAGCTGGACGAGCCGCACGCGGCGAGCACCGGCAGGGCGACCCCGGCTGCGGCCACGCCATAGAACAGATTGCGGCGGGTGGGCTGGCTGATGTCGTTCTCGCTCATGACTTCGAGCCTAATAGTTGAAAGCGCAATGCTGGCTGAGAGAACACTGTCAATTGGTACTAGAACCTGCTCAGCGCCGTTTGCCCTCGAGCAGCGGCTTGAGGAACTCGCCGGTGAAGCTCTCCTTGACCTCCGCCACCTCCTCCGGCGTACCGGTCGCGACCACGGTGCCACCGCGATTGCCGCCCGCCGGGCCCATGTCGACGATCCAGTCGGCGGTCTTGATCACGTCGAGGTTGTGCTCGATGACCAGGACGGTGTTGCCCTGGTCGACAAGCCGGCCAAGCACGATCAGCAGCTTGCGAATGTCCTCGAAGTGCAGTCCCGTGGTCGGCTCGTCGAGCACGTAGACCGTGCTGCCGGTGTTGCGCTTCTGCAGTTCGGAGGCGAGCTTGACCCGCTGCGCCTCCCCGCCTGACAGCGTCGTCGCCGGCTGCCCGAGCCGCACATACCCCAGCCCAACCTCCACGAGCGTCGTCAGGTGCCGGGAGATCGCCGGGATCGCGGCGAAGAAGTCGACGGCTTCCTCGATCGGCATGTCCAGCACATCGGAGATCGTCTTGCCCTTGTAGTGCACCTCGAGCGTCTCGCGGTTGTAGCGGGCGCCGTGGCACACCTCGCACGGGACGTACACGTCCGGCAGGAAGTTCATCTCGATCTTGATGGTGCCGTCGCCAGCGCACGCCTCGCAGCGGCCGCCCTTGACGTTGAAGGAGAACCGCCCCTGCAGGTAGCCACGCATCTTGGCCTCGGGCGTCGACGCGAACAGCTTGCGCACGTGGTCGAACACGCCCGTGTAGGTCGCCGGGTTGGAGCGCGGCGTACGGCCGATCGGCGACTGGTCGACGTGGATCACCTTGTCGACGTGCTCGAGCCCGGTGATCTTCGTGTGCCGACCAGGAACAGTCCGGGCGTTGTAGATCTGCTTGGCCAGCGAGGTGTACAAGATGTCGTTGACCAGCGTCGACTTGCCCGACCCCGAGACCCCGGTGACCGCGACGAAGACGCCCAGCGGGAATGCGACGTCGATGTTCTTGAGGTTGTTCTCCTTGGCCCCGTGCACGATCAGCTCGCGCCCCTTGGTCCGCGGGCGGCGTACCTCTGGCAGCGGGATCGACTTGCGGCCCGAGAGGTACATGCCGGTCTCGGAGTCGCGGTGCTTGAGGAGCTGCTTGACCGTGCCCGAGTGGACCACCTGGCCGCCGTGCTCGCCCGCGCCGGGACCGATATCGACGACCCAGTCAGCCGTCATGATGGTGTCCTCGTCGTGCTCCACGACGATCAAGGTGTTGCCGAGGTCCTTGAGGCGGACCAAGGTCTCGATCAAGCGCTTGTTGTCCTTCTGGTGCAACCCGATGCTGGGCTCGTCCAAGACGTAGAGGACACCGACCAGCCCGGCGCCGATCTGGGTCGCCAACCGGATCCGCTGGGCCTCGCCGCCGGACAGCGTGCCCGAGGGCCGGTCCAGCGACAGGTAGTCGAGCCCGACGTCGAGCAGGAACCGGAGGCGCTCCTGGATCTCCTTGAGCACCCGCTCGGCAATCTGCTTCTCCCGCGTCGACAGGACGACCCCGTTGAGGAACTCGGCGGCCTCGTTGATCGGCAACGCACACACGTCGGCGATGTTCATGCCGCCGTTGCCCTGCTCCCCCAGCGTGACCGCCATCGACACCGGCTTGAGGCGCGAGCCGGCACACGCCGGGCACGGCACCTCGCGCATGAAACCCTCGAACCGCTCGCGGCTGGTGTCGGACTCGGCCTCGCGGTGACGGCGCTCGATGTAGGGCCGGACGCCCTCGAAGTTCGTGTAGTACGACCGCTCGCGGCCGTACCGGTTGGTGTGCCGGACGTGCACCTTGGTCGGGTGCCCGTCGAGGATCGCGGTCTGCGCCTTCTTGGGGATCTTCGCCCAGGGCGTGTCCATGTCGAAGCCGAGCTCCTCGCCGAGGGCTTCAAGCAGCCGGGCGAAGTAGTCCGCGATGTGCGCGCCCGTCCACGGGCTGATCGCGCCCTCGGCGAGCGTCGCATCCGGGTCGGTGATGATCAGCTCAGGATCGACCTCCATCCGGGTGCCCAGGCCGCTGCAGGTCGGGCAGGCGCCGAACGGCGAGTTGAAGGAGAACGACCGCGGCTCGAGCTCGTCGGTGTCGATGTCGTGCTCGTTGGGGCACGCCATCCGCTCAGAGAACTTCATCTCGCGACCGGGGTCCTTGGCGCCGAGGTCGACGAAGTCGAAGATCACCAGGCCTGAGGCGAGTGCCAGCGCCGTCTCGACCGAGTCCGTCAGCCGTCGCTTCGAGGATGCCTTCGCAGCCAGCCGGTCCACCACGACCTCGATCGTGTGCTTCTTCTGCTTGTCCAGCTTAGGCGGGTCTTCTAGTTGGTACGTCTCGCCGTTGACCCGCGCCCGGCTGAAGCCCTGTGACTGCAGCGAGCGGAACAGCTCGATGTACTCGCCCTTGCGCCCGCGGATGACCGGCGCCAGCACCTGGAACCGGGTGCCGTCCGGCAGCTGCAGGATCCGGTCGACGATCTGCTGAGGCGTCTGCCGCTCGATCGGCGAGCCGCAGACGGGGCAGTGCGGACGGCCCGCGCGCGCGTAGAGCAGACGGAGGTAGTCATAGACCTCGGTGATCGTGCCGACGGTCGAGCGCGGGTTCTTCGAGGTGGACTTCTGGTCGATCGAGACGGCAGGCGAGAGGCCTTCGATGAAGTCGACGTCGGGCTTGTCCATCTGCCCGAGGAACTGTCGCGCGTATGCGGAGAGCGACTCGACGTACCGGCGCTGACCCTCGGCGAAGATCGTGTCGAACGCCAGCGAGGACTTGCCCGACCCGGAGAGGCCCGTGAAGACGATGAGCGCATCTCGCGGAAGGTCCAGCGACACGTCCTTCAGGTTGTGCTCCCGCGCACCACGGATCACGAGCTGATCGATCACTTCGCTCCTCAGAGTTTGAACTGCCCCACGTTCGAACGCCTGTTCGGGACATCAGTTAACCCGGCCGCCGCGGGTCGCACAAGCCGACACGATGCCATGCGGCGCCGACAGTGGCTCCGGCACACTGGCCCCATGTCGTTCGACGCGGACCTCGAGGCCCTCCACCACTCCGACCAACGTGCGGTGCGCACGGTCGATTCCCTGCCTGACGACCAGTACGGCGCCCCTTCAGCCCTCCCTGGCTGGACCTGCGCACACGTGATCGCCCACCTCGCGTTGAACGCCGAGGGCTACACCCGCTCCCTCGAAGCACTGCTCGACGGCCATGAGCTGGCGATCTACGACTCCAACGAGGCCCGCGACACCGCTATCGCCACCCTCGCAACCGCGGATCCGAGCGAGTTGCGGGACCGGTTCTTCGCAGCGACCCACGCCATGCGGGACACCTTCAGCGACCTTCGCCCCGAGCATCGCGCCGCAAGCGTGAACCGGCTGCCGAGCGGGCCCGCCTGGCCCGTCGAGGGGCTGGTCGCCGCTCGACGCCTCGAGGTGGAGGTTCATCACGCCGACCTCGGCCTGGCATACACGGCTGCCGACTGGCCCGCAGACTTCACCGCCCGACTCCTCGACGACATCACCCGCAACCACGCCGCATCAGGTAACACCGTCCCGTTCGCGGCGTACGCCACCGACGCTGACCGCACGTGGGAGGTCGGAGCCGACGCGCCCGTCGTACGCGGCACTGCCGGAGAACTCGCCTGGTGGCTGCTCGGCCGTAGCACCGGGGACGGCCTCGCGGCTGACGCCGGCGAGCTGCCCAGCATCGGCGGCTGGCAGCGCCCGATCAGGGCCTGAACAGCTCCGTCACGCTCTCCGGCGACCCGTCCAAGCCCAGCCAGATCGCCAGCGGCAGTTGGATCTTCGGCTGCTTGCTGAAATCACCGCACGCAACCGGTGAGGCCTCCGAGTCCCCCGTCAGCACCTCATTGCCGACGCACGCCGTGCTCGAAGAAACGGTGATCGTCCGGGTCGGGCCTGTGTCCGCGTCGTCGTAGTCGTCGAGGAACGGGTACTCGATCCCATGCTCCTTCGCGTAGGCCTTGCCCGCTGCGTTGTCGATGTAGGTGACGAACGGCTGCACGGTCAGCGTGCTGCCGACCATCTTCAGCCGGTGCGCCGAGAGGTACGTCGGCATCGGCGGCAGCGCATCGCCGTCCGAGGCGAACCTCGCCGACGCCAGGATCGCCGCCGTCTCGGGGTGCCCGGTGTCGTCGAAGATCACCACGCGGGAGGTCGGCAGGTACCAGGCCTGGGGGTGGAACGGGTGCCCACTCGCACACGTCGCGTTCCAGCGGTTCCAGTCAGCCTTGTGCGCGCCCACCGTCCGCAGCCCCTTCGATAGCCCGGGCTGGGTCTCGATCCCGTTCATCTGGCCGTTGACCTGCGCCGGCGCGAACGGGCACGGCTCGACGTCGGTGGCGGGGTACCAGCCGTCCGGCACATCGGGCAGATAAGCGCTGGTGTGCGCGCCCGGCAACCGGGTGCCGTAGTCGATCTCGATGCCCGCGCAGCCGAACACGACCGCACTGTCGCTCGGCGAGTGCAGGCAGAGCGAGCCGCCCGCCGGCGCACCCGGCTGGGCGGCCTCGCGGACGACCTGCCAGCCGCTCGGGAGGTCCACCGACATCACCGAGCCGATAGCGACAGCGTCCGGATCAGGAGACGCCGCAGCTGTCGGGGTCGACGTCGTGCTCGTCGAGGCGGTCGGCGTGGTGACCGTCGCCGGAGGCTTCGTCGAGCCCGACGACCCGCCTCCGCATCCGGTCAGCAGAAGTACCAGCCCAGCTCCGACCGCAGCTCCCACCCGGATCCTCATGCAACCGAGCGTAGGGCGCCACGAGCCGCCATCGCAGCACCTAGGCTGACGGCATGGCGACGACGTACACCGGCACCGTGTCCCCCGGCGGGACCCCGGACACCCGTGAGCTCCAGCACCTGATCATCACGAAGCTCGCGGTCGACCCGCAGATGTCCAACAACTGCTATGTCCTGCGCTGCCGTGCGACCGATGAGCAGGTGCTCATCGACGCAGCTGACGACGCCCCGAAGCTCCTTTCCCTACTCGGTACGGCCGGCGCCACGAAGGTGATCACCACCCACCAGCACTGGGACCACCACCGCGCGCTGGCTGACGTCACCGCAGCCACCGGCGCCGTCGTCGTCGCCGGCGAGCCAGACGCCGCAGCGATCACCGAGCAGACCGGTACGCCGGTCGACGACGCCGTCGAGCAGGGCGACCTGATCGAGTTCGGCGACATCCGCCTGCAGGTCATCCGGATCACCGGGCACACCCCCGGCTCGATCTGCCTGCTGTACGACGACCCTGACGGCACTCCGCACCTGTGGACCGGCGACAGCCTGTTCCCCGGCGGTCCTGGGATGACAACAAACCCCACGGACTTCACGTCGCTGATGGACGACCTCGAGGAGCGCGTCTTCGGTCGGTTGCCCGACGAGACCTGGTTCTACCCAGGACACGGGAACGACTCGACCCTGGGTGCCGAGCGAGCCTCGATCCCCGAGTGGCGAGCGCGGGGCTGGTAGACGGACCGGAGCGGTTTCAGTGGTGATCGACTGAACGTCCGTTGCGCCGTTTATGTCGGAGGTCTCCTCTAGCGTTCTTCTCAGGAGCCGGGGGCGGACAACTCCTCGGAGGCAGCATGACCACGCAGGACCTGACCACGCAGGACCTGACCACGCTCAACAACCACGACCTGCTGCTCGGCGGGGTCGCCGAGCTCATCACTGAGAACCGCGCGTCTGCGGCTCGCGCAGTCCGGCTGCTGGCGTTCTTCCGCCGCCACCAGCGCGACGATCTCGCCCGGGACCCCGACGACCACTTCGCGCTGACCGCCCGTGAGCTGACCGAGGTCGAGGTCAGCGAGCTCTGGGCCGTGCCGGCTCACCTGGTCCGCCGCCAGCTCAACAACGCGCTCTGGTCCTCGACCCACTTCCCCTACCTCTGGGAGCTCGCTCAGACCGGGGCGATCGACAGCTACCGGGCGGCCGTGATCGTCGAGGCTGCTCGCACCAGCCTCGACAGCGACGCCGCTTACGCCGCGCTGGCTCGCCGACTCACCCGCTACCTCCAGCGGCACCTACGTGCTGACGGCCTCCTCACCTGCACCGCGAAGCAGCTGCGCAACAAGCTGAACTACGAGATCAAGGTCCTGCGCAGCGCCGAGTCCGAGGACCGGTTCCAGCAGGCCCACGCCAACAGGGACGTCACGACGAACGACGGCGATGCCGGGATGTCTTGGCTGACCGTCGCCGGCACCACGGACCAGATCCAGCTGGCCTCGCACCGCCTGACTCTCAGCGCCCGGGCACTCCGCGCTGCCGGTGACACCCGCACGGTCAGCCAGCTCCGCGCGGATCTGGCACTCGAACTCATCATCCGCGGTGAGACCGGCGCCGCGGTGCCGCCGTACGCGCGACCGATCGCGAACCTGACAGTCCCGATCCAGACCGTAATGGGCCTCTCCGACCACCCGGGCGTCCTCTCCGGCGGCACCGTGGTCCCGGCGGGCCTGGCCCGGCTGATCGCGCAGCGCCCCGGAGCGACCTGGCACCGGATGCTGACCGACCCCGCCGGCCAGGCGGTCGAGCGCTCCACGGATAAGTACCAGCCGACACCGGCGATCTGGGAGCAGGTGGTCGGGATGCAGACAACCTGCTTCCGCGGCGCCTGCGACCGCGCGTCAACCCTCAGCGAGCTCGACCACAGGCTGCGATGGCCCGAAGGCTCGACCACACCGAGCAACCTGTGGGCCGTCTGCCGGACCGACCACCGGGTCAAACACGCGCCCGGCTTCTCCATCGAGCAGACCAAGGATGGCGCCTTCGCGCTGCGGACCCGAGCGGGGTTCCTCCACACAGTCGTACCCACCGAGCACCCGTCCGATCAGGACTGGGTCGACGTGCCTGAGGAGATTCAGTACGCAGCGACTGAAATCACCCAGGCGCTCGCCCGGCTTCGGACGGACCGCGAGCGGGCTCGTCGTCTCCGCCCCGACCTGGGGTGGGAGTATAACCTCGATTGCACGATCCGCGGGCGCGCGGCGTGAGCCGAGGCGCTCTCCGAGGCGTACTCCGGTAGGTTCAGGGCCGTGAAACTCAAGCGCTCAACGGTCCTCGTGACGGGGGCTACCGGAGGCATCGGCCACGCGATCGCGCGACGGCTGAAGGCCGAAGGGGCTGACCTGGTCCTGACGGGGCGCAACGCCGACGTCCTCGCCCCACTCGCCGCCGAACTGGGCGCGCGCAGCATCGTGGCCGACCTCGGCGACAGTGCCGACCTCACGCGGCTGCTGACCGAGGCCGGGCCGATCGACATCCTCGTCGCCAACGCCGCCCTGCCGGGGGCAGGCGACCTGGTGAAGATGAGCGAGGAGCGGATCGACGCCAACCTCGACGTCAACCTGCGCTCGCCGATCATGATGGCGCGGGCGCTGATCCCGCAGCTGGCGACACGAGGCACCGGTCAGCTGGTCTTCATCGGCTCCGTCTCCGGCATCGTGGCCTCCCCCGTCAACTCGCTGTACGCCGCGACCAAGTTCGGCCTGCGCGGCTTCGCTGCCGCACTCCGCCAGGACCTGCGACCGCTCGGCATCGGCGTCTCGATCATCGAGCCTGGCTTCGTCCGGGACGCGGGGATGTTCGTCAACAGCCAGATGGACCTGCCGCCCGGCACCCGGACGGTCACCCCCGAGAAGGTCGCTGCCGGCGTGGTGAAGGCGATCACGAAGAACCGCGGCGAGATCGTGGTGGCGCCGCCCGAGCTCCGCTTCGGCGCGCGCTTCGGCGCGATCTTCCCCTCGATCAACGACGCCGCCCAGCGGCGCGCTGGCGCAATCGAGCTGGTGAGCAAGCATGCCTACATCGATTGACCGCGAAGCCTGGTCGGCTGCCGCGGTCGGCGCTGTCCCCGCGCTGCTTGCTGCCCTGACCGGGCGCCGGCGCACGGCGGCTGCGCTCGCGGCTCTGCCGGTGGGCATCGTGGCCTTCTTCCGAGATCCGGAGCGGCCGATCGACGCTGCGCCCGTAGGCGACGACCTGGTGCTCGCTCCGGCGGACGGCAAGGTCATGCACGCCGGTCCCGGGCAGCCAGGCGTGGCTCCGCCGGGCGACTGGCAGCAGGTCAGCATCTTCTTGTCGGTCTTCGACGTGCACATCAACCGGACGCCGTACAGCGGCACCGTCACCGACGTGACCTACCGGCCCGGCAAGTGGCACGCGGCGTACACGTTCGAGAGCGCGACGGAGAACGAGCGCTCCGACATCACGTTGTCGCACGTCGTCGACGGGGCGGCCCGGACCGTGGTGTTCCGGCAGATCGTCGGGCTCGTCGCTCGTCGCGTCGTTACCCGGGTCAAGGCTGGCGACCAGGTCCGCACCGGCGAGCGGATCGGGCTGATGAAGTTCGGGTCGCGGATGGACGTCTTCGTCCCGCCGGAGGTCACGCTGTCGGTCAAGACCGGCGACCGTACGGTCGCGGGCGAGACCGTTCTGGGCCGGTGGCCGTGAGCAACGACCCGCTCCAAGCAGGGCCCCGACCTCGGCGCAGGCTGCTCCGGCGTCGCCGGTTCCGGATCGCCTCGCACTCGGGCGCCGAGGTCGTCTCGCTGCGCCAGCTCCCAGCACGCGAACGGCTCCGGGTCACGGCGCCGAGCCTGTTCACTGCCGCCAACATGGCCTGCGGCTTCTCGGCAGTCCCGCTCGCGTTCAACCACCACAGCCACTGGGCGGCGATCCTGATGACCGTCGCGATCGTGATGGACATCTGCGATGGCGCGGTGGCGCGGCTCGTGGGCGCGACGTCGCCGTTCGGCGTCCAGCTCGACTCGTTGGCCGACCTGATCTCCTTCGGGCTGGCTCCTGCCGTCCTCGTGTACACCTGGGTGCTCCCCGAGTGGCCGGTGACGGCCTGGCTGGCGGCGTACTTCTGGCTCGCGTGCGCGGCGTTCCGGCTCGCGCGGTTCAACTTCACCGTCGACCCGCACGCCGACAAGCGCTACTTCATCGGGATGCCGAGCCCGGGTGCTGCGGCGGTCGTCATCGCGACGGTCTTCGCGCTGCACTTCCCGAAGGACAACGTCGGGCCGTCGATCCTGCTGCCGGCGGTCATCAGCGTGGTCCCGGCAGTCTTGATGGTCAGCACGGTGCGGTTCCGCTCGTTCCGCAACCTGATCTCACCGCAGACGACCCAGGCGCGCGTTACGACCGCACTCATTGTGGTCGCTTTCGTGACCGGGCTCGTCTTCGAGCCGGCTGCAACGATGCTCGTCGTCGCCTATGCCTATGTGCTGACCGCCCCAGTGGGCGTGCTGACCGCGCCGCTGCGCCGGCGGATCTTCGGGCCCGACTCGGTCGCTCCCCCGCGCGTGAAGCAGCAGTCGGTGTTCCTGCCGGTCAACGACGACGGCGACGACGATTGAGGCTCAGCCGTTGTAGCTGATCTTGAGCAGCTCGGTCAGCGGCAGGGCCTGGCAGGTCAGCCGGATCCCGTCGGCCAGATCGTCGGCGTCGAGGACGTCGTTGTGCTTCATCGCGATGTCGCCCTCGAGCACGATGCAGGCGCACGAGCTGCAGTTGCCCTCGCGACAGCTGAACGGCGCGTCGATGCCTTTGCTCTCCAGGAACTCCAGCAGCACCTGGCTGCCGTCCCAGTCATCGAAGGTGTGGTGCTGGCCGTCGAGCTCGACCTCGAGAGCCACGGTGCCTTCGAACGTCGATTTCGCGGCGGCCGGCGCGTCGTCGGTCTCGTCAGCGTCGTCGGCCTCAGCGAGCTGCTTCTCGACGGCGAGGACCTCCTCGACGTCGCCGAACGGGTTGCCGCCCAGGGAGACGAACTTCTCCTGGTGGCGCCGTTCGCGCGGGATCTCAAGCTCCTTGAGCGCCGTTGCGACCGCCTTCATGAACGGCGCGGGGCCGCAGCAGAAGCTGGTGTAGCTCCGGAAGTACGAGGCGAAGAGCTTGATGCCCTCGCCAGTCGGCAGGCCCTGGACGCTCTCGAGCCAGTGAACCACCGTGAAGCGGCCAGGGTGCTCTGCGACCAGCTCGCGGAGCTCGGCAGCGAAGATGACCGAGTCCTGGTCGCGGTTGGCGTAGAAGAGGACGACCTTGCCGGACCCCTTCTCCAACGCGGTCCGCGCGATCGAGATGACCGGCGTGATGCCCGAGCCACCGCCCCACAGCAGCAGGTCGGCATTGAGGTCCTTCGGCGTGAAGATCCCGCTCGGCGGCAGCAGCCGCAGCGTGTCACCGGCTTTGAGGTTGTCGCAGATCCAGTTCGACGCGTAGCCGTCGACGGTCCGCTTGACCGTGATCTGGTGCCGGCCGCTGTGCGGGCTGCTGGACAGCGAGTAGCAGCGCGCGGCGAGGCCGGTCTGGTCGCTCGGGACGGCGACGGTCAGGAACTGGCCGGGCGTGTAGGCGAACTTCTCCTGCAGCTCCGCAGGGACCTCGAACACGACCGACCTCGCGTCCGCCGTCTCTTCGATGACCTCGAGGACGTTCAGGACGTAGGACTCAATAGCCAACTTCAGTAACCATCCTCAGCGCCGATCTCGACAGCGCCGTCCTTGACGGCCTGTTCGATCGAGGAGCGTAACCGCGAGCACGCCGTACGGATCGGCCGTCCCTCCGGCTGGGACGAGGCGCGGTTGAACTCCGCGCAGTGGTCGAGCGCTTCGGCACTCCACTGGATCGCCGTGTGCTGCTCGCTGTTCTTCTTCACCCGCACCGTGGCCAGGCAGTCCAGGCAGGCGACCTCGACGAGGCGCGCCTCGGTGTAGAGGCGCTGGTCCTCGAGCGTCTCCGGAGACGTCGGTGCGTAAGAGGCCATCGGCTCAGTGATGGACCGGGCGGCCGGCCTCGGCGTCCTCGGCCGCCTTCTTGCGCAGGTTCTCGGCGACTTCTTCGTGCCAGAACTCGTTGGCCTTGGTGGTGTCGACCTCGAACTCGAAGCGCTCGGTCATCTCCGGGACGATGTCGGCAGCGTCGGTGTAGAACTGCTCGTACCAGCGGCGCAGCTGGTAGACGGGCCCGTCCTCCTCGCAGAGGAGCGGGTTCTGGACGGCGATCTTGTTCTTCCAGATATGCACGTCCTGCAAGAAGCCCTCGCCGAACATCTTGGTGTACTTCTCGGCGATGAAGGCGATGGTCGCGTCGTCCATGCCCTCGGGCTTCTTCACGGTGATGCCGTACTGCAGCGTGAACGAGTCGGGGCCGGTCGCGATGTGGGTGTTGATCAAGATGACCTCGGTCTTGAAGCCCTTGTAATCAACCCACAGCCAGTTGATCATGTACGACGGCCCGTAGTAGGTCGCCTCGGACTTGAGGAACAGGTCGGTGCCGGCGGAGCTGTAGCCCTCGGCCTTGTCGGGGCGGCCGGTCGACTCCATGTACTGGGTCGCCAGATGGCCCTCGAAGACGTTCCGGAAGCTGGTCGGGAACGAGAAGTGCACGTAGTAGAAGTGCGCCATGTCGGCCACGTTGTCGATGAGCTCGCGGCAGTTGGAGCCCTCGATCTCGGTGACGTTCCAGCTCCACTCGGCGTACTCGCCCGTCTCGAGGCCCGGCAGCTGGTACGGGAGGATCGAGCGGTCGGCCTCGGATCCTTCCGGGTCCATCCAGAGGAAGAGCTGATCGTTGACGATCGCGGTCTCGTAGCGCTGCGTCTTGGCGCGCAGCGGCACCCGGCGCGCGTACGGGATCGCCTTGCACTTGCCGTCACCGCCCCAGCGCCAGTCGTGGAACGGGCAGGCGACCTCGTCGCCCTTGACCTCGCCCTGGGTCAGGTCGCCGCCCATGTGCCGGCAATACCCGTCAAGCACGTTGAGCTCGCCCTTGCTGTCAGCCCAGACGACGAGCTTGCCTTCGAAGGCGGGGATCGCATGCGGCTTGCCGTCCCGGAACGAGTCGGCGAGGCCGAGGCAATGCCAGCCACGGGCGTAGCGGCTCGGCGGCACGCCCTGGTCGACGGAGCGTGCTGCATCAGTAGCGGTACTCATGGGGACCTCCGGCATGCGGGGACAGCAATCTCTGGCGTAAAACAAGAACAGGTTATAGTTTTACACGTACATATTCCAGTCTCGCTCCTACCAGTATGGGGATGTCTGCATGAAGATCGCACTCAATGAGGAGCACGAGGCGCTGCGCGCCGAGCTGCGCGACTATTTCGCCCAGCTGGTGACCCCCGAGGTGCGCGCCGGGCTCTCGGTCGCGACCAGCGAATTCAAGGACGGCGACGGTCCGATCAAGGGCGACGGCGGCGAGTTCGGCGACGCGACGGTCTACAAGGACGTCATCAAGCAGATCGGCCACGACGGCTGGCTGGGCATCGGCTGGCCCGAGGAGTTCGGCGGCCAGAACCGCTCGATGATCGAGCAGCTGATCTTCACCGACGAGGCAGCGATCGCCGGCGTGCCGATCCCGTACCTGACCTTGAACACGGTCGGCCCGACGATCATGCGGTTCGGCAGCGACGCCCAGAAGGAGGAGATCCTCCCGAAGATCCTCAAGGGCGAGATGCACTTCTCGATCGGGTACTCGGAGCCAGGATCGGGCACCGACCTGGCTTCGCTGCAGACGAAGGCCCGGTTGGAGGACGGCGAGTGGGTGATCAACGGCCAGAAGATGTGGACCTCGTTGATCCAGTACGCCGACTACATCTGGCTCGCCTGTCGGACCGATCCGGACCTCCCCCGCCACAAGGGCCTCTCGATGATCCTGGTGCCTGCTGATGCTGCCGGGTTCTCGTACACACCCGTGCATACCGTGGCGGGAGTGGGTACGTCGGCGACGTACTACGAGGACGTCCGGGTGCCCGAGGAGAACCTTGTCGGCGGCCTGAACGGCGGCTGGGCGTTGATGACCAACCAACTGAACCACGAGCGGGTCGCGCTGACCTCGGCAGCGCCGTTGATGCACTCGGTCGCGCAGGTCCGCGAGTGGGCGCAGGCGACCAAGAACGCCGACGGCTCGCGGGTGATCGACGCCGAGTGGGTGCAGGTTCTCCTCGGCCGGGCGCACGCACGGGTCGACATGCTCAAGCTGCTCAACTGGAAGCTGGCCTCCTCGGTCGACGACCTCTCCCCCGCGCACGCATCGGCGACGAAGATCTACGGCTCCGAGCTCGCTACCGAGGTCTACCGGTCATTGATGGAGATCGTCGGACCGGACGCGATCGTCCACGGCGATTCCGCCGGGACCGTCCTGCGCGGCCGGCTGGAGCGGTACTACCGCTCGGCGCTCGTGATGACCTTCGGCGGCGGCACTAACGAGATCCAGCGGGACATCATCGGCTACGTCGGGCTCGGGCTTCCGGCCGCTAAGCGCTGAGCCTCCGGCTCCGGCAGACAAGGACTTCACCATGGATTTCTCCTTCACTGAGACCCAGAACGACGCGGCCGAGCTGGCGGCGACGATCTTCAAGAACGAGTGCACGCCAGACCGGCTGAAGGCGGCCGACCGGGGGCGCTTCGACACCGCGCTCTGGGGCTCCCTCGGCTCTGCCGGACTGCTCGGCCTCTCGCTACCCGACGAAGACGGAGGTGCCGGGCTCGGCCTGCTCGAGCTGTGCAGCGTGCTGATCGAGGCGGGGCGGCTGGTGGCTCCGGTGCCGCTCGCTGCACATGTCGTCTCGGCTCTCGCTGTTGCTGAGTTTGCTGATGAGGCGACGAAGGCGGCGCTGCTGGCCGGTGCTGTTGACGGGACCATCGTGCTCACGGCAGCCATTGCCGAGGAGCGGGCGCACGTGCCGGCTCAGCCCGTGACGTCTGCCGAAGCGGATGGTGGCGACTGGCTCGTGTCGGGCGCGAAGAGCGTGGTGCCGGCGGGGACCGTGGCTGGTGCGTTCCTGGTGCCCGCGTCGACTGCTGACGGGGTCGCCTTGTTCCTGGTGCGTTCGATCGATGCCGGCGTGACGGTGACCGAGCAGCGCATCAGTGACGGCAGCATCGTGGCGCGGGTCGAGTTCGCTCGGGCGGCGGGCAGCCGGCTCGGCGGCTCGGATTCTGTCGTGTGGCTCGAGGAGCGGTTGACGCTCGCTGCCTCGGCGTACGAGCTCGGGGTCGTCCGGGGCGCACTGGAGCTGACAGCGGCGTACGCGAAGACGCGCGAGCAGTTCGGGCGCCCCATCGGTACGTTCCAGGCCGTCTCACAGCGACTGGCCGACGGTTACATCGACATCCTGGGCGCCGACTTGATGCTGTGGCAGGCCGCCTGGCGCCTCGAGGAAGGTCTCGACGCGACCACCGAGGTGGCCGGCGCCAAGCTCTGGGCAGCCGATGCCGGTCACAAGGTCGCGCACACGACCGTGCACGTGCACGGCGGTGTCGGCATCGATATGGACGGCGAGGCGCACCGGTACTTCACTACCGGCAAGCTCGGCGAGTTCCTGCTCGGCGGGACGACCGACCAGGCGCGCAAGATCGGGGCGCTGCTGGCGGCCGAGCCGGTGTGAGCGTTCGCGACCTTCTCAACGCACGCGCACAGGACGACTCGCCGGCTCTGCTCTTCGGAGACGACCGCTGGTCGTGGCGCGAGTACGTCGCGGCGGCTCGCGGGCGCGCGTCGGTCCTCGCGGGGCTGCTCGACGATTCGTTGCCACCGCATGTGGGCGTCCTGTTGGATAACACACCCGAGATGGCGATCCAGCTCGCAGCAGCCGGGCTCGGTGCGCATGTGCTGGTCGGGCTGAACACGACCCGGCGCGGGGAGGGCCTGCTCGCCGACATCCGGCGCGCGGACGTGCAGGTGATCGTCACCGACGACGCGCACCGCGAGTTGCTCGCTCCGTTTGCGCTGGAGGGCCTGACGGTCCTCGACGCGGGTTGGTTCTCGCAGGCTCGGCCACCGATGGTTACGCCTGTGGAGATGGCGTCCGCGGATGATTCTCTGTTCATGCTGATCTTCACCTCGGGCACCAGCGGCGACCCGAAGGCGGTCCGGATCACCCACGAGAAGATCACCGGCCCGGCGGCGTACCTGACCGAGCGGCTCGGACTCGGGCCGTCGGACGTCCACTACATCTCGATGCCGCTGTTCCACTCCAACGCGGTGATCGCGGGGTGGGGGCCGGCTCTGTACAACGGGGCGTGCATGGCGCTCGCCGCGCGGTTCTCAGCGACGGGTTTCCTGCCCGACGTACGGCGGTACGGGGCGACGTACGCGAACTACGTGGGCAAGCCGCTGGCGTATGTGATGGCGACTCCCCCGGCGCCCGATGACGCGGACAACCCGCTGCGGCTGGTGTTCGGCAACGAAGGCAACGAAGGCGACATCACGGCGTTCGGCGAGCGGTTCGGGTGCCGGGTCGTCGACGGGTTCGGCTCCACTGAGAACGCGGTCGTCATCAGTCGGCTGGAGGGGACTCCGGTCGGCTCGCTGGGCCAGCCGGCTCCGGGGGTCGCGGTGTACTCCGCCGAGACGGGGCTTGAATGCCCGCGCGCGGCCTTCGACCGCTCTGGGGCGGTCACGAATCTGGACGAGTGCGTGGGCGAGCTGGTCAACACGACGGGAACAGGGCAATTCGCCGGCTACTACAACGACGAGGCCGCGACCGCGGAGCGGATGCGCGGCGGGATGTACTGGTCGGGCGACCTCGCCTACCGCGATGAGGATGGCTGGGTCTACTTCGCCGGGCGGACCGCCGACTGGCTGCGCGTTGACGGCGAGAACCTGGCCGCCGCTCCGATCGAACGGATCCTGTTGCGGCACCCGGCGATCTCCGAAGCCGCGGTGTACGCCGTGCCCGATCCGCGGTCGGGTGACCAGCTGGTGGCGGCGCTGGTGGTCACCGACGGGCTGACGCGTGCGGCGTTTTCCGCGTTCCTCGAAGGGCAGCCGGATCTGGGGACGAAGGCGTGGCCGCGGTTCGTACGGATCCTCGACGAGCTGCCTCGGACCGCTACCAACAAGGTGCTCAAGCGCGAGCTCGGCGCCCAGGACCTGGAGCCGACCTGGACCCGCGAGGAGCGGGGCCGGTCGTACGCCTGAGCGCCTCTGTCTGCCACGATCTGTCCATGACCCAGATCCCCGCCGGCTGGTACCGCGACCCGTCGCCCGAGAACCACGACGGTCACGGCCAGCGTTACTGGGACGGCAGCACCTGGACTCCGCACGTGCATCACCCAGGGGCGATGCCGGTGTACCCGACCGGCGTGGCTTCCCCGTATGGGCAGGACGTGTACGGCCCAGAGAGCTCGACGACTCCGGACGGTACGGTGCTGGCCGGCTGGTGGATGCGGGTGCTGGCGCAGGTGCTTGACGCCATCATCTCCCTGCCGCTGACGGTGCTTGCCGCGACGCCGATCGTGCTGTGGCAGTGGGACTCCATCCATCACTGGTTCAGCGCCGTCAGCGACGCCGCGAACAACGGCACGCCCGAGCCATCGAATCCGCCCTTGCTCCACGTGGGGACGGGCCCATGGTTCGCCTTGACCGGCTCTGTCATCGTCGCCAGCTACCTCTACCAGGTGGTGTTCCTGCTCTGGAAGCAGGCGACGCCGGGCAAGATGATCGTCGGGCTGCGGGTACGGCTCCGCGAGGCGCCGAACCTACCTGCTGGCGCAGTCTTCGCGCGGCTTGGCATCACGTTGCTGATCGGGTTCTGCGGGATCAGCGCCTTGCTCGACTACCTATGGCCGCTGTGGGACGACAAGAGGCAGGCATTGCACGACAAGGTCGCGAAGACCAACGTCGTCAGGACCCGCTGACGCTGCTCACTCGGTCGCAAGGCGAACGCCGAAGGCGACCAGCACCCCGGCCGTCGCGACGTCGAGGCGCCGGCGGATGTGCGGCGTGCTCATCCAGCCGGTGACCCGCCCCGCCAAGGTCAGCAGCACGACCCAGTAGAGGGCTGTCAGCACCACGAAGATGGCGCCGAAGACGGCAGTGAACACCGCGACCGACGAGCCGTCGGGCACGAAGCCCGGTAAGAACGTCACGAAGAAGACGCCGACCTTCGGGTTGAGCAGGTTGGTCAGCACGCCGGCGCGGTAGCCGGTGCCGAGGACGCTCGTCCGTCCATCCGGCGCCTCCGCGACGCTTCCGCGGTTGCGGAAGGCCTGCACTCCGAGGAAGACGAGGTAGCAGGCGCCCACGATCCGCAGGGCGTCGTACCCGATCTCACTAGCGCGCAGCAGCGCGGCTACTCCCGCTACCGCGGCGCTCACCCAGACGACCAGGCCGGTCAGGTTGCCGAGCGCGGTCATCACGCCCTGCCGGCGGCCGCCGCGCAGCATGCCGCGCACCACGACCAGGGTGTCCGGGCCGGGCAGCAGCACGATCAGCGTCGCGGCGCCGGTGAAAGCGAGGAAGGTGAGCAGCACCCGCTCAGATTAGCCCCGGATCTTCTCCAGGCGCGCCACAGTTTCCTCGTACTCCGCGATCAGCTCGGCCATCACCTGGGCGACCGGGCGGACCTCATTGGTACGGCCGATGATCTGGCCAGCGGGCATGGCCACGACGTCGGGGTCGGTACCGATGTTCATCCGGTTGTGGGCGTCCGAGACGAGCAGGTTCTGCAGCGGCATCGGGAGCGGTGCCGGGGCGCCCTCCTCCTCCCAGGCAGCGGTCCACTTGTTCTTCAGCAGCCGGGCCGGCTTGCCGGTGTAGACCCGGCTGCGCACGGTGTCGCCTGAGCCCGCCTTCAGCAGCGCATCACGGACAGTGGTGCTGTTGCCGAGGTCATACTCGGCGACCGTCAGCCACAGGCTGCCGGTCCACACGCCCTGGGCGCCCAGCGCCAGGCTCGCAGCGACCTGGCGGCCGCAGCCGATGCCGCCGGCGGCGAGTACCGGTACGTCGACCGCGTCGACGATCTCCGGGGTGAGCACCATGCTGGCGATCTCGCCGGTATGACCGCCGGCCTCGTAGCCCTGGGACACGATGATGTCGACGCCGTTCGCGACGTGGCTGGCGGCGTGCTTGGCGGCTCCGGCGAGGGCTGCTACGAGCACCCCGTGCTCGTGAGCCAGCTTGATCACGTCTTCTGGTGGGGTGCCGAGGGCATTGGCAATGAGCACTGGGCGGTGGTTCAGGGCGACGTCGACGTGGCTGCGGGCGGTGCTGTGCAGCCAGCCGAGGACGCCTTCGCGCCCCTCGCCCTCGGGCAGCGGCGGTACGCCGAGCTTGAGCAGCGTCTCCTCGACGAAGCTGATGTGCTCACCGGGGATCAAGCTCTTGAGGTCCACCGAGCTGCCCTCGGTGGGGATCTTCATCGGCATCACGATGTCGACACCGTACGGCTTGCCGTCGGTGTTCTCGTCCATCCAGGTCAGGACGTCGTCCAACTCGCTCGCGTCGTTGAACCGCACGGCTCCCAAGACGCCGAGGCCGCCGGCCCGGGAGACGGCCGCAGCAACCTTCTCCGACGGGGTGAATGCGAAGATCGGGTATTCGATGCCGAGTCGCTCGCAGAGTTCGGTCCGCATTACAGCTGGGCCCCTTCGGTGCTCTTGGAGGCGAGGAGGAGCTCCTTCGCCTTGGGGTACTGCGCCTTACCAGTGGCGTTGCGCGGGATTTCGGGGACCAGGGTCATGGTCCGCGGGAGCTTGTAGCCGGAGAGGAACTCGCGCAGGAACGTGCGCAGCTCCTCGAGCTCGACGGTCGCGCCCTCGCGGGGCTGGACGACGGCCGCGACGGCCTGGCCGAACTTCTCGTCCGGGATGCCGACCACGAGGACGTCGTACACGGCCGGGTGACGCTTGATCGCCATCTCGACCTCCTCGGGGTAGACCTTCTCGCCGCCGGTGTTGACGCAGTTGGAACCGCGGCCGAGCAAGGTGACCTTGCCCTCCTCCTCGATCCGAGCGAAGTCACCGGGGACCGAGATGCGCATCCCGTCGACCACCAAGAACGTCTCCGCGGACTTCTTCTCGTCCTTGTAGTAACCGACCGGCACCGAGCCGCCGCGACCGAGCCGGCCGATCTTGCCGACGTTCGTGGCCAGGTCGAGGATGTGGTTCTGCTCGTCGAGGACGACGCTGCTCGGGCCGAGGCCGACAACCGGTCCGTCGGAAGAGATGTGCGTCTTGTCCTGCATGCCCATGCCCTGGAAGCCGGTCTCGCTCGCACCGACCGAGTCGGTGTAGACGGGGTTCGGCAGGGCTGTCAGCCAGCGCTCCTTGACCTCAGGGCTGAAGATCGCAGCGCTGCTGGAGACGGCGAACAGGCTGCCGCCGCTGTACGGCTCGCCGGTGGCGGCCTTGCGCTCGAACTCCTCGATCAGCGGCCGCGCCATCGCGTCGCCGGTCATGAAGATGAGCATGATGCCGTTCTCGTCGATCAGCTCCCAGGTGCGCTGGGCGTCGAACTTCGGCTCCAGGATCGTGAGGTGGCCGGCGAAGAGATGCATCAGCAGGCCCGCCTGGGCGCCGCCGTGCATCAGCGGGCTGAGCGGGAAGGTGACCATCCGGCCGTCCTGGGCGGCCTGCTTGGACTGGTCGAACTCGTCGAGCAGGTCGCCGGTGTAGAAGTCGATGCCGCCGCCGAGGGTCCGCCAGAAGTCCTCGTGGCGCCACATCACACCCTTGGGGAAGCCGGTGGTGCCGCCGGTGTAGATGATGTGCAGGTCGTCGGCGCTGCGCTCGTCGAAGTCCCGCTCGGCGCTCTGGTCCGCGATCGCGTCGGCGTACAGGACGCCGTCGAAGCTGGTGATGTCAGACTGGTCGTCGGGCTCGATGACGTCAGGGACGACCACGACCGTCTGCAGCTGCTCGTGGTTGGGGAACGTCTTGGCGATCAGCGGCGCGTAGGTGCGCTCGGCGATCAGCGCGACGACGTCGGCGTTGTCGAAGAGGTAGTTGAGCTCGCCCTCGACGTAGCGGTAGTTCACGTTGATGTTGACGGCCCGGACCTTGACGATCGCCAGGACCGCTACGACGTGCTCGATGCTGTTCTTCGCGTAGATCGCGACGTGGTCGCCGGCCTTGACGCCCTGGGTCTGCAGATAGTGCGCAAGTCGGTTGGAATCGGACTCGAGCTCGGCGAAGGTGACTACCCGGTCACCCACCTTCACGGCGGGCTTGTCGGGGGCAGCGTCGACGGCATGCTCGAAGAGATCAGCGATGTTCAGAGCCATGGTCGAAAGACTAGAACACGTTCTTGTTTGTGGCTAGCATTCCTCGCATGACGGACTGCCTCGTAGAGCAACAGGGCCACAAGCTCATCGTGACGATGAACCGGCCGGAACGCCGCAACGCGCTCTCCTCGGAGATGCTGCGGATCATGGAGGACGCCTGGGACCGGGTGAACGACGACCCGGAGATCCGGGTCTGCATCCTGACCGGGGCGGGCGGCTACTTCTGCGCAGGCATGGACCTCTCGACGGCCAACGAGAAGCCGCCCGGGGACAGCTTCGAGTCCGGCGAGTTCGACCCGACCATCCTCAAGGGGCTGCTCAAGGGCTTCCGGCTGACCAAGCCGCTGATCGCGGCCGTCGAGGGACCGGCGATCGCGGGAGGTACCGAGATCCTGCAGGGCACCGACATCCGGGTCGCCGGCGAGTCGGCGAAGTTCGGCGTTGCCGAGGCGCGCTGGTCGTTGTATCCGCTGGGCGGCTCCGCGGTGCGGCTCCCTCGCCAGATCCCGTACACCGTGGCGGCCGAGCTGCTGCTCACCGGTCGGCCGATCCTGGCTCCGGAGGCGCTCGCGCTCGGGTTGATCGGGCACGTGGTCCCGGATGGCACTGCACTGGCCAAGGCGCATGAGCTGGCAGACATGGTGGCGGCAAACGGCCCGCTCGCCGTCCAGGCGATCCTGAAGACCATGCGCGACTCCGAAGGCAAGCACGAGGACGACTGCTGGGCCGACGACGCCCGGGTCGGTGCCGAGGTGTTCAAGTCCGCGGACGCCAAGGAGGGCCCGCGGGCGTTCCTGGAGAAGCGGCCCGCGTCGTTCCAAGGACGCTAGCCTCGCGAGCATGAGGATCCGGCTCACGGCAGCGGCGGCGCTCCTGGTCCTGGCCGGGTGCGGGGAGCAGCGCACGATCGTGGGAGACCCGGACGGAGATTCGCCGTTGGCCTCACCGTCGTCGGCTTCGCCTTCGCCACCGGTGCCAGTTCCGCCCGTGGCCTCGCCTTCGGCTTCGACGGTGGTTTCGTCGCCGAGTTCGGGAGCCGTCGTGCGGGCTTGCTTGGTCACGCCGGCGCAGGTCGGCGAGGCGCTGGGTGGCTCGTGGCGAGTACTGAGCCGTCGGCCGTCCGGGTGCAACTTCACCAGCACGGCTGGTGCAGTTCTCGGGGTGCAGAAGCTCGCCGGGCCGAGCCCGGCCGCCGCGCTGGCGGCTGCACGCACCTCGTGTACCTCATCGGAGCGGTCGTTGCTCGCGGGCGCATTCGTGTGCGTCGAGGAGCAGACCATCGGAGCGAACGTCGTCGGCGCACTCATCGCCGGGACCCATGCGTGGCAGGTGCTGATGGTGTCCTCGGCGACCAGTCACGGCTCCGAGCTGGACTCGATCCGGGCGCTGCTGGGCGAGCTCAGCCGATAGCGCGATCTCCGGTCCAGTACTGCGCGCGCAGGGCCTTCTTGTCGGGCTTGCCGAGTCCAGTCAGCGGGAGGGCGTCGACGGCGACGACCTGCTTCGGCGACTGCACCGAGCCCTTCTTCTCCTTGACCATGTCCTGGATCTCGGTGATCACGGCGTCGGTGAGCTCGTGGCCCTCGCGCATCACCACGACGGCCATCACGGACTCGCCGAACTTCTCGTGCGGTACGCCGATGACACCGACCTGGGCAATCGCCGGGTGCTCGGCGACTACGTCCTCGACCTCGCGCGGGAACACGTTGAAGCCGCCGGAGACGATCATGTCCTTGGTCCGGTCGACGATGTACCAGAAGCCGTCCTCGTCCTCCCGGGCCACGTCGCCGGTGTGCATCCAGCCGTCCTTCCAGGTCTCAGCGGTCTGGTCGGGCAGCTTCCAGTAGCCGCCGGAGAGCAGCGGGCCGGCGACGCAGATCTCACCGGGCTCGCCTTGCTTCACCTGGTTTCCGTCTTCGTCGAGGAGGGCCGTGCGGGCCAACGCCGTCGGTCGGCCGCAGGAGGTGAGGCGGTGGTCGGCGGGGCTGCCGTCGGCGTTCACGTGATCGCCCTTGTTGAAGTACGTGATCACCATCGGGGCCTCGGACTGGCCGTAGTACTGGGCGAAGATCGGGCCGAACCGCTCGATCGCCTCCTTCAGACGCACCGGGTTCATCGCACTGGCGCCGTAGTACACGGTCTCCAGGCTGCTCAGGTCGCGGGTGCGGCTGTCCGGGTGGTCCATCAGCGCGTAGAGCATCGTCGGGACGAGCATCAAGGAGTTGATCTTCTTCTCCTCGATCGTGGCCAGCACCTCCGCCGGGTTGAACGTGCTCGTCACGAAGAGCGTGCCGCCCTTGATCACGACCGGCACGAAGAACGCTGCGCCGGCGTGCGAGAGCGGTGTGCACATCAGGAACCGTGGCTCCTCGGGCCACTCCCACTCCGCGAGCTGGATGCTCGTCATCGTGTTCATGGTCTGGCTCATCCCGATCACGCCCTTGGGCTTGCCGGTGGTGCCGCCGGTGTAGGTGATGCTGACCATGTGGTCGCCGGGCAGCAACCGGGCCTCGAGAGGCTGCGGGATGAAGGCCTCGGCGGCCTCGATCAGGTTGGCGGTGGTGCGGCCGCTGTCGGCGGCCGCCTTCGCGATCTCCTCCGGCACCGCGCCGATCGTGAGGACCTGGGTGAGGCCGGGGCACTTGGCCAGCAGCGCGAGCGCCCGCTCGGTGAAGTACGGGTCGATGATCAAGGTGGTGATCTCGGCGTCGTTGATTACGTAGGCGTGATCGTCGGCGGATCCGAGTGGGTGCAGCGACGTACGCCGGTAGCCCTGGGTCTGCCCGGCGCCGAGGATGAAGAGCACCTCGGGGCGGTTGAGGGCGAGCAGGGCGCCGGCAGTGCCGAAGCCGGCGTTGAGCGACTCGAACGCCTGGATGTAGGTGCTGATCCGCTCCGCGACCTGCTGCCCGGTGAGTGTCACGTCGCCCAGGTGGATGATCGGGCGATGGTGGTGCCGGCGCAGAGCCGCCACCATCAGGTGGCCGTTGTGGGTGCCGGTCCGCAGGTCCCCGGCGTTCGCGATCTCGCTCACGGTGCTCATGACGCCAGACTAGAACGTGTTCTAGGCCATCGCAACGAAACCCGGTGCAGGCACTAGCGTCGAAGCATGGTTTTCTGGCAGCTGACCATCGACGCGAACGACCCCGACCGGCTCACCGGCTTCTGGGAGCAGGCGCTCGGCTGGAGCCGGGTGCCGCCGAGCTCCCCCGACGCGACCTGGTGGGCGCACTACCGACGGCGACTGGGCGAGGAGCCGGCGTTCGACAACCGGCTCTTCGATCCAGAAGGCATCCTGCCGCCGCTGTGGTTCCAGCCTGTCCCTGAGGCCAAGGCCGGGAAGAACCGGCTGCACCTCGACTTTCTCGTGACCGGACGCGACGACGCGCTCTCGATCTCGGCGCGGGTCGACGCCGTGGACGCTCGGGTGGCCGAGCTTGTGGCGCTGGGCGCGAGGGTGCATCACCGTGAGCGCGGCGACGACCCGGGCGACGAGTTCTACTACGTCACCCTGCAGGATCCCGAGGGCAACGAGTTCTGCGTGACCTAGGCCAGGATGCCGGCGATCTTGCGGATCTCGTCGCCGCTGCGGGCGCTCAGGAGCAAGGTGGTCACGCCGGTGGACTCCCACTCGGCGACCCGCTCCTTGACGTAGCCCTCGTCGCCGATGATGTGCATGTCGTTAACCAGGTCGTCGGGGATCATCGCGGTCGCCTTGTCCTTCTCGCCGGAGAGGAACAGGCTCTGGACCTCGTCGGCCAGCTCGCCGTACCCCATCCGGGTGAAGACCTGGTGGTGGAAGTTCATCTCCTTGGCGCCCATGCCGCCCATGTACAACGCGACGACCGGCTTCATGCCGTCGATGACCGCCTGACGGGCGGGGCCGTTGTCGGCGGTGATCTCGAGGTGGCAGGTGGCGGCGATCTCGAAGGTCTCCCGGGTACGCCGAGCGCCCGGGCGGGCGAAGCCCTCGTCGAGCCAAGGCTGGTACATCGAGGCCGAGTTCGGCGTGTAGAAGATCGGGATCCAGCCGTCGGCGATCTCGGCAGTCTGGGCCACGTTCTTCGGGCCCTCGGCGCCGAGCCAGATCGGGATGTCCTCGCGCAGCGGGTGCGTGATCGGCTTGAGCGGCTTGCCCAGGCCCATCGCGCCGGGGCCGTTGAACGGCAGCGGGTAGTGCGGGCCGTCGTTGACCACCGGGCCCGTGCGGGCGAGCACCTGGCGGATGATGTCGACGACCTCGCGGGTCCGCGCCAGCGGCTTGCTGAACGGCTGGCCGTACCAGCCCTCGACGACCTGCGGGCCGGAGACGCCCATGCCGAGGATGACCCGCCCGTTGGAGAGATGGTCGAGGGTCAGCGCGTGCATCGCGATGCTGGTCGGCGTACGGCCGGACATCTGCACGATGCTGGTGCCGAGCTTGACGCGGGAGGTCTCACGGCCCCACCAGGCGAGCGGCGTGAACGCGTCCGAACCCCAGGCCTCGGCGGTGAAGATCGCGTCGTAGCCGGACTCCTCCGCAGCCTTCACGAGCTCCTCGTGGTTGGCGGGCAGTCCAGCACCCCAGTAGCCGAGTTGCAGGCCGAGCTTCATGTCTCTCCTCCGTGCCGTGGTCCTTGATCCGAATACTAGAACGTGTTTCACTTCTGTGCCATGGCCCCCTCTACAGAATCGCGCGTGCTGCACGCTCCGATGAAGGTCGAGTTCGATTACACCCGATCGCTCGGATCCGTGCTCTCGCAGTTCATGTCAGCCCTCAAGCAGCACTCCGTCCTCGGCGGCGTCCTGGCCGACGGGCGGGTCGTCGTACCGCCACCGGAGTTCGACCCGGTGACCCATGAGGCCATCACCGAGCTCGTCCCGGTCAGCGACTTCGGCACCGTACAGAGCTGGTCCTGGGTGCCCGAGCCGGTCGCGCAGCAGCCGTTGGAGAAGCCGTTCGCCTTCGCCCACGTGCTGCTCGATGGGGCCGACGCACCCCTGCTGCATGCGGTGGATGTGGCCTCGGCTGGGGACATGTCCACGGGGATGCGGGTCCGGGTGCGCTGGGCTTCGGAGCCCACCGGCACCATCCGCGACATCGCGTGCTTCGAGCCTGCCGGCGATGCCGTCTCGGAGGGCTCCGCGTCCATGGACTTCGGGGCGCCGGAGGTCACCGGGTTCACCAGCCCGGTCAACCTCGCCTACGACTACGCGGCCTCGCCCGAAGAGACGAAGTTCTTCAACGGCCTGTCCGATGGCAAGCTCTACGGCCAGCGCTGCCCGGTGTGCCAGAAGGTCTACATCCCGCCGCGTGGCGCCTGCCCGGTGGATGGAGTGCCGACCACCGACGAGGTGCTGCTGCCGGATCGCGGCACCCTGACGACGTACTGCGTGGTCAACGTGCCGTTCAAGGGCCAGGCCATCCCGATCCCCTACGTCTCGGCGTACGTGCTCCTCGACGGCGCGGACATCGCGTTCCTGCACCTGATCCTGGACATCGACGCCGCCGACGTACGGATGGGCATGCGGGTCGAGGCTGTCTGGAAACCTCGCGAGGAGTGGACCACCAGCCTCGACAACATCAAGTACTTCCGTCCCACCGGCGAGCCGGACGCGGACTACGACACCTACAAGCACCACCTCTGAGGGGCGAGCATGCGTGACGTTGCGGTCGTTGGATTCTCCCAACGGCAGATGAAAGAGCTCGACGGGTCGCCGACCTGCCTGGAACTGCTGGTCCCGATCCTCGGTGAGCTGTACGAGCAGACCGGCTGGACGAAGTCCGACATCGGGTTCTGGTGCTCGGGCTCTTCGGACTACCTGGCCGGCCGGTCGTTCTCGTTCGTGTCGGCTGTCGACGCCATCGGCACCCTCCCGCCGGTGATGGAGTCGCACGTCGAGATGGACGCTGCCTGGGCGCTCTACGAGGCCTGGATCAAGATCCAGACCGGCGAGGTCGACACTGCCATCGTCTACGGCTTCGGGAAGTCCTCGGCCGGCGTACTGCGGCGGACGCTCGCCCTGCAGTTGGACCCGTACACGACCCAGCCACTGTGGCCCGACACCGTGTCGCTGGCCGGCATCCAGGCCCGCGAGGGCCTCGAGAAGGGGCTGTGGGACGAGGCCGCGATGGCCTCGGTCGTCGCCCGGTCGATGTCGGATGCTGCTGGCAACGAGTGGGCGATCCGGAAGGGTGCGACGTCGGTCGACGACGTGCTCGCGCAGCCTCTGTACGCCGACCCGCTGCGCCGCTGGGACTGCGCTCCAGTCTCTGACGGCGCCTCCGGGATGGTGCTCGCCGCCGCCGGTCATGCCGAGAAGGTCTGCGAGCGGCCGGCGTGGATCACCGGGTTCGAGCACCGGATCGAGCCGATCGCGCTGAATGCCCGGTCCTTGACGACGTCGTCGTCGGCGGCGGCTGCTGGTGCGGCCTCGGGGACAGCGGGCGTTGATACTGCCGAGCTGCATGCTCCGTTCTCGCACCAGGAGCTGATCCTGCGGTCCTCGCTCGGGCTCGCGGACGACGTACGGGTCAACCCGTCGGGGGGTGCGCTCACCGCGAACCCGATGTTCTCCGCCGGCCTCAACCGGATCGGCGAGGCGGCCAAGCAGGTCTGGGCCGGCACATCCGACAAGGCGCTCGCGCACTCGACCTCGGGTCCCGCGTTGCAGCAGAACCTCGTAATCACCCTCGACTCCCAGAAGGGGAACTGAGATGGCGAAGATCCCTGCCGCAGTCATCGGGGTCGGTCAGACCAAGTACCAGGCACTGCGTGCCGACGTCTCGATGGCGGGCCTCCTGCGCGAAGCCGTCGACCGCGCGCTTCTCGACGCCGGCCTGACCTTCGCCGACATCGACGCCGTCGTGGTCGGCAAGGCGCCGGACCTTTTCGAGGGCGTGATGATGCCCGAGCTCTACCTCGCCGATGCCCTCGGCGCGGCAGGCAAGCCGCTGCTGCGAGTGCACACAGCCGGCTCGGTGGGCGGCTCGACCGCGATCGTCGCCGCGTCGCTAGTCCAGGCGGGCGTCCACGAGCGGGTCCTGACCGTCGCCTTCGAGAAGCAGTCGGAGTCCAACGCGATGTGGGCGCTGTCGATCCCGGTGCCGTTCATCATGCCGGTGCACGCTGGAGCGGGCGGCTACTTCGCCCCGCACGTGCGCTCCTACATCCGTCGATCGGGGGCTCCGAGCCACATCGGTGCGATGGTGGCTGCGAAGGACCGCCAGAACGCACTGAAGAACCCCTACGCGCACCTGCACAACGAGGGCACCACGGTCGAGTCGGTGCTTGCCTCCACGATGCTGTGGGACCCGATCCGGTACGACGAGACCTGCCCGTCCTCCGACGGCGCGTGCGCGATGGTGATCGCATCCGAGACGGCAGTGGCGAAGTCCGGTGTGAAGAACCCGGCGTGGATTCACGGGACGCAGATGAGGTCCGAGCCGACGACGGCCGCCGAGCGCGACCAGGTCAACCCGCAGGCCGGTCGGGACGCTTCCGCGGCATTGTGGAAGCAGGCGGGCATCACGAACCCGATCGAGGAGATCGACTGCGCCGAGGTCTATGTGCCGTTCTCGTGGTTCGAGCCGATGTGGCTGGAGAACCTCGGCTTCGCGGCCCAGGGCGACGGCTGGAAGCTCACCGAGGCCGGCGAGACCGCGATCGGCGGCAAGATCCCGTTCAACATGAGCGGCGGGGTGCTGTCCTCGAACCCGATCGGCGCCAGCGGCATGATCCGGTTCGCCGAGGCATCGCTCCAGGTGATGGGCGAGGCCGGCGATCACCAGGTCGACGGCGCGCGCAAGGCGCTCGGGCACGCGTACGGCGGCGGCTCGCAGTTCTTCTCGATGTGGGTCGTGGGCGCGGAGAAGCCGTCGAACTGAGCGCCGCATAGGCTCGTGGGGTGATCGAGCTCTTCAACTCCCGCGAGATCGACGAGATGCGGCCCGCCGGCCGTTTCGTCGCTGAGGTACTGACGGCCTTGCGGGAGGCTGCCGGTGTCGGCGTCAACCTGCTCGAGCTCGACGCGCTGGTGGCACGGATGATCGCCGAACGCGGTGCGACGTCCTGCTACGTCGACTACCACCCCTCGTTCGGCGCGATGCCGTTCGGCAAGGTGCTGTGCACCTCGGTGAACGACGCCGTCCTGCACGGGCTCCCCAACGACTACATGCTCGTCGACGGGGACCTGCTCTCGGTTGATTTCGCCTGTTCGGTGGACGGCTGGGTTGCAGACTCGGCGACGTCGCTGGTCGTCGGCTCGGCCGCTGCCGAGGATCTGACCTTGATCCGGGCGACGGAAGTGGCATTGGAGGCCGGGATCGCGGCTGCGGTGGTCGGGAACCGGCTCGGAGACGTCGGCTTCGCCATCGGCGAGGTGGCACGGTCAGCTGGGCTCGGCATCAACCTGCAGTTCGGAGGGCACGGCGTCGGACGCACCATGCACGGCGACCCGCACGTGCCCAACGACGGCCGACCGGGGCGCGGGCTGCCGCTGAAGGCCGGTCTGGTGATCGCCATCGAGCCGTGGTTCATGCACGGCACCGACAAGATCTACACCGACCCCGACGGCTGGACGCTGCGGAGTGTCGACGGGTCGCGCGGCGCGCATAGCGAGCACACGATCGCGGTCACCGCGGACGGGCCGCTGGTGCTGACGGCGCGCTGATCAGCTGACCGTCGCTGGGTACTTGTTCTCGCTACGCGTCGAAGTGCTGCGGGTCGGAGCGGGGGTAGGACCAGCGGAAACCGGCCGAGCGCATGATCCGGACGACCCGGTGCTTGCTCGAGCGCCAGGCGTACGGCGCGGAGTGGCGCGTCCACCAGGCGTCGGGCAGCCAGCCAGCGTGGGAATGGAAGGGGTTCTCGAACGGGTCGATGTCGATCGAGCGTCCGTAGGCGTGCGGGGACCGGACGCCGCGCCAGCCGGTCACCCAGCGGCAGTTGAAGGCCGACGTGTTGTCGTGCCTCATCGAGGCGAAGTCGTTCGCTCCCCCGGACCGCTTGCTGTAGCCGAAGCGGTCGACCAGGTACATCGAGCGGATCCGGATGCGGGCGGCGTACAGGCGCTGCATTGCGGTCGTGAATCTCCCGACGGACGAGGCGCGGACGACGAGCTCGCCGCGATGGCGGTAGCCGTCGAATCCCCAGTAGTTCGTCTGCAGATAGCGCAGGTCCGCCCGGCCGATGGGACAGCCCTGATGCCAGCTGCGTCCCACCATGCTGTTCCAGACGGCGTCAGTGATGGGGGTGACGGCGACTGCGGCCCCGGCACCGACCGCGCGCGGTTGGGCCGGTAGCGCGGTGGGCCGTGGGGCCTTGGCGGGCAGCACCACCGGGGCGACGGGCGGGCGGTTGTCGACGTACTGCGTCGGCGAGATTGCCGCGGGCCAGTCGGGTCCGGCAGCGCCTCGTGCCTGGTACCAGGTGTCCACGCGCGGGCGGACGCTGAGCGATCCATGGCCGGTCGCATCGAGGGCCAGAGTGCCCGCCGGCTGCCAAGCCTGGCCCTCGTCGTGCTGCCAGAGCTGCACCGTGCCCGGGACGGCTGTGCCGTCAGGTGCTGTCCAGGACACCGTGAGTGTGATCGTGTGCTCATCGACCACCGATGCCGGGCCGGTCAGGCTCAGGCCGACCGTGCCGTAGGCAGCCGCGTGCGCCGCCGTGAGGCCGGAGGCGAACAGAACGAGGACGGACACCGCAAGGAGCCGTGGCAGCCAGCGCATGGCGGGCTTTACCCCGTACGACGCCACCTCAATCCTCAGGACGCACTGCCCTGCTTCACCCGGGGAACCAGGCGGTCGTAGAAGTTCAGGATGATCGTCCTGCACGGCACCTCGATGTACCGGTGAGCGCCTTCGGCCAGCAGCAGCACCCAGACGATGATGATCAGGACTGCCACGTAGCCCCAGTGGCCCGGAGCCGTCTGCACGACGCTCTGGCCGAAGCCCGGCAGCCGACCACGGTGGGTCAGGTACAGCGCGAATGACGCGGTCCCAAGAGTGACCATGAACCGCGTCGCCAGGAACCGGGCGAAGAAGCCCGTGTCCGAAGCCAGCGAGACGATGAGGAGCGCGAACGGGATTGTCCACAGGGTGCCGAAGAACGCAGCCCCGAGCGGACCGTTGTTGGGGTCGCGCAGCGCGCATACGAGCGGGATGGCGATGACCAGCACCGTCTGGGTCGCCCATGCAAGCCACGGCGGGAAGCGGAACCCGCGGTTGACGATGAACGCCATGCACATCCCGATAGTGAACTCAGGAGTGCGCGTCAGCGGGTTGCGATAGAGCCACCGGTGGGCTGACTGCGGGTTGGTCGCCGGAAGGTCGGCCCAGCCCTTGAGCACGAAGATCAACCAGAGCGTGAACTGGATCGCGAACGCCACTACGGCCAGCGCCAGCAGACCCTTGGCGCCGTAGTGCTTTGCTACGTGGGCCACCGCCAGCACCAGGAATGGGAAGATCGCATAGAGGAACATCTCCACGCAGATGGACCAGCCTGGGGCGTTGTACATCGTCGCACCGACGTTCAGGCTGCCCGACCAGGTCTGCAGGGCGAGGAAGTGCAGCGGGAGGCTGCGGTCCTGCGGCACGCCCTCGGTCGCGCGGGTAAGAACCAGGATGATCAGGACCGCCCAATACAACGGCATCACCCGGGCGACGCGAGCTACCCAGAAGCGGCACACCGAGCGAGGATCACGCAAGGTCAAGGTCGGGTAGTTGTAGGCCAGGACGAAGCCGGAGAGCATGAAGAACAGCGGGACCCCGATGAACCCGGCCTGCCCGAGCGTGCGGACCCACTCGGGCGAGGAGGCCGGCATCTGGATGTGGTGGATGACCACCGCCGTGGCCGCGACGGCGCGCAAACCCGTCAACGGAAGGATCTCGGCCCGCGACGATGCCGCCTTGTGCCCGTCGTGCGTCAACCCAGTAGTCGTCATGCGGTCATCGGTCCTTCGGTCGTAGCCCCCGGCCGGGCGCCACGCTAGCGGTTGAGCCGACGATCTCGAGAATCGGGCGAGCCACCAAGGAACGATTCAGGCGTACGTGACAGGGAGTTCCTTGATCCCGTTGATCCAGGCGTGCCGGAGCCGCCGCGGCTCGCCGGCCTGGCTGATGTTCGGCATCCGGTCGGCGATCACGTTGAACATCACCTCGACCTCGAGGCGGGCGAGGTTGGCGCCGATGCAGTAGTGCGCCCCGTGGCCGCCGAAGGCGAGGTGCGGGTTCGGGTCGCGCTTGATGTCGAAGGTCTCCGGGTTGGTGAAGACGTCCTCGTCGTGATTGCCCGAGGCGTAGTACAGACCTACCCGGTCGCCCTTCTTGATCACCTGGCCGCCGATCTCGACGTCGTTCAGTGCCGTGCGCTGGAAGACGGTCACCGGCGTCGCCCACCGGATGACCTCGTCGATCATCGTGGTCGGCCGCTCGTTCTTCCAGGTCTCCCACTGATCCGGGTTGGCGAAGAAGGCGTGCATGCCATGGGTGATCGCGTTGCGAGTGGTCTCATTGCCGGCAACGGCGAGCAGGATCACGAAGAACCCGAACTCGTCGTCGGTCAGGCCCTCGCCGTCCTCGCCCGCGTTGACGAGCTTGGAGATGATGTCGTCGGCCGGGTGCTGCTTGCGCTCCTCGGCCAGGGCCATCGAGTAGCCGAGGATCTCGGCGGCGGCCAGCGCCGGGTCGGCGTTGTACTCCGGGTCGTCGTAGGCGAGCATCTGGTTCGACCAGTCGAACAGTTTGCGTCGGTCCTCCTGCGGTACGCCGAGCAGCTCGGCGATGGCCTGGAGCGGCAGCTCGGCCGCGACCTCGAAGACGAAGTCGCCCTCGCCCTTGGCCAGCGCGTCGTCGACGATCTTGTTGGCCCGCTCGACCAGCACGTCGTGCAGCGCGTTGATCGCTCGCGGTGTGAACCCGCGGCTGATCGTCTGGCGCAGCTTGGTGTGGGTTGGCGGGTCCTGGTTGACCAGCATCACGCCCTGCAGGTCCACCTGCTCGCGCGTCATGTCTGCACCGAAGCGGATGATCACGCCGTTCTCGTTGGCTGAGAACTCACGGCTGTTCTTCGAGATCGCCAGGATGTCAGCGTGCTTGGTGATCGCCCAGAAGCCGGTGTCCAGGAAACCTGCTCGCGCTTCCGGCGCCTGCTCGACCCAGTGCACCGGGGACGTCTTGCGGAGCTCGAGGAACTCCTGGAGCGGGATGGCCGCCTCGCACAGACCGGGGTCGGTCGGGTCGAAGGCGGTGGGGACGACGGGCGCTGCAGTCACGGGTTTCCTCCACATTTTCTATAACACGTTCTAGTGTCGATCGTTACATAGTTTGCTCACGTGAGCAAACCCCTGAAGGAGGTTTTTCGGGCTATCTTTGATCTGGTCAACAACAAGAACGTGTTCTACTTTGGGGACACTCGTCCCGCCTGTCACAAGAGGAGCTCTCATGGGTAACCCGGTCATCGTCGAAGCGGTGCGCACCCCCCTCGGCAAGCGCCGTGGCTGGCTCGCGGGCCTGCACCCGGCAGTCCTCCTCGGGGCCTCGCAGGTCGAGGTCATCAAGCGGTCCGGGATCGACCCCGAGCTCGTCGACCAGCTGATCGCCGGGTGCGTCACCCAGGCGGGCGAGCAGTCCAACAACATGGCCCGGCGCGCCTGGATGCACGCGGGCCTCCCCAACGCCACCGCGTCGACCGTGATCGATGCGCAGTGCTCCTCGGCCCAGCAGGCCACCCACTTCATCAACGCGATGATCGCCGGCGGCGCCATCAAGGTCGGCATCGCCTGCGGCGTGGAGTCGATGTCGCGGATCGGCCTCGGCGCCAACGTGCCCCCGGGCACGGGCGATCCGCGCCCCGACGGCTGGAACATCGACCTGCCTTCGCAGTTCGAAGGCGCCGACCGGATCGTCCGGAACCGCGGGTTCTCGCGCGAGGAGGTTGACCAGTTCGGGTTCGACTCGCAGCGCAAGGCCGCGAACGCCGTTGCGGAAGGGCGCTTCAAGCGGGAGATCTTCGGAGTCGAGGCGCCGATCCTCGACGAGGAGGGCAAGCCGACCGGCGAGACCCGCGTCGTCGACACCGACCAGGGGCTCCGCGAGACGACCCTCGACGGCCTCGCGGGCCTGAAGCCCGTGCTGGAAGGCGGGTTCCACACCGCAGGTACGTCGTCGCAGATCTCGGACGGCTCCTCCGCGCTGCTCCTGATGGACGAGGACCTGGCCACGTCACTCGGCATCAAGCCGCGCGCCCGGATCATCACCTCGACGCTGGTCGGCGCCGACCCGTACTACCACCTCGACGGGCCGGTCCAGGCGACCGAGAAGGTGCTCAAGGACTCCGGCATGAGCATCTCCGACATCGACCTGTTCGAGGTCAACGAGGCCTTCGCCGGCGTCGTGATGAGCTGGGCGAAGGTCCACAACGTCCCCGAGGACAAGTACAACGTCAACGGCGGCGCCATCGCGATCGGCCACCCGGTCGGCTCGACCGGCACCCGGCTGCTGACCACTGCCCTGCACGAGCTCGAGCGCCAGGACAAGAGCACCGCCCTGATCTCGATGTGCGCCGGCGGCGCACAGGGGTCCGGCACGATCATCGAGCGGATCTGAGTACCGCGCCGTGATCTCCTGGAGCGACGAGGAGCTCACCATCCGCGAGGCCGTGCGGGCCTTCGTCGACAAGGAGGTCCGGCCGCTGCACGAGGAGCTCGAGCACGGCGGCCTCCCGCCGTACGGGGTGATCCGGAAGCTGTTCGGCTCGTTCGGGCTCGACGCGCTAGCTGGGGAGTCGTTCGACAAGCAGATCGCGGCGATCGAGGCCGGGGACGCAGGAGCGCCAAGCGGCCGCGACATGGGGATGGCGAGCGTGCTCAATATCGAGCTCGCGAAGGTGTCTATGGGCATCTCCAGTGCCCTCGGCGTCTCGATCGGGCTGGCCGCCGGCACCATCAACGCCCGCGGGACCGTCGAGCAGCGCAAACGCTGGGCCCGCGACCTGCTGACCTTCGAGAAGGTGGGCGCCTGGGCGATCACCGAGCCAGACTCGGGCTCGGACGCCTTCGGCGGGATGCGCACGACGGTCAAGCCCGATGGCGACGAGTGGATCCTGAGCGGGCAGAAGACGTTCATCACCAACGGCCCGTACGCCGACACGATGGTCGTCTACGCGAAGCTCGACGACGGCTCCGGCATCGAGAAGCGCGATCAGCCGGTGCTGACCTTCGTTCTCGACGCCGGCATGGACGGCCTGGTCCAGGGCAAGCCGTTCAAGAAGATGGGCATCGCGTCCTCCCCCACCGGCGAGCTGTTCTTCGACGAGGTCCGGCTCGACAGGTCGCGGTTGCTGGACGGCAGTGGATCTACTGTCGGCGCCACGGACGGCCGCGACTCCGCGCGCTCCAACTTCGTGGTCGAGCGGGTCGGCATCGCCACGCTTGCACTCGGCGTGATCGAGGAGTGCCTACGGTTGTGCCTCGACTACTCCAAGACCCGCGAGCTGTGGGGCAAGCCGATCGGCGACTTCCAGTTGATCCAGCTCAAGCTCGCCGAGATGGAGGTCGCCCGCCTCAACGTGCAGAACATGGTCTTCCGCGCGATCGAGACCCAGCGGGCCGGCCAGACGCTGTCGATGGCCGAGGCCTCTGCGATGAAGCTGTACTCGTCGAAGGCCGCTACCGATGTGGCGATGGAGGCGGTGCAGCTCTTCGGCGGCAACGGCTACATGGCCGAGTACCGCGTCGAGCAGCTCGCCCGTGACGCCAAGTCGCTGATGATCTACGCGGGGTCTAACGAGGTGCAGGTAACGCACGTGGCGAAGGGGCTGCTGCGCGGCTAGGTCCTCGTCCCTCGTGGCACAATGAAGCATCCTCGGCTCGGACGGGAAGATTTCAGGTGATAGCGCGGAAGCTGCTCGCACTGGCACCGGCCACGGCGGCATCCTTGGTTCTGCTGTCGGTCGCGGCATGCGGAGGGACGACGAGCGCCAAGAGCCTCACGGCACCGTCCTCGGCGGGGCCCGCCACTACTGCGACGCCCCGATACGACCTCACCACGCCGCCAGAGATCGTCCGCGAGGCCTTCGAAGCGATGCTCGACCTCAGGACCGTCCGAATCGCGACGCGGACGAGCCAGGACTCCTCGGTACTGACGGTCAATTCCTCCGGCGCGGGCCCGTGTTCCGGAGCCGTAGCGTTTCCCGGGGCGACTGCAGAGTTCATCTCAACCAGCGCAGCGACCTATCTGCGCGGGCCCGACCAGTTCTGGAGGCTCTACGGGACGGCTGGCGACGCCAAGCTCATGAGGCACTTGGACGGCCGCTGGGGAAAGCTGCCAGTTCTGTCCCAATTTCGCAACGCCTGCGATTTTCGCACCTTTCTGGACAGCACGAATCTGGAGCACCAGCCGCTGGCTCGTCTCTACGTTGATTCCCAACACCGCTTCGCGGATCAGGAGGTCGTCGAGATCTCGACCGGCGAGCCCCCGCGCAAGACCAGCATCTTGGTCAGCACTTCGCCTCCGCACTACATTCTGGGGCTGGTCGACGTCGAGCCGACTGGCACGTCGACATCAGACTTCAGCAAGATCAATGCCTTGCTCAAGATCGCTGTGCCGCCGGACAGCGACACGGTCGACCTGATCGGGCGAGCTCAGCTCGCGCCGTAGACCGGCTCGGGTGCCGCGCCCTCGGCAACCAGGGCGTCGACGATCTCGCCGAGCTCCGTTGCCTCCCAGCGGCTGCCGTTGTCGCGGCTGGGACCGTGGTTCCAGGCCTCCTCGAGGGTGAGCCTGCCGCCGTCGCTCTCGAAGACGCGGCCGGTGACGTGTCCGGCGGCTTCCGAGGCCAGCCAGGCCACGATCGGTGAGTTGTCCTCCGGCAGCGCCATCGCCGAGGTGTCGAACGCGCCTTCGGTCATGCGGGTCTTGGCGACCGGGGCGAGGGCGTTGACGGTGACTCCGATGCGTCCGAGCTCGGCAGCGGCAACCAGGGTCATCGTCGCGATGCCGCCTTTGGCCGCGGAGTACACGACCTGGCCGATGCTGCCCTGCAGGCCGGCGCCGGAGGTCGTGTTGATCACCCGGGCGACGCGCTGGCGGCCTTCCTTCGACTCCGCACGCCAGTACGCCGCAGCGTGGCGGAGCATCGCGAAGTGGCCCTTGAGGTGCACCCGGATGACGGCGTCCCACTCCTCCTCGGTCGCGTTGACCAGCATCCGGTCGCGGACGAAGCCGGCATTGTTGACCAGGATGTCGAGGCCGCCGTAGGTGTCGATCGCCTGCTGCACCAGGGCAGCGGACTGCTCGAAGTCGGCGACATCGGCGCCGTTGGTCACGGCCTCGCCGCCGAGCGCCTCGATCGCGGCGACAACCTCGTCAGCCGGGCTCTCGGTCTTCTCGCCGTTGTTGGAGACGCCGAAGTCGTTGACGACGACCTTGGCGCCCTGGCGGGCGAGCTCGAGCGCGTGGGCGCGGCCGATACCGCGGCCGGCTCCGGTGACGATGGCGATGCGGCCTTCGAGAAGACGGGTCACTGGGTTCTCCTGTTAGTTGATGTGCAAGAAGACGGGCGGCTCGCCGCCGCCGTGGCAGCCGACGCTGGCGCCGCTGACGTACGACGCGAGGCTGCTGGCCAGGAAGACGGCCACAGTGCCGACCTCCTCGGGGCGCGCCATCCGGCCCAGCGGGATGGTCTGCTCGATCCGTGCGACCTTGTCGTCGCCGCCATAGTGGTCGTCGGTCTGCTCGGTGCGGCACAGGCCGACCTCGATGGCGTTGACCCGGACCTTCGGACCCCACTCCATCGCCAGGCTCTTGGTCAGCGACTCCAGGCCGGCCTTGGCGGCGGCGTACGCGGCGATCGTCGGAGCAGGGCGGTGGGCGCTGATCGAGGAGATGTTGACGATGCTGCCGCCGGTCTCCTGGGCCTGCATCACCGCGTTGGCGATCTGCGCCACCAGGAGCGGGGCGTTGAGGTTGAGGCCGATGATCTTGTCGTGGAACCGCGGCGAGGCGGTCGCGGCGTCCGCTGCAGGCGCTCCCCCGGCGTTGTTGACCAGGACGTCGAGCCGGCCGTGCTCGGCGACGATGCCGTCGACCATCGCCTGCACCGACTCGGGGTCGCGCACGTCGCACTGCACGTGCGTCGTCCCGACGTACGGCTCGGACACGGACCGGGCGCACGTGACGACGGTGGCCCCTGCGAGCACGAAGGCCTCGGTGATCCCGCGGCCGATGCCGCGGGAGCCGCCGGTGACAAGGACCACCTGGCCGGACAGGTCGAGGGAGAGAGCCATGCTGATAGGGTACCAAGCAAGTGCTTGGTAGGGCACCGGGCGTCTCGACGAGCTCGACGAACGGATCAAGGGGTCCCATGTCTGCAGTCACCAGTGAGTTCCGTGAGGACGGGATCTGCGTCATCACGATGTCGTATCCCCCGGTGAACGCGCTCACCGTGCAGGGCTGGTTCGACGTTGCCGCAGCACTGGACGCAGCCGGCGCAGACCAACGCACCAAGGTCGTGATCCTGCGCGCCGAGGGCAAGGGCTATAACGCCGGCGTCGACATCAAGGAGATGCAGAACTCAGCAGGGTTCGACGCCCTGATCGGCGCCAACAAGGGCTGCTACGCAGCGTTCAAGGCCGTCTACGAGTGCCAGGTCCCGGTGATCGCCTCGGTCGCGGGCTTCTGCGTCGGCGGCGGGGTCGGCCTGGTCGGCAACGCTGACATCGTGGTGGCCAGCGACGACGCGTACTTCGGGGTGCCGGAGGTCAAGCAGGGGGCCCTCGGTGCCGCGACCCACATGGCTCGCCTGGTGCCCCAGCAGATGATGCGGGCGCTGTACTTCACCGCCGCCACCATCCCGGCCACCGAGCTGCACCGGTTCGGGTCGGTCTTCCGGATCGCGCCTCGTGCCGAGTTGGATGCAGTCGCTCTCGAGGTCGCCGCATCGATCGCCGAGAAGGACGGGCGGGTGATCCGCGCCGCCAAGGAGGCCCTGAACGGCATCGAGCCTGTCGATGTGAACAAGAGCTACCGGTTCGAGCAGGGGTTCACCTTCGAGCTCAACCTGGCTGGAGTCTCCGATGAGCTCCGCGACTCCTTCGCGGGTACAGACAAGGCAGCCAAGAATCAGGAGAGCAGCACGTGAGCAAACCCCGCGAGAAGATCATGACGATCGACGAGATCGTCGCCCAGCTGTCCGACGGGATGACTATCGGCATCGGTGGGTGGGGGCCGCGGCGCAAGCCGATGGCCCTGGTCCGCGCGATCCTGCGCTCGGACCTGAAGGACCTGACCATCGTGTCCTGGGGCGGTGCCGACGTCGGGCTGCTCGCGCGCGCCGGCAAGATCCGCAAGCTCGTCTACGCGTTCGTCTCGCTGGACTCGATCCCGCTGGAGCCGAACTTTCAGCGCGCGCGGCAGAACGGCGCCATCCCCGAGATCGTCGAGCTCGACGAGGGCATGTTCCAGACCGGCCTGTACGCCGCGGCGCAGCGCCTGCCATTCCTGCCGATGCGGGCTGGGCTCGGCTCGGACGTGCTGGTCAACAACGACTGGATCACCACGGTCACCTCGCCGTACGCCGATTCTGATGGAGCGTTCGAGGAGCTGACCGCTGTGCCAGCGCTCAAGCTCGACGTGGCACTGGTGCACCTGAACCGCGCCGACGCGCACGGCAACGCGACGTACCTCGGTCCCGACCCGTACTTCGACGACCTGTTCGTGCAGGCGGCCGACAAGGCCTACCTGTCCTGCGAGCAGATCGTCGACACCGCGGGCCTGACCGTCGACACCCCGGTCCAGCGGCTGCTGATCAGCCGGATGATGGTCGACGGGGTGGCCGAGACGCCGAACGGCGCGCACTTCACGGTGTGCACGCCGGACTACGAGCGTGACGAGAAGTTCCAGAAGGCGTACGCCGCCGCGGCCGGCGGGACCGACGAGGACTGGTCGGCGTTCTACGACCGGTTCCTGGCCGGCGACGAGGACGCCTATCAAGCGGCTGTTGCTGCGTTCAAGGAGGAGCAGGCATGAGTGAGTTCAGTCGCGCCGAAGTGTGTGCTGCTGCGATCGCGGACGCCTTCAAGGACGACGGCGAGATCTTCGCCTCCCCGATGGGGATGCTGCCGATGCTGGGCGTCCGGCTCGCCAAGCTGACCTCCAACCCTGACCTGGTGATCTCCGACGGCGAGTCGCTGTTCCTCGGCGGCACTCCCCCGCTGTTCGCGAAGGCCGACGTCGTCGAGGGGTGGATCCCGTTCCGGCGCGTCTTCGACGTGGTGGCCTACGGCAAGCGCCACGTGATGATGGGCGCGACCCAGGTCGACCGCCAGGGCAACCAGAACATCTCAGCGATCGGCGACTTCGCCCAGCCCAAGCGCCAGCTGCTCGGGTCACGCGGCGCCCCCGGCAACACGGTCAACAACCGGACGTCGTACTGGGTCCCGAAGCACACCACGCGCGTCTTCGTGGAGAACGTCGACATCGTCTGCGGCGTCGGGCCCGCCCGTGCGAAGGCAGCCGGGCCAGGAGCGTCGAAGTACAACGACATCCACCGGATCGTCTCCAACCTCGGCGTCTTCGACGTGCACGGCCCCGGGGACACGGTGCGGCTGCTCTCGGTGCACCCGGGGGTCTCGGTCGACGAAGTCGTCTCGGCGACTGGGTTCGAGCTCGCTACCGACGGGAACGTCCCGACCACGCGGGAGCCTTCGGAGTCCGAGCTGATGATCATCCGCAACGTGCTCGACCCGAAGACACTGCGCGACCGCGAGGTCCGGCCGGTCGAGGCTGGTGCCGAGTGATCGAGCAGCTGCTGAAGACCCCGCTGACCGAGCTGGTCGGCGTCAAGCACCCGGTCGTCCAGACGGGCATGGGCTGGGTGGCCGGCCCCCGGCTCGTCTCCGGTACCGCGAACGCCGGCGGTCTCGGCATCCTGGCCTCGGCCACGATGACCCACGCCGAGCTCGAAGCGGCGATCATCGAGGTCAAGGGCCGCACCGACAAGCCGTTCGGGGTCAACCTCCGCGCTGATGCCGCTGACGCTCCGGCGCGTTGCGACCTGCTGATCGAGTACGGCGTGAAAGTGGCCTCGTTCGCCCTCGCGCCGAAGCCGGAGCTGATCGCCAAGCTCAAGGAGCACGACATCGTCGTGATCCCCAGCATCGGCGCTCCCAAGCACGCCAAGAAGGTGGCCTCGTGGGGCGCGGATGCGGTGATGATCCAGGGCGGCGAGGGCGGCGGCCACACCGGCAACGTGCCGACGACGCTGCTGCTGCCGACCGTGCTGGACGCCGTCGACATCCCGGTCGTCGCCGCCGGAGGCTTCTTCGACGGACGCGGCCTGGCGGCTGCGCTCTCCTACGGCGCCGCTGGCGTCGGGATGGGTACCCGGTTCCTGCTCACCCAGGATTCGCGGGTGCCGGAAGCAGTCAAGCAGCGCTACCTCGAGGCCGACCTGAACGGGACCGTAGTCACCGCCAAAGTCGACGGGATGCCGCACCGGATGCTGCGCACGGACCTGGTCGCCTCTGTCGAGGAGGCCAGCCTGGTCAAGCGCCTCGGCCCGACAGCACGGCGCACGCTGGCGTTCAAGAAGATGAGCGGCATGTCCTGGCCGGCTTTGATCAAGGACGGCCAGGCGATGAAGCACGGGCAGGACCGCTCGTGGGCGCAGCTCGTCCTCGCCGCGAACACCCCGATGATGCTCAAGGCGGGACTCGTCGAAGGCGACGCCGGTGCCGGAGTGCTCGCCTCGGGTCAAGTGGTCGGCGTGATCGACGACCTACCGACCTGCGAGGAGCTCATCGACCGCGTCGTGACACTGGCTGCCGCGGAGCTGCGGCGTACCCAGACCTACCTGCTCTGAGCCGGCACCTGGCAGGATCAGCCGGGTGAGCGAGCCGGGGGTCGTCGAACGCGCTATCGGTTTCGCTCTGAACGCCGTCGGCGCCCGGAAGCTGGAGCCCCGTCCGGCGGATCCGTTCTACGACCCGCCGGCGTCCGTGCCGGACAAGTCTGGCGCGCTGCTCAAGGCAGAGCCGGGACGGTTCTACATCGACCCGTTCCGGTTGATCCCGGCCCCGGCCCGCGTCGAGCGGATCATGTTCACCACGACTGACCGGCGCGACCGTGTCATCGCGGTGACCGGGACGGTGCTGACCCCGACGAGGCCGCGGACCAAGCGCGATGATCGTGGCCTGGTGGCCTTCGCCGTCGGCACCCAGGGCATGGGCACCCAGTGCGCCCCGTCGCGGCAGATGGCGGCCGGCCGTGAGTACGAGTCGGTCTTCATCACCGGACTCCTTGCCCGCGGCTTCAACGTCGTGGTCCCCGACTACCAGGGCCTCGGCATCGACGGGGTGCACACCTACATGTCCCGGGCCGCCCAGGGCCACGTCGTCCTGGACGCGCTTCGTGCTGCCCAGGAGCTCGGCAACCCGGACATCCCGTTGGCCGGCCCGACGGCGATCGCGGGTTACTCCCAAGGCGGCGGCGCTGCAGCGTCGGCTGCGGAGCTGTGGCACGAGTACGCGCCGGAGCTGGACCTGAAAGGCGCCGTGTGCGGGGCTGTGCCCGCCGATCTGACGCTGATCGCTCGGATGCTCGACGGCAGCCCGTACTTCGCGTTCCTCGGCTACGCACTCGTCGGGCTCTCCACCGACTACGGCATCGACCTTGCTCCCTTGCTCAACGAGCGCGGGCTGGAGATCGCGACGGCCCTGACCGGCCAGTGCATGTTCGAGTCGCTGCGCCGGTACGCCTTCACCCGCTCCGCGTCGCTGACGGCGGACGGGTCGTCCATCGGCTCGCTGCTACGTGCCCAGCCGTTTGCCGGGATCGTCGAGGACCAGAAGCTCGGCAACCAACGCTATCCGCGGACCGACGTCCTGATCTCGCACAGCAGACTCGACGACGTCGTCCCATTCGAGGCCGGGCGAGCACTCGCCGAGCGCTGGGCCGGGTACGGCGGGCGGGTCAGGTTCTCGACGAACTACGCCCCGACGCACGCAGCGGCCGCTCTGACGTCGTACTCAACGGCGTTCGCGTTCCTCAACGGACGCTTCGCGGACCGCCCGATGCGCGCCAACACCCAGGGCTACCTGCACAGCCTGACCGAACCGGCCGGTCCGCCTCCGGCTGGGGAGTGACGGACCGGCCAGCAGAGGTCACTCGCCTCCGACAGCCGCCTCGGCGCACTTGCCGATGTCAGTCGACAGGCCGGTCAGAGCCTTGGTGTCGGAGCTACCGCCCTTGTAACCCGTGTCTCCCTTGACCAGGGCGCGGACCGCCCCGTCAGAAAGCTTCGAGTTCTCGATCGCCTTGGCGATGCAGGTGATCGCATCCTTGTTCAGCGAGCTGGCCGCCGAGCCGAGGATGAACGAGCCCTTACCACCGTCGAGGCTGTTGGTGATGTCGCTGGTGGACGGACGCCCACCGCCACCGCCGCCGCTACTGCCGCACGCCGCGGTCGCGACCAGCCCTGCAGCTGCGAGCACGATCCCCAGCTTCCGTCGCGCGCCCACTACTTTGCGCACGCTTCGATCTTCGGGGTGAGCACGGCTACCTGGGCCTCATCGGTCTTCGAGGGCTTGTAGCCGCTGTCGCCCTTGATCAAGGCCTTAATCCCGCTGTCGGAGATCTTGGAGCCCTCGAGCACCTTCGCGATGCAGTTGATCGCGTCGGAGCTGTCGCCGGTAAGGCCCAACTGCGAGCCACCCTTGTCCTTCAGGGCCTTGGCGATGTCGCTGGTCGAGGGACGGTCCCCGCCGCCTCCACCGCACGCCGCGGTCAGCACCAAGGCTGCTCCGGCGATCACCACACCAATTTTCCGCACCATCATCGTTCCCTCCTGCTGCCGGGCCCGTCCCGGCACTGCGCGCAGTCTGCCATCGAGCGCGCGCAGCCAACTGCGCGAAAGGGACGAACGGACCGACGAATCTGCGCCGTTCGAGTTTCGTTATATGTGTGAAGGAGCCGTCTGGCCCTACTTCGAGCAGGCCACGACCTTGGGGATCACCGAGGCGAAGGTCGTGGTGTCCACCGTCGAAGGGACGTAGGTGCCGATGTTGGCGGCAAGTGCGTTCAACGCGCCGTCGGACAGGTTCGTGGCCAACAGGACCGTGGCGATGCAGCCCGCTTGCCTGGGCGTGTAGCGCTTCTTTGTCTGGGCGTTCGTGCTCGCCCGCAGAGCCGCGGTCAACTGCGTGAGCGTCGGTCGCGGGCCAGGCGAAGGCTGGGTCGGGGGCAGCGCCTTCGGCTTGACCACGGCGGTCGCGGACGATGCCGGCGCCTGAGGACTCGGGCTCGGCTTGTCGCTGCCTCCGCAGCCGGTCACGGTCAGCACTGCGCCGAGGATGACGACGCCTACCAGGGTGCGCATCTCAGAGCCGCTCGATGATCGTGACGTTGGCCTGGCCGCCGCCTTCGCACATCGTCTGCAGGCCGAACCGGCCGCCGGTGCGCTCGAGCTCGTTGAGCATCGTGGTCATCAACCGGGTCCCGGTTGCGCCGATCGGGTGGCCCAGTGCGATGCCGCCTCCGTTCACATTGACCTTGTCCAGCGGCACGTCGAGCTCCTTGGCCCACGCCAGGACGACGGAGGCGAACGCCTCGTTGCACTCGAAGAGGTCGATGTCGCCGATCGCCATGCCAGTCTTCTCCAGCGCATGCCGGGTCGCCCGGATCGGGCCGGTCAGCATCCACACCGGGTCATCGCCCTTGACGCTGAGGTGGTGGATCCGGGCGCGCGGGGTGAGGCCGTGGTCCTTGACTGCCTGCGCGGAGGCGATCAGCACCGCCGAGGAGGCATCGCAGATCTGGCTCGCCACGCCGGCGGTGATCCGGCCGCCCGGGGCCAGCGGCTCGAGGGCGGCCATCTTCTCCAGGCTCGTGTCGCGCGGGCACTCGTCGGTCGTGAAGACCGATCCATCGGCGAGAGTGACCGGTGCGATCTCGTTCGCGAACCGGCCCTCAGCGATGGCCGTCTTGGCACGGTTATGGGAGTCGAGGGCGAACCGCTCCATGTCCTCACGCGTGATGTCCCACTTCTCCGCGATCATCTCGGCGGAGTTGAACTGGGAGACCTCCACGTCGCCGTACCGCTTGATCCAGCCGGGCGACTCGGCGAACGGCGTGGTGAAGCCGTACTGGTCGGCGACCAGCATCGCGGCTGAGATCGGGATCGCCGACATGTTCTGCAGGCCGCCGGCCACGACCAGGTCCTGAGTGCCGGACATGACGCCCTGGGCGGCGAAGTGCACCGCCTGCTGGCTCGAGCCGCACTGGCGGTCGATCGTGACGCCGGGGACGTGGTCGGGAAGCCCGGCGACCAGCCACGCCGTACGCGCAACGTCGCCGGCCTGGGAGCCGATCGTGTCGCAGCAGCCCATGATCACGTCATCGACCGCGCCCGGATCGACCCCGGTGCGGTCCATCAGGGCTGAGAGCACATGCCCGCCGAGGTCGGCGGAGTGCATGGTGGCGAGCGAGCCACGGCGCTTGCCGACCGGGGTGCGGACTGCGTCGACGATATAGGCCTCAGGCATGAGGAGATCCCTTCGCTATTCCTTCAAGGAGGATGGTGAGGTACTGGTCGGCCACGTCGGCCGGAGTCAGGGAGCCGCCGGGACGGTACCAGCGCACGGCGACCCAGACCGTGTCGCGGAGGAAGCGGTAGACCAGCGCTACGTCGAGGTCGGCCCGGAGCTCGCCACTCGCGACACCGGCCTCGAGCAGGCCGGTCCACAGCTCACGGAACTTGCGGTTCCGCTCGATCAGGTAGCTGAAACGCTCGAAGGTTGCGAGGTAGAGCGCGTCGCTCTGGAAGATCGCGACCTCGCTGTGGTGCTCGCCGATCGCCTCGAACGACGCCCTGACCACGGCCTCGAGCTTGGTCCGCGGGGACGCGTCGCTGGCCTCGATCGCGTCATAGGACCTCCAGAGCTCGGTCTGGAAGGTGTCCAGCAGCTCGTCGACCATCGACTCCTTGGAGTCGAAATGGTGATACAGGCTGCCAGACAGGATGCCGGCCGCGTCTGCGATATCGCGGACGGTGGTGTTCTTGAAGCCGCGCTCGGCGAACAGGCCGGCCGCGATCGCGAGGAGCTCGTCGCGGCGGCTGGTCTCGGGGCCGTTCGTCGAGCTCGTCGCGACGCCTGCGCTAGGCATGCTGACTACTCACACTGATCACCTCGCCGGTCAGGTACGACGAGTAGCCGCTGGCCAGGAACACCATCACGTTGGCGACCTCCCACGGCTCAGCGGTCCGGCCGAACGCCTCGCGCTGCTTGAGCTCGTGAAGCAGCTCGTCGGAGGTGACCTTCGCCAGGAACGGGTGCATCACGATGCTCGGGGAGACAGCATTGACGCGGATGCCGTGCGGTGCGACATCCAGGGCCGCGCACCGGGTCAGCGCCATCACGCCGGCCTTCGCTGCCGCGTAGTGCGCCTGACCCTCCTGAGCGCGCCAGCCCAACACCGAGGCGTTGTTGACGATCACGCCGCGAGTCCCGTTGGCGATCATCCGGTTCGACGCAGCGCGGACCGTGCGGAACGTGCCCGTCAGGGTGATGTCGAGGACCTTGGACCACTGCTCGTCGGTCATCTCCAGCACGCTCGCGGTGCCGCCGAGACCGGCGTTGTTGATCATCACATCGACGCCGCCCACCGTGTCAGCGAGATCGAGCAGCGCCTGCACCTGCTCCTCGTCGGTGACGTCGGTGACCGTGGAGAGCACGCGGTCGGCGCCGAACTCTGCTGCCAGCGCCTCGTGCGCCTCGGCCACCCTTCGCTCGTGGGTATCGGAGAGGACGACCGCTTTCGCGCCCTCTTCCAGCGAGCGGCGTACGACGGACGCGCCGATCCCGGCTCCGGCAGCCGCGGTGACCACCACCACCTTGTCCGTCAGCAGACCGTGGCCGGGGACATAGTCGGGGACGGGCTGCTCGGGGCGGGTGGCGGTCATCGGGGATCTCCTAGGTCAGAGCTGGGGTAAGAACCGGTGTCAGGATTGGGGCGCGGGCTCGCGGGGCAGGCCGAGGACGCGCTCGGCCAGGATGTTGCGCTGGACCTCATCGGAGCCGCCGTAGATCGTGTCGGCCCGGGTGAACAGGAAAAGCCGCTGCCACTCGTCGAGGTCGTAGCCGGCACCTGCGGTCAGCGCGTCGGTCCCCCGGACCAGCATCGCGAGCTCCCCGAGCGTGCGGTGCCAGGTGGCCCAGAGCAGCTTGGCGACACTCGCCTGCTGGGGCGCCTGCTCTTCTGACAGTGTCCGGAGCGCATTGAGGCCGATCACCTCGAGCTCGACGACGGCCTTCGCCAGCCGGTCGCGGACGACCGGGTCCTCGTAGCTGCCGTTGGCGCGGGCGAGATCGAGCAGTGCGTTGAGCTCGCGCTTGAAGCCGACCTGCTGGCCGAGAGTCGAAACGCCCCGCTCGAACCCGAGCAGGCCCATCGCAACACCCCAGCCGGCACCGGGCTCGCCCACGATCAGGTCGGCGGCGGTACGAGCGCCGGTGAAGAACACCTCGTTGAACTCGGCGCCCCCGGTCAGCTGCTCGATCCCCCGGATCTCGACGCCGTCCTGGTCGATCGGGACCAGCAGGAAGCTCAGTCCCTTGTGCCGCTGCGAGCCGGGCTCGGTGCGCGCGATCACGAAGATCCAGTCGGCGAACTGGGCCAGCGAGGTCCACACCTTCTGGCCGTCGATGACCCACTCGCCTGCGTCGAGGCGTGCCTTGGTAGCGACGTTGGCCAGGTCCGAGCCGGCGCCGGGCTCGGAGTAGCCCTGGCACCACAGCTCCTCGACCGCCCGGATCGGGGGCAGGAAGCGGGCCTTCTGCTCCTCGGTGCCGAAGTGGATCAGGGTCGGCCCGAGCAGTTCTTCGCCGAAGTGGTTGACCCGCGCCGGCGCGTTGGACCGGGCGTACTCCTCGTGGAAGATCACCTGCTGGCTCAGGCTCAGCCCGCGACCTCCGTGCTCGACCGGCCAGCCGATGCAGGTCCACCCGTGCGCGGCCAGGTGCCGGTCCCACTCCAGGCGCTCGTCGTGGGCCTCGAGGTCCTTGCCTGACCCGCCGAGCCCCTTGAGGGCAGCGAAGTCACCGACGAGGTTGTCCTCGAGCCAGGTCCGGACCTCGGCCCGGAAGGCCTTGTCCTCGCTGCTGTCGGTCAGATCCACTGGAGGCCTCTCTGTGAGCTCGGGGTCCGTGTACGGTAGCCTACCAAGCACTTGCTTGGTATCCAGGCATCGAGTTGGTCAAGAAGCGGCGAGAAGGAGAGATTCGTGACAGCGACGACGCTGCCGGCCGCGCTCCGCGAAGCCGCCGCGACCTACGCAGACAAGCCGTACCTGGTCGAGGACGGCCGCTCCCTGACCTTCGCCGAGACGCACGCGCAGGTGCGCGACGTCGCCAAGGGCTACCTCGCAAGCGGCTTCGCCCCGGGCGAGCGGATCGTGGTCTGGGCGCCGAACAGCATCGCCTGGGTGCTGGCCGGCCTGGCTGTCTCGTATGCCGGCGGCACGCTGGTCCCGGTCAACTCGCGCTACACCGGGCACGAGGTCGCGGACATCGTCGACCGCACCGGCGCGACGATCGTGGTCGTCGACGACGGCTTCCTCGGGCGCTCCCAGATCGCCGAGCTCCAGAGCGCGAGCTCGTTGGCCTCGGTGCGCTCGATCGTGACCATCGCCGAGCTCGAGGCACTCGTCCACGCCGGTGCCGCCGTCGCCGAGGCTGACATCGAGGCACGGGCCGGCGCCGTTGGACCCGACGACGTTGCCGACATCCTGTTCACCTCGGGCACGACCGGCCGAGCCAAGGGCGCCATGAGCGCGCACCGGCAGACGATCGCCGTCTCCGCCGCGTGGGCCGGGATCGGCGGGGTCACCGAGGCCGACCAGTACTTAGTGGTCAACCCGTTCTTCCACTCCTTCGGCTACAAGATCGGCATCGTGGTCGGCCTACTGACCGGCTGCACGCTGCACCCGGTCGCTACCTTCGACCTGGACGCGACGATGGCGACCATCGAGCGGGAGCAGATCACCGTCCTGCCAGGGGCCCCGACGATCTTCACCTCGCTGCTGGACGCACCGAGCCGGGCGTCGTACGACCTGTCCTCGCTGCGGCTCTCGATCACCGGCGCTGCCGTCGTACCGGTGGTGCTGATCGAGCGGATGCGGGCACCGAGCCCGGCAGGCCTCGGCATCGACAACGTCTACACGGCGTTCGGCATGACCGAGGCGGTCGTGGTCACGATGTGCCGCGAGGGCGACGCCGACGAGTTGGTCGCGACCACCAACGGCCGGGCCATCCCCGGCGTCGAGACCCGGATCGGCGAGGGCGGCGAGCTCCTGGTGCGCGGCGACATCGTGATGCTGGGCTACCTCGACGACGCGGCGGCCACCGCTGAGGCGATCGACCCCGAAGGCTGGCTGCACACCGGCGACATCGGCGAGCTCGACGAGGCCGGCAACCTGAAGATCACCGACCGGCTCAAGGACATGTATATCTCCGGCGGGTTCAACGTCTATCCCGCCGAGATCGAGCAGGCCCTGGCGCGGCACGACGCGATCGCTGACGTCGCCGTGATCGGCGTACCGGACGAGCGGATGGGCGAGGTCGGCAGGGCCTTCGTCGTACTGCGGTCAGGCGCCGAGCTCGACGGCGATGCAGTGATGGCGTTCGCGCGGGAGAGACTGGCGAACTACAAGGCGCCGCGGCTGGTGAAGTTCCTCGACGTACTCCCCCGCAACGCCTCCGGCAAGGTGCTTAAGAATGATCTGCGAGGAGCCACGTGAATCTCGACTTGTCGCCCGACGAGCTCGCCTTCCAGGTCGACGTGCGCGCCTGGCTGGCCGCCAACGTCCCGGCCGAGCCGCTGCCCTCGATGGACACCGCCGAGGGCTGGGCGCTGCACCAGGAGTGGGAGGCAAAGCTCGCCGCCGAGCGCTACTCGGTGGTGTCCTGGCCGAAGGAGGTCGGCGGGCGCGAGGCGTCGCTGATCGAGTGGGTCATCTTCGAGGAGGAGTACTACCGCGCCGGCGCTCCCGGCCGGGTCTCGCAGAACGGCATCTTCCTGCTCGCGCCGATCATCTTCGACCACGGCACGCCCGAGCAGCAGGCTCGCTTCCTGCCGAGCATGGCCACCGGCGAGAAGATCTGGGCGCAGGCGTGGTCCGAGCCCGAGGCCGGCTCCGACCTCGCGTCGCTCCGCTCCACCGCGACGCGTGACGACGCACGCGGTGGCTGGGTGCTGAACGGCCAGAAGACCTGGTCCTCGCGGGCCACCTTCGCGCACTGGGGCTTCGGGCTGTTCCGAAGCGACCCGGACTCGGCCAAGCACACGGGCCTGACCTACTACTTGTTCCCCCTGGACGCCGAGGGCGTCACTGTGCGGCCGATCGCCCAGCTCGACGGTGAGGCAGGCTTCGCGGAGATCTTCTTCGACGACGTCTTCGTACCGGACGCGGACGTGCTCGGCGCCGTAGGCGCGGGCTGGAACGTCGCCATGAGCACGGCTGGCAACGAGCGCGGGCTCTCGCTGCGCTCGCCGGGGCGGTTCTGCGCAGCTGCGGACCGGCTGCTGGAGCTCTGGCGCTCGAACGGCGCCGAGCACCCGGAGGCCTGGACCGGCGTGGTGGACGCGTGGATCGGCGCACAGGCCTACCGGCTGTTCACCTGGGGCACCGTCACCCGGCTCGCCGACGGCGGCGAGATGGGGGCCGCCGGCTCGGTCAACAAGGTGTTCTGGAGCGAGCTCGACATCGCGCTGCACGAGACGGGGCTGGACCTGCTCGGCGCTGACGCCGAACTGCTGGAGACGCCCTGGATGGACGGCTACGTCTTCTCGCTCTCCGGCCCGATCTACGCCGGCACCAACGAGATCCAGCGCAACATCGTCGCGGAGCGGATCCTGGGGCTGCCCCGAGAGCCCAAGGGGGCAAAGTGAGATTCGAGCTGACCGAGGACCAGGTCGCGTTCGCCGACGCGATCGCGTCGCTGCTGCGCTCCAGCGACTCCGTGGCTGTCGCACGGGCGTGGGCAGCTGGCGACACTGCCGCTGGCGTGGCGCTGTGGCGGCGGCTCTCAGATCTCGGGGTGACCGCATTGGTCGCTCCTGAGGACGAGGGCGGGCTGGGCGGTTCGCTCGTGGACCTAGCGGTCGCCTTCGAGGCACTCGGGTTCGGGCTCGCGGTCGGGCCATGGATCGAGTCGGCCGCGCTGGCCCCGCAGCTCGAGGGCGAGATGGTGACGGCCGCCGTGCCGGGCCTCTCGCCGTACGCCGCCGATGCGCAGGTCGCACGGCTGCTCTCCGGCACCGCCGGCGCGACGCACGCCTCCATCGACACGACACGGACGCTGACCTCCGTCGACGGCGCTGCTCCCGTCGAGGATGACGCTGTGGACCGGGCGGTGCTGGCGTGTGCAGCCGAGCTGCTCGGAGCAGGCGAGCGGGTGCTCGCCGACTCGGTCACCTACGTCAAGCAGCGCACGCAGTTCGGCCGTGAGATCGGGTCCTACCAGGCGATCAAGCACCAGCTCGCGGACGTTCGGATCGCCCTTGACTTCGCCCGGCCTCTCATCCTGGGCGCTGCCCTGGGCGATGTCCCGGTCTCCGCGGCCAAGGTCTACGCAAGTGACGCGGCGTACCTGGCTGCGCGTACCGGCCTGCAGGTGCACGGCGCGATCGGCTACACCGCGGAGTTCGATCTGAGCCTGTGGCTCAACCGGATCCGCGCGCTCGTGACTGCCTGGGGTACGCCGACGTACCACCGGGCACGGGTGCTGGCCCACCTGACCGAGGCGGTCTGATGCATTTCGCGCGCACCGAGGAGCAGGACGAGCTCGCGAGCACGGTCCGCGGGCTGCTCGCCAAGCGCTCGGACTCCGCGGCCGTCCGGGCGGCGATCGAGAGCGTCGACGGCTACGACACGGGGCTGTGGGAAGCGCTGTGCGAGCAGATCGGGGTCGCGGCACTCGCCGTGCCCGAGGAGTACGAGGGTTTTGGCGCCTCGCTGATCGAGACCGGGGTGGTGCTCGAGGAGCTCGGCCGGAACCTCGCGCCGACGCCGCTGTTGCCGTGCACGCTGGCCGCGATCGCGATTGGCGTATTCGGGAGCGACGAGGCTCGGACCAACCTCCTCCCCCGGCTAGCAGCCGGCGAGCTCGGTGCGCTCGACCTGGGCGGGCCCCCGACGCTGGGTGCCGCGGACGCGGACGTCCTGCTCGCGGTACGCGGCGACGAGCTGGTGCTGCTCGAGGGCGCGACCATCGAACCGGCCCAGGGCATGGATCAGACGCTGCGCTTCGGGCGGATCTCCGCGGGCACCGCGATCGTGATCGGCACCGTGGACGACACGCGGACCCTGTCGGCGATCAGCCAGTCTCTGACCAGCGCGCTGCAGGTGGGCGCTATAGCCCGCGCACTGGAGATGACCGTCGCCTACTCCAAGGAGCGCGTCCAGTTCGGGCGCACGATCGGCTCGTTCCAGGCGCTGAAGCACCGGATGGCCGACATGCTCGTCCTCCAGGAGGCCGCCCGCTCGGCCAGTTGGGGCGCGACCGCGGCGGCGGCGGCGTACCTCGGCGCGCCCGGCATGGAGACTGCCGACCGCCTGGTGCAGCTCGGCGCTGTCGCCGGCTCCTACTGCTCCGATGCGCTCGACAAGGTAGCCGGCGAGGCGGTCCAACTGCACGGCGGCATCGCGATCACCTGGGAGCACGACATCCAGCTCGTCTTCAAGCGGGCGCACGCGCTGTCCCAGCTCAACGGGCCGGCGCACCGGCAGCGCGCCGCGGTCCTCGGTTAGGCAGCCTTCTCGGGGGCGGACTTCTTCGGACGGCCACGGCCCCGCTTGGTGGTGACGACCTGGCCACCCACGAAGATCTGGCCGCCCCAGACCCCGTGTGGCTCGGCGCGCTCCATCGCGCCAACGAGGCACAGTGCCCGGACAGGGCACCACACGCAGAGCGCGCGGGCTTCTTCGAGCACGGTGGGTCGCTCAGCGAAGAACAGCTCGGGGTAGCGCTGGCAAGGCAGGTCTGAATGGTCAGGCATCACGGTCCTCCCGGAGAACGATGCCCTCACTGTCGGCCTCTGAGGTAGTGCCCGGCATCGGGAGGATGCCTTAGATCGCGGCTCCCAGCGCCCGCAAGCACAGCGCCTTGGTCTGTTCGCGGACCGTGTGCGGGTCGGCTGTCGGCAGCATCCACGCGCGTTGGACGCACGCCCACGCGACGTCAGCGACAGCCTGCGCGGCCAGCACCGGATCGGTCTCGGCGAAGGCTCCCGAGTCGATGCCCTCGGTCACCTGCTCGATGAGCGGCCGCATCATCGCTGCGCATAGGTCGGCCATCATCGCCGGCGCCACGTCGTACAGGGCCGTGGCCTGCTCGGAGAGATGCTTGAGGTCGGTCTCGACCGACGGGTCGAACGCGAGCGCCAGTCGTCCGTCGACCCACGCCGCGACGGCACCGACCGGGCCGACGGTGACCGCCATCAGCGACTGCAGCCTCGCCACCTCGGTGCGGGTGGCGTCGGCGAACACCTCCACGAGCAGCTGGTCCTTGGAGGCGAAGTGACGGTAGAAGGCCCGGGTGCCGAGCTCGGTCCGTTCCAGAACCGCCGCGACCGTCACCCCGGCCAGACCGCGCTCGCGCAACAGCGTGCGGGCAGCCGCGAGGAGCGTCTCGGCTTCAGGCGGTCGCATCGTAGGTCGCAACGTAGGTGCCGAAGCGCTCCCGGACCTCGTCCGCGGTGAGCCCGTAGTCGGCTAGGTCGTAGTCATGCTGACCGCGCGAGCCGGCTTCGTGCTCGGCGGCCCAGGTGGCGACCGCTGCCCGAGACTCCTCGGTGAACGGCACCCCCAGCTCGGCGTAGCAGCGCTCCAGGGTCGCGACCGGCTCTGTCTGCAGGTCGGCGAACGCGACATCGATGAAGCCGCGGCCGGCGACCGAACCCCGGAACGCCATGGCCCGGGAGATCCCGTCGGCCCAGACCTCGACCTGCGAGGCGCCGAGCTCAGCCTTGTCGTCGCGCTCGCTGCTCCAGCTGCGGACGTAGCCGATCAGGCTGCACACCGAGCCGAGCACCGCGGCGGGATCGCGGTGGCTCCATACGAACTTCGCGTCCGGGTAGGTCCGCACCAGCGACTCCAGCGAGAAGATGTGCACGGGCGTCTTGAGGTGCCACAGGCTCGGCTTGCAGTGCCACTGCAACAGTTTCAGCACCCGTTGGTGGTAGGCGTAGACACCGTCCATGTCGCAGGCCAGCACCCAGGCGAGGTACGTCGGGATCCGCACCTGCCCGTCGAAGTGCAGCGTCCGGAACGTCATCCCCATCAGGTCCTGGCACTCGGTCGGAGCCTCAGGCTCGGAGTTGTACATCGTCTGCATCAGCGGGAATGCCATGTTCATCATCTCGAGGTTCGCTGCCGCCTGCGCGATCCGCGGGTCCGTGTGCTGGGTGGCCGCCTCCGGTGGCGGCGACGGGGACTGCGACTCCCACAGCCGTAGCGATCGGAACTGCGGGTCTGCCGCGATCAGCTGGCTCAGGGCGGTGGTGCCGGTCCGGGGCAGCCCGATCACGAACACCGGCCCGTCGACCACCTCATCGGCGATCTCGGGATGGCGCCGGTACTCCTCCTCGATCTTCAACCGGGAGGCGAGCAGGTTGACCAGGTTCGCCCGCTGGATGATGGCGCCCATCTCGTTGAGCTCGGCCTCGGACCAGAGCGCGTCCAGCAGCCGATCCAGGCCCTCGCGGTAGTACGGGTCGCCGAAGTCGGACAGCCCGGTCTGCGCGCGTGCCTCGGTTTCGAGGTCGTCGGCGGTGAAGGTCATCGGGAGAACCTCTTCTGGATGGCGACGCGGCGGGCGGCGAGAGTGGCAGCGCGCTGCTCGGGGGCGACGGCGGCAGTGCCCGCCGGGAGGTGGTCGCGTACGTCGGCGACGGGGACCTTCACGATGCGCGGCGTCGGCGCGGTCTCGGTGCGGACGCAGCGCAGGATCATCGGCCCGTTGCTGTGGCCGGCGTTGTCGAGCCAGTTCGGCACGCCTGGATCGATCGCGGAGATGACGACGCGGACCCTCCCGTCCTCGTCGACCGCCGCTTGGTGCGCGTTGAGGCTGGACTGGTGCCGGCCGTAGTGGATCGTCTCCCACCACGGGTTGCCGAGCGCGAAGCTCCAGTAGACGCCCTCGGGTGGGTCGACCTCGAGGACCAGTGCCTCGTCGGGCGCGAGCTGGTAGCGCCCGATGACCGGCCGGTTCTCGGCCGCACCGCCCATGGCGGTGCCGTCGAACGGCGGCAGGAACTCGTTCGGCTGGGCAGCCTGGCCGAAGTCGAGGAAGAACTTCAGATTGGCGTAGACGAAGTCCCCGATCGCACCAAGCTGACGGGCGGCCGCCTTGGCGCTCAACGCCTCCGGGCCGCCTTCGGCCGGGGCGTCCGCCAGCGCTTCGAGGGTCAGGCTGGCGGGGGTCTCGGCGTCCCAGTCGTAGTAGAAGTGCCGAACGACCAGGTTGGGGGCGTCGCCGGCGATCTCGAGCCAGTTGCCGGTCGCAGGCTTGTCGGCCGCCGGCGACAGCACCACCTCGAAGGTGCCGTCGGGGGCCACCTCGAGCTCGTCGACCAAGGCGTTCGCGGTCGAGGCCGCGCCGTCCATCGTCTGAAGGCCGACGTAGCGGGCGGTGCCGCGGCTGCCGGCGAGTCGGTAGCTGCGGCCGTGGCGCAGGGTGGCACTGAGGTAGAGCGCGTCCGGGCAGTCCATCCCCCAGGAGACGACCTCGTCGGTCGAACCTGGGCTGATCGTCAGGTCGGCCTTGTCGGTCCCGTACAGGCTCGACTCCAACGCGACCGAGGTCAGGACCTGCAGGTGCCGCAGCCCCGCGACCAGGTCGGCCTCGTTGCCGACCACAGCATTACCGGTGACCAGGTCGCCAGCCTGCTCGAGCCGGGCGAGGAGGTGCGCCCAGGCTCCGGCGGGCCCGCCATGGTCGGGCTCGGCCTCTGCCGTTGCCGCGGCACCGACCGAGAACGGGAGCCAGGCTGCGTCGCCGGGTTCATCCATGTCTGCTCCTGGGTACGAGGTGAAAACATCGTTTTCACCCTAGCCCGGGTCAACGGCTGGTGCGCGGGGTTCGGCCGCGGACGATGCCGACGAACCCTTGGGTGTCTGGATCCTCGTTGGATTTCAGCCAGGTCAGCCCGACCGGCGACTCCTCAGCATCTCCGACCGGGCGGAAGTCGACATCCTTGCGGCTGTGCACGCGCGCCACCGACATCGGGACGATCACGTACCCGGTTCCGGCGGCGACGGTCTCGATCGCCATCGGCAAGTCCAGATCGGGGAATTGTGCGCGGATATCGAGCTCGCCGTCCAGGTCGGCCAGCGTCAGCTCGTCGTACGCCGTGGCGGGGTGGTCCTTCGCGACCACGGCCACCGCCACCTCGGCGTACAGCGCGACGTAGTGCTGCACGTCGCGGTCCACCGGGCCGCGGACCAGCGCCATGTCGAGGTCGCCCGTCCGCAGCAGGCCCTCGGCCACGCCATCCTCGATCGGGCGCAGCTCCAGTTTGCGCCAGCGCCGCGATGCGCGCTCGTGCTCGGTCCAGGAGCGGTCCCACTTGTCGGGCGTGACGCCCGGGACGAAGCCGACCCGCCAGGGTGTGATCTCTTCCACTCGCCAACCCTAGGGGCTCGTGGGATCCGTCATACCGGGCGTCCGCGAGCGCTGCTAGGTTCGCGCCTATGCGTTCTGCCAAGGACTTCTTCGCCCCCCTCGCCGTCGGCGCCCCCGCCCCGCTCCGGGAGATCCCGGCCCGGCCCAGCCGCGCGATCCACTTCTTCGACCCCGGCAACGAGAAGATGGCTGCCAAGGTCCCCGACATGGTCGGCACCGTCGACGTCCTGCTGGGCAACCTGGAGGACGCGGTCAAGGCCGAGAACAAGGAGATCTCGCGCGCCGGTCTGGTCAAGGTCGGTGAGACGACACCCAATCTTGGAAGCAACCGCGGCCCCACCCAATTCTGGACCCGGATCAACTCGTTGGACTCCCCCTGGGCTCTCGACGACCTCACCACCCTGATCCCCGCGATCGGCGACAAGCTTGACGTGATCATGGTCCCGAAGGTCCAGGGCGCCGAGGACATCCACTACATCGACCGGATCTTGGCCCAGCTCGAGGCCAAGGCCGGGATCACGAAGCCGCTCCAGGTGCACGCGATCCTGGAGACCGCCCGCGGCGTCGCTAACATCGAGGAGATCTGCGCCGCATCGCCGCGGATGCAGGGCCTCTCACTCGGCCCGGCCGACCTGGCCGCCGACCGCCGGATGAAGACGACCCGCGTCGGTGGCGGGCACCCCGGCTACCTGGTCCGCCAGGACCCGGCTGTGGGCGAGGACGGAGTCCCGCAGTACGACGGCGACCGGACGACATATCAGCAGGACCTGTGGCACTACACGATCGCCCGGATGGTCGATGCGTGCGCGATGCACGGCATCTACCCGTACTACGGCCCGTTCGGCGACATCAAGGACACGGTCGCCTGCGAGGATCAGTTCCGCAACGCGTTCCTGCTCGGCTGCGTCGGCGCCTGGTCGCTGCACCCGGTGCAGATCAAGATCGCCAACAAGGTCTTCTCCCCTTCCGTCGAGGACGTCAAGCACGCTCGGCGGGTGATCGCCGCGATGGGCGACGGCACCGGGGCCGTGATGCTCGACGGCAAGATGGAGGACGACGCCTCGGTCAAGCAGTGCAAGGTCATGGTCGCTCTGGCTGAGGAGCTTGCCGCGATCGATCCCGACCTCAAGGCGACCTACGACGCGATCACGCTGGAGGCCTGAGATGGTGTCGGCAGGCTCTACCACCGGCTCGTTCCGCCCCCGCCGCTCGGTCCTGTACATGCCGTCGTCGAACGAGCGCGCCCTGGAGAAGGCGAAGTCCATCGCCTGCGATGCGCTGATCCTCGACCTCGAGGACGCAGTCGCGCCCGAGGCGAAGCCTTCGGCGCGGCTGAACGCCTCGGCGGCGGTCGCGTCCGGGGAGTATGGCAGTCGCGAGCTGACCATCCGGGTCAACAGCATCGGCACCGAGTGGCACGACGAGGACATCCGCATCGCAGCCGCCGCGGGCCCGGACGGGATCGTGGTCCCGAAGGTGAACAGCGCCGAGGAGGTCCGCTCGCTGGTCGCGGCCATCGAAGCTGCCGGTGCGCCTGACCACACCAAGCTCTGGGCGATGGTCGAGACGCCCGAGGCGATCTTCAATGTCCGCGAGCTCGCCGCCGCCTCGCCACGCCTCGCCGTCCTGGTGATGGGCACTAACGACCTAGTCAAGGAGACGTACGCCGAGCACGTCCCCGGGCGGGCCCCGTTGCTGACCGCGCTGTCGCTCTCCCTGCTCGCCGCCCGTGCTGCGGGGATCGCGATCCTCGACGGCGTCTACAACGACGTCAAGAACATCGACGGCTTCCTCGCCGAGTGCGAGCAGGGACGGCAGTTCGGCTTCGACGGCAAGACGCTGATCCACCCGGGCCAGGTCGAAGGTGCGAACGACGCATTCGCCCCGTCCGAGCAGGCCATCGAGGACGCCCGCGGACTGATCGCCGCGTGGGACTCCCGCGAGACCGGCGTGGTCACCTACAACGGCCGGATGGTCGAGAACCTGCACGTGGAGTCGGCGCAGCGGACGTTGTCGATCGCCGACGCGATCAGTCAGCTGGGATGACGCCGGGCACCCGGCTGACCTGGTAGGCCGCGCTGTCGACCTCGAACCCGGCACGCTGATAGAGGCGCCCGGCGTCGCTGCCGCCGTCGGCGATGATCACCAGCTCCTGAGCACCGTGGTCGCGCGCGCTCGCTGCAGCGACAGCGAGCAGGTGCCGGGCGAGTCCGCGTCGCCGGTGGTCAGGATGGGTCACAACGCTGCGGTAGCGCGCGACGCCGCTGTCGAACACGGTGATGCCCAGCTCAGCGGCAAGGTCCTCGCCGGCGAACGCGCCGAACCACGGGGCGTGTGCGGCTTCGGCGTCCATCGCGATCCGGGACGCGGTGACCCGGGCCTCGAACTCCTCCTGGCCGGTGAAGGAAGCGCTGCGCATCGCCGTGGAGCGCTCCCAGTCTGCGGCGGAGGCAATCCGCCGGACCTCGTAGCCGGGCGCGAGAGTGGTCGGCTCGATCGGCGTTGAGGACCTCAGCACGTCGGCGGTCTCTAGGAACAGGGTCTGATCCAGCCAGATCTGACGGTCCGGCTCGGCAGTCAGCCCGATCGCGCGATGCTCCGCCTCGGGGAACTGGCGCTCGAACTCAGCCAGCCAACGCGCTGCCTCGTCGACCGTCGCCGGGTCGGTGACCAGGACGAAGTTCCCCCAGTAGTACGTCGGGTTCGCTGGCGTCCGGACCACGATGTGGTCGCCGTGCTCGGTGATGTCCGAGCCGCCCTGGCGCAGCACCTCGAGGTCGGTCTGCCATCCGAGAGGGAGATCCATGCCCAGGACCCTATGTCGATCAGCCGACCTGGGTAAGCAGGTGCTGGTGGAACTCGCGCTCGAGGTGGCCGATGACGACCTCGGGATCGCTGGTCCGGACCCGCACCGGGTCGAGGACCAGGACCCGCCATCCGGCACGAGCCGTGTCGGTCAATGCGTCGGCGGCGAACCGGCCGAGGACGACGCCGAAACGATGGGTCGCCAAGCCGAGCGCCAGGCGATGGCCGGAGACCACGACCGCCGGGGTCGGCGTCGGGAGCCTGGCTTCGTACCAACGAAGCCGGAGCACCGACTCGGCCGCGCCATAAGCCCGGCCGTCAGCCATTGCAGCGAGCTCGCGCACCTGCGCTGTGCCGGTCAGCCGCGTCCACCGCACACTCGCCCGGATCAGGTCCGGATGCGCCAGAGAGCCTGCCCGCAGCATCCCGTCGAGGAGCGGTAGAGCCTCCTCCGCCGGCAGGTGACGACTAAGGTCGAGGGCAGTGCGCAGTGCCGAGGTGCAGCGCAGGCCCTCGACGGGGACGACGTCGCCTGCCTCGAGCCGGATGACCGTGCCGAGCCGGCGGCGCGTGCTGTGCAAGTCCACCGGAAGCGGGTCCCCGCTCCGCACCCGCACCGGTTCCGCGCCGTGGATCCAGGCGGCCGTCCGGTCTACCAGGATCTGGCGGCGCCCGACGACCAGAGCGAGCGCCTCGGCGCGCACTGCCCTGCTGAGCGGGGTCTGGGCGTCAAGGTAGACGCCGCGGACGAGTCGGATGATCCTGCCTTCGCGTTGCCGACGTTCGAGCTCAGCTCGCCCGATCCCCGCCCGCGCTGCCTGGGCCGGGGTGAAAGGGGCGGCTAGCAGCTGCCCGACACCTTCGCTTGTCTGGTCACGACGTGGCGACTCCATCGGCACACCTTCGCCCAAACGGTCGCACGCCCGTCAACGCGATCCACAGCCTGAGGATCAGGAAGAGCGCAGGGTCGCCCTGATCGCCGGTGCGAATTGTCGGACCAGGTCCTCGGTCGGCGCCGAGGCCACCGGCTCGACATGGATGACGTAGCGCATCATCGCCAGGCCGACAAGCTGCCCGCAGACCAGCTCGATGCGCAGTGCCGAGGCGTGCACGCCGGTGGCTTTCGCAGCAGGGTTCACGACAGTGCGGTTCAGCACCCGGTAGAACGCCCGGCCGGCGCGAGCGCTGCTAACCGACGCGCGCACCATCCGGAGCATCCCTTGACGGCTTCGCGGGTTCTCGCACAACGCCAGGAAGCTGCGCACCAGCCGGACGCTGAAGTCGGTCTCCAGGTCCGTGACGGGCTCGTCGGCTTGGACCGCCGTCGTTGCGGCGATCACCGCCGGCGAGTCCGGGAAGACGGGAGGAGTCACCGCACCACGGTAACGCTCAGGCCTTGTCCATCAGCCTGCGGTGCAGCTCCTGGGTCAGCTTGTGGATATCCCGGGTGAGCTCGGTGTTGGTCTTCAGCTCCAGCTCCTGCTCGACGAAGTCATGGTCCGCCTTCGCCTGCTGGAACGACGCCTGTCTGTTCTGGCCGATCATCACGAACGTCGACAGGAAGATCGCCTCGAGCGAGACCACCAAGGTCAGCTTGGGCCACGGGTTCGACTCCACGAACACCATCCAGACGGCGAACACCACGATGTGCACGTAGACGAACGCCATGGAGCCGGCGAACGCCGTGATCGCGTCGGCGGCGCGCAACTGAACCTTGGCGGCCCTGTCCTCCGCGACCTTGACGTACGCCGGGTGGCTGGCCGAGGCAGGCGTGGGGGTGGGCAGCGGCGTGGCGGGCTGATCGGTGCTCATGGAGACCTCCGGTGGCGGCGATGGGGTGAGGTGATCATCCACCCCCAAAGGCGCCGTGGCCCGGGGTTTGAGCGCGTTCTCGGCTACTTCTGAGGCTGCGTGTAGGTGCCGCCGAAGAAGAGCAGCGGGTCGGTCTTCGCGCGCTCCGCCTCGCCGCGGTCGCCGAAGGACAGCTCCTGTACCCGGCCGATGACGACGTAGTGATCGCCGGCCTCGATCACCTGGTGCACGGTGCAGTCGATATAACCGAGCACGCCCTCGATGACCGGGGCCCCGGTAGTGGCCTTGGTCCAGCCGACGCCCTTGAACTTCTCGTCGCCCTTGGTGGCCATCCCGTTGGACAGGTCCGACTGGTCGGCGGCCAGGATGTTGACGCAGAAGAAGCCGGCACGCTGCATCAGCGGCCATGCGCGGGAGGTCTTCGCCGGGGAGAACATCACCAGCGGCGGCTCGAGGGAGACCGAGGAGAACGACTGGCAGGTCATCCCGACCGGCTCGCCGTCGGAGACCGAGGTGACCACGGTGACACCGCTGCAGAACAGACCGAGGACGTCACGGAACCGGCGGGCGTTGGCAGCAGCCTCCGGGTCATCCGGGATCGGGGTGTGCTCGCCGAGCCGCATCTCGAAGTCGAGCTCGTTGCCGAGCCACGACTTGATCAGCTCCTCGCTGGGCCAGGTCTCCCGGGCGTTCGGGTTCATCCCTTCGGGGACCGCGGCCGTCATAGCGCTACTGGCCCCCGCCGAACGCGTGGCCCCAGTACGAGACGGCGGTGCTCTCGCGCGCGACCCAACGGGCGTCATCGACCTTCAGGCCCTCGGTGCCGAACTCGACGTCGAAGCCGCCAGGTGACTTCACGTAGAACGAGACCATCTCGTCGTTCATATGCCGGCCGAGGGTGGCAGAGAGCGGTGCCTTGTACTTCTTGACCCGCTCTAGGGCGCGGCCGACGTCATCGAGCTTGTCGACCTCGAGCATCACGTGCACGCACTTCGAGGCGTTGGGCATCGGCAGGAAGGCCAGGCTGTGGTGGCGAGGGTTGACCCCGAGGAACCGGAGCCAGATCTTCGAGCCCGGCTCCTTGCCGACGAACTCACCCGGCATGCTCATCGAGTCACGCAGCCGGAAGCCGAGCACCTCGGTGTAGAAGCGCAGCGCCTCGACGTCGTCGAGGACCGGGATCACGATGTGGCCCATGCCCTGGTCGGCGGTGACGAACTTCGCGGCGTACGGCGTGACCACCGGGCGAGATTCGTAGGTGATGCCGTGGAAGAGCTCGAAAACGTTGTCCCACGGGTCGATGAACCGGACGAGCTCTTGGACACGACGATCGGCGAGCTCGGCGGTCGTGCCCTCCTCGAACGCGACGCCGGCCTTCGTCAGGTGCTCGCGCGCGTCCTGCAGCGCCTGGTGGTCAGCGAGCTCCCAGCCGGTGGCGTCGAGCTGGTCGACGTCACTGGGGAACACCACGACCCGCGCCGAGACGGCGTCGATCCGGTAGTAGAGGTTCTCAGGATCCGGGCCCCTGCCCTCACCAAGCCCGAGCACCTTGCCGGCGAAGGTCCGCCAGGCGTCCAGGTCGGTCGACGCGACCCGGATATAGCCCATGGACTTGATGTCGATCGTCATTGCCTCTGCCTTTCCACGTGAGCGGCCAGGAACGCAGTGCACACCGTCGCGAACTCCTCGGCAGCCTCGATCTGGGCCCAGTGGCCGCAGTTCGGGAACACGTGCAGGCGGGCGTTCGGCATCGTCTTGAGCGCCACCATCGCGCCGTCCAGCGGGTTGACCCGGTCCTCGCGGCCCCAGGTCAGCAATGTCTGTTTACGGAGCTTGTGCACCTCGCGCCAGAGCATCCCGTCCTCGGCCCACTCGGGGTTCCAGAACGAGGCCCCCATCGAGCGCATCGCCTCCAGGGAGCCTTCGGCCGTGGCATCGGCGAACCGCTCCTCGACCAGCTCGTCAGTGACTAGCGACTGGTTGACGACCATGGAGGAGATGAAGCGCCGCAGTGCTTCTCGGCTCGGCGCCATGCTGAAGTCCATCAGGCGCTGGACGCCTTCGGTCGGGTCGGCGTGGAACAGGTTCAGCGACAGGCCGCCGGGGCCCATCAGCACCAGCCGACCGACCCGGTCGGGGTACTCCAGAGCGAACCGGGTCGCCGTACCGCCGCCGAGGCTGTTTCCGAGCAGGTGCACCCGCTCGATCTGCAGCTCGTCGAGGAACTTGACCAGGTACGCCGCGGAGTGCCGGAAGTAGTTGGCCGTCACTGCCGGCTTGTCGGACTGGCCGAAGCCGGGCTGGTCGACAAGCAGGGTCCGGAAGCTCTGCGCGAACCGGGGCAGCGCCGAGCCGAAGTTGCTCCAGGCCGAGGCGCCCGGGCCGCCGCCGTGCAGCATCACGAACGGCAGGCCTGCGCCGACGTCGGCCTTCGCCTCGCCCGCCTCGTAGTAATTCAGGGTGATGTCGCCAGCCTTGGCGGACCGGCGGGTCGCCTCCTTGGAGAAGTCAGCCATGAGGCTCAGTACATCCCCGGGTCGACCTTGTGACCGAACTCGTGCGCGCCGTACATCTGCAGAGCCCGCTCGGGGTCGTTCGCAGCATGCACGCGACCCGCGTGGGCGTCGCGCCAGGCTCGCTGCAGGTAGGTGCCCTGGGCGAGCGCGCGGCCACCGGACGCCTCGAAGAGAGCATCGATCGCGTCGATCGCACGCTGGGTGCCGAGCACCTGGTCACGACGGACCTTCAGGCGCAGGCCTAGCGGGATCGGCTCGCCCTTCTCGACCAGCGCCATCTCCTCGCGGATGTTGTTCATCGCCAGGGCCCAGGCGGCGTCGATGTCGCTGGAGGCGCGAGCGATCCGGACCGCGGCGAACGGGTCCAGGGACGCCTTCTCCCCCAGGTACGCCGCCCGCACCCGCTTCTGCTGCATGTCGACGTGCTCGGCGTACGCGCCGTAGGCCATGCCGATGATCGGGGTGCAGATCGTGGTCGTGAAGACCGAGTGGAACGGGAGCTTGTAGAGGTTGGAGGTGTTGACCTCCTGGCCCGGTCCGCGGCACTGGCCGGTCTCGCCCATCGACAGCGTGAACGCCTCTGGGACGAAGACGTCCTCGACGACGATGTCGTTGGAGCCGGTGCCGGACAGGCCGACCATGTGCCACACGTCGAGGATCGTGTAGTCGCTGCGCGGGACCATGAAGGTGCGGAAGTCGACGACGTTGCCGTCGTCGTTGAAGACCAGGCCGCCGAGCAGGACCCACTGGCAGTGATCGCAGCCCGAGGAGAAGCTCCACTTGCCGGAGAGCTGGAAGCCTCCGTCGGTCAGCGTCGCCTTGCCGGTCGGCGCGTACGACGAGCTGAGGCGGGCGTTCGGATCGGTGCCCCAGACGGCCTGCTGGGCCCCGTCGGCGAACAGGCCGACCTGCCACGGGTGCACGCCGACGACGCTGGAGACCCAGCCGGTCGAGCCGCACGCGCCGGCGATCTCGCGGACGCCCTGGTAGAAGTCCAGCGGGCTGGACTCGAAGCCGCCGTACCGCTTGGGCTGGAGGAGCTTGAAGAAGCCGGTCTCCGCGAGCTCCTTGATGGAGGCCTCGGGGACCACGCGCAGCCGCTCGGCCTCATCGGCCCGGTCGCGGATCGCGGGCAACAGGTCACGGACGCCGTCGAGAACTGCCTGGCTCATGACTTCTCCTCGTACGTAGGGGTGCTCCTACGGACAATACTAGAACACGTTCTACTTGTCCGTCCATACGACCCCCGACGGGGGCTTTCTCAGCCTTCTTGCGCGGCCTTCAGACGGAGCGCGATGTCGATCAGCTGGTCCTCCTGGCCGCCGATCAGCTTGCGGCGGCCGGCCTCGGCGAGGATCTCGGCGCCGGAGACGCCGTACCGGTCGGCGGCGTTGCCGGCGTGCTTGAGGAAGCTGGAGTACACGCCCGCGTAGCCCATCATCATCGTCATCCGGTCCAGGCGGCACTCCTCCGGCATCGCCGGTCGCACGACGTCCTCGGAGGCGTTGATGATCTTCATGAAGTCGACGCCGGTCTTCCAGCCGAGCTTGTCGCAGATGCCGACGAAGGCGTCCAGCGGCGTGTTGCCCGCGCCCGCACCGAAGCGCCGTACCGAGCCATCGATCTGGGTGGCACCGGCGCGCACAGCCATCACCGTGTTGCCGGCGCCGAGGTCGAGGTTCTCGTGACCGTGGAATCCAACGGTGGCCTCGTTGCCGATCTCGGCGACCAACGCCGCGACGCGGTCCGAGACGCCCTCGAGGATCAGCGCGCCGGCCGAGTCGACGACGTAGACGCACTGGCAGCCGGAGTCGACCATGATCCGCGCCTGCTTGGCGAGCACCTCGGGCGGCTGGGTGTGGCTCATCATCAAGAAGCCGACGGTCTCCAGGCCGTGGTCGCGGGCGAGCCGGAAGTGCTGCTCGGCGGTGTCGGCCTCGGTGCAGTGGGTGGCGATCCGGCAGATCGAGCCGCCGTTGCCCTGCGCCATCAGGATGTCGTCCTTGGTCCCGACGCCGGGCAGCATCAGGAAGGCGATCTTGGCGTTCTTCGCGGTCTCGGCCGCGATCTTGATCAGCTCCTGCTCCGGGGTACGCGAGAACCCGTAGTTGAAGCTGGACCCGCCCAGGCCGTCGCCGTGGGTGACCTCGAGCACCGGGACGCCGGACTCGTCGAGGGCAGCGATGATCGAGCGCACCTCCTCGCCGGTGAACTGGTGCCGCTTGTGGTGCGAGCCGTCGCGCAGGCAGGTATCGGTGAGCCGGATGTCCAGGTCGGACGCCGGGTCGGTGTCGCGCCAGGTGCGGGTCAGCTTGTTGAGCTCGGGGGCTCCGGAGATCGTCATGTCAGTTCCCTCCAAGGATCTTGCGAGCCATTCCTTCGCCGGCGCGGGTGGCGGCGGCGGTCATGATGTCGAGGTTGCCCGAGTACGGCGGCAGGAAGTCGCCGGCGCCCTCCACCTCGATGAAGATGCTGACCTTCGTCGCGCCGCGGGTCGCGTCGCTCGGATCGTCGAACTGCGGCTCCTGCAGCAGCCGGTAGCCGGGGACGTAGTCCTGGACTGCCGTGACCATCGCGTGCACCGAGGCGGTGATGGCGTCCCGGTCGGCGTCCGGGGCGACGGCGCAGAAGATCGTGTCGCGCATGATCATCGGCGGCTCGGCCGGGTTCAGGATGATGATCGCCTTGCCCTGCTGGGCGCCGCCGATCGTCTCGACGCCCGCGGCCGTGGTGCGGGTGAACTCGTCGATGTTCTGCCGGGTGCCGGGGCCGGCGCTCAGCGAGGCCACCGAGGCGACGATCTCGGCGTAGGAGACCGGGGTGGCCCGCGAGACGGCCGCGACCATCGGGATGGTGGCCTGTCCCCCGCAGGTGATCATGTTGACGTTCTCGGCGCCCGCGTGCTCGTCGCCGTTGACCGCCGGGATGCACGCGGGGCCGACAGCTGCCGGGGTCAGGTCGACCGCCTTGATGCCCGCCTCGGCGTACCGGGGGGCGTACTCGCGGTGCACGTAGGCACTGGTGGCCTCGAAGATGAAGTCCGGCAGCATGTCCTGCTTCAGCAGCCAGTCAACGCCCTCGGCAGTCGCCTCAAGGCCTTCCTTGCGCGCTCGCTCCAAGCCGGGGCTGGTCGGGTCGACGCCGATCATCCAGCGCGGCTCGATCACGTCCGAGCGCATCAGCTTGTACATCAGGTCGGTGCCGATGTTGCCCGGCCCGACGATCGCTGCGGTCAGCTTGCCGCTGGTTGAGCCTGTCGAAACCATCTCTACTCCCCGAACTTCACGCTGAGCGGTGCGAACCCGCTGATGGACGCCACGACATCATCTCCCGCGGCGAATGGAACGAAGGGCCCCAAGGCCCCGGACAGGATCAGGTGGCCCGCACGAAGCGGGTCGCCGAAGCGGTAGGCCTGGACCGCGAGCCAGCGCAGCGCCTCCAGCGGGTCGCCGAGGCAGGCGGCGCCGTTGCCTGAGGACCTCACCTCACCGTTGATCGTCAGCGTCATCTCGACGTCGACCGGACTGATCTGCGTCAAAGGCTTCGCGTCGGTGCCGATCACGAACAGGCCGGAAGACGCGTTGTCGGCGACGGTGTCGGTGAACGTGATGTCCCAGTTCCCGATCCGCGAGTCGACGATCTCCAGCGCCGGGATCGCGACCTCGACCGCGTCGCTGACGAGTTCGAGGGTGATCTCGTCCTCGGTCGCCGGGTCGATGTCCTTGCCGAGCCGGAAGGCGACCTCGGCCTCGACGCGGGGCTGGACGAGCGTGCGCATCGAGATCGGGCTGTCCGTCGACACATCCATGTCGGAGAGCAGGTAGCCGAAGTCGGGCTGGTCCACCCCGAGCTGATCCTGGACGGCCTTGGAGGTGGCGCCGATCTTGCGACCGACGACGGTGACGCCGCCGGCGATCCTGGCCTGCACCAAACCCTGCTGCACGGCGTACGCCGCAGACAGGTCCTCGGTACCGATCAGGTCGCGCACGGCGGCGCACGGGACCCGAGTCGTCTGGGCGGTCGCGAGGCGTTCGACAGCCTCGGAGATGGCTTCGGCAGTGGTCACGAAAGACATACTAGAACCTGTTACAGTTTCGTGCCATGAAGGCCCCTGACGAAGTCAGTCTCCCCGAGACCGTGGACGTGGTCGTCGTCGGCGCCGGCGGTGCCGGTATGACCGCCGCACTCACTGCAGCCCGCCAGGGGCTCGACACGATCCTGATCGAGAAGTCTGCCTACTTCGGCGGCTCGACCGCCCGCAGCGGCGGCGGAGTCTGGATCCCCGGCAACTATGCGATCCGCAAGGCCGGCGAGGTCGACGCAGGCGACGCCGAAGCGTCCAAGCTCTACCTCGACTCGATCGTGGGAGACGTCGTCCCCAAGGTCCGCCGCGACACCTACCTCGAGCGCGGTGGCGAGGTCATGGACTTCCTCAAGCAGAACACCCCGGTCCGCTTCAAGTGGGTGCCGGAGTACGCCGACTACCTCCCCGAGGCACCCGGCGGGCGCCCGCGTGGCCGGACCGTCGAGCCGATCCCGCTCAACGCGAAGTTCCTCGGCTCCGAGCTCGACCGACTGCACCCGCCGTACGGGAAGGCGCCCGCGAACCTGATCATCACCCAGGCCGACTTCCGCAAGATCAGCCTCGGCATGCGCACCATCAAGGGCCCGATCACGCTGATCCGGGCAACCCTGATGCGACTGTGGACGCTGCTGCTCGGCAAGAAGATGTTCGCCATGGGTAACGCCATCGCGATCGGACTGCGCAAGGGCCTCGTGGACGCGAAGGTCCCGCTCGCCTACGAGACCGAGCTGACCGACCTGGTCATCGAGAACGGGCGGGTCGTGGGGGTCTCCGTGCTCCGCGACGGCCAGTCGGCGACGATCCGGGCGACCCGGGGCGTCATCCTCGGCAGCGGTGGGTTCGAGAAGAACCTCGAGATGCGTGAGAAGTACCAGCCGCAGCCGACCTCGGTCGACTGGACGACCGGCGCCGATTCCAACCAGGGTGGCGGCATCCTCGCCGGCATCACCGCCGGCGCCCAGACCGATCTGATGGACGACGCCTGGTGGGGCCCGACCATCCCACTGCCGAACGGCCCCTGGTTCTGCCTCTCCGAGCGCAACCTGCCCGGCTCGATCATCGTGAACCAGGCGGGCAAGCGGTTCATGAACGAGGCGCTCCCCTACGTCGAGGCCACCCACGAGATCTACAAGGGCGAGGCCACCGGCGTCACCCACGTGCCGAGCTGGATGATCATCGACCAACGCTACCGCAACCGCTACCTCTTCGCCGGCCTCGGACCGCGCCAGTCGTTCCCGGGCCGCTGGCTCAGGGAGGGCGTGATCAAGAAGGCCGACACGATCGCGGCGCTGGCAGCTGCGATCGACGTGCCCGTCGAGGCACTGACCGGCACCATCGAGCGCTTCAACGGCTTCGCCACGACCGGCGTCGATGAGGACTTCCATCGCGGCGAGAGCGCCTACGACAAGTACTACTCCGACCCGACGGTGAAGCCGAACCCCTCGCTGCACACCATCGACCAAGGCCCGTTCTACGCGGTCAAGATCGTCCCCGGCGACCTCGGCACCAAGGGCGGCCTGGTCACCGACGAGCGTGCCCGGGTGCTGCGAGCCGACGGCTCGGTGATCGAGGGCCTGTACGCCGCCGGCAACTGCAGCTCCGCGGTGATGGGCAACACCTACGCCGGCCCTGGCGCGACCATCGGTCCCGCGATTACGTTCGGGTACCTGGCCGCCGAAGACATCGCCACGAGCTCGGCCGGAGGAGCAGCCTGATGCCGATCAACCCCGACATCGCGATCGGCGCCGATCTCGGCAGCCGCACGTTCAGCTGGTCGAGCAGCGACGTGCTGCTGTACCACCTCGGTATCGGCGCTGGCTCCCGCCCGGGCGACAACCTGGACGCGAAGGCGCTGCGCTACACCCTGGACGACGACCACCTGCAGGTGCTGCCGTCGTTCGGCATCGTCGCGCCGTCGTTCCACGAGACCGACCCGCCGAGCCTCGACCTGCCGGGGTGCGACATCAACCTGGCCCAGGTCGTGCACGGCGCCCAGCAGATCAGCGTCAACGGCCCCCTGCCGACCTCTGGCGAGGCGACGCTGTCGGTGCGGATCAGCGATGTCTGGGACAAGGGCAAGGCTGCGGTCATCTGGCAGGAGGGCGTCGCCACCGACGCTGCCGGCAACGAGCTGTGGACGGTCCGCTCGTCGATCTTCGTCAAGGGAGAGGGCGGCTGGGGCGGCAACCGCGGCGATGCGACCACGGTGGAGCTGCCGGAGCGCAAGCCGGACGCCGACACGACGTACGAGGTGACGCCGCAGCAGGCGATGCTCTACCGGCTCTGCGGAGACCGGAACCCGCTGCACGCGGACCCGGCGTTCGCCCAGGCCGCCGGATTCCCGGCACCGATCCTGCACGGCCTCTGCTCGTACGGCATCGTGCTGCGGACCGTGACCGACGAACTGCTCGGTGGCGACGCGGCGAAGGTGAAGTCCTTCAGCGCCCGTTTCGCCGGCGTCGTCTTCCCCGGCGAGACCATCCGCGTCCAGGCGTGGACCGAGGCCGAACGGATCGTGGTCTCCGCGACGATCGCCAGCTCGCGCGAGGAGCGCAACGGCGCGCCCGTGCTGGCCGACTGCGTCGTCGTACCGGCCTGACTCAGGACGAACTTTCGTCCGGCCCCGGCCACGAAGGGTCGTAGCGTCTCTAGCTGTTCGTCTCGGTCTGCCCTAGAGACCAAACGCGGCGTCGATCCGCTGGCGTCGATCAACTCCAGGCGGTCCCGATCCGTAGGTCGCAGCAAGCGCGCGCCGCACCAACTCGGCGATGTTGAGACCCGTGTGACCCGTTTCAGCCTCCAGAACGCAGACCTGTCGTGGTCGACAGTGGTCCGAATCCGGCGACTCATACGGTCCTGCCAAACACAGCCAACCCAAGAGGGAAACCAACTGCGGTTGCAGTCAGCGCCCACGCCACCAGAGCGCGGGGTTGGCACTTATCAAGTGCCAACACAATGACGCCCACGCTGATAGCGACCTCTGCAACAGGGACCAGGTCCGCTGAGCCGGCGGCTCTGTGGCGAACCCACATCAAGCAGATGACCGCGCCGCCCTCGACGAAGCCCGCGGCAGCGACAAGTCCCCAGCCGACTTCTCGCATCGCCGACGAGGCGCTAAGAAGTGCTCCCGCGAACCCGAAGACACTTCCCACCAACAACGCCAGCGCAAGCCAGTGCCACAGCTCGTCCCGCAGGAATCCAGCGACGGAGCTCTGGCCGTACGCAATCCTCTTATAGACAACCCAACTGACAAGGCCGCAGATGATGCCAGCGCTTCCAGCGACAGCAGCGATCGCCCGCTCCCGAGCTGCCACGCCCCATAGGACTGCGAGCAGAACCCATGGAAACGCATACAACGGCACCGTGTTCAGTACTCCCGGCGCGTACTCACCTACATCGGCGTAGATACCCAGTCCGACGGCCGCAACGACCGCGCGGATCCAGACGAGCCATCCTGCCGTTGAGGAATGTCCGCGACTACTTGTCACGGCCGCGGGAACTTGTTGCACGAGCGGACGTACATGCCATGGAGGGTCGTGTCCCAGAGCGGGACCTTTCCAGACGCGACCCAGACCGTCACCGTCGCGTACACCTTACGAACCTCAGAGGTAGGCATCGAACACACGGCATCGGTGGACCAAACTCCGGCGTGATGTCCCGCAGTCGCATACAGCTTTGGTCCGAACACCTCGTTCTTGCAGGTCTGTTGGCTGGTTCCGAACGTCAGGGGCACACTTCCGCCACCGACCGACTGGCTCGTTGTCACGCATGCGTGTGAACTGCTGACGGTCTGGTCCGGCTTGAACGGGTCGGTGCCTTGCCAATGCTGGACAGGACTCCCCGCTCGCGGGCGCGGCTCCACCCACAGCTTTTCGATGTGATGCCCATGTGTCGCACTGCCCGACAACGTCACACGAAACGAATACATATCGCGAGTCGGGCTCCCATCGTTGAGCAGATGCTGCTTGCCCCAGCACCACGTGTAGGTCGAACTTCCCGACACGCCGCCCGTGTGACATGCACCTCCGTCGCCTCCTGGCAAGGTCTGCCAGACAGCGCTTTGCACTACCGCCGACGCAGGCGCTCCGAAGCATGTGGCGACGACTCCTGCCGTCAGTACGACAGGCGCGATGACCGAGAGCATCCTCTTCACCGTGACTCTCCATTCGTTATCAGCGCTCGCTTGAGCACGCTTATTTGGGCGGCGAACCGCGTCAGCACCGGGGCCGAGTAGGTAGCCCATAGCCGATCTACCGTGGCGGCTTGGTCGTCGCGGCAGCGACGCTCGATGTCTGCCCGATGCATCTCCTCGTCTCGGAGCTCGTCGAGGTCAGCCGCTCGAAAGGGCTTGCCTTGAACCGAGCCGACTTCGTAACGAAGGCTGCCGTCGGCCTGGCGTGAATACGTGCCGCCCACCATTTCCACGAGTTTCTTGATGAGGGAGAGCGGAGCGTCGTCAAGGTGCGCCAGTTCGACGCCCTTGCCGCTCATGCATGCCAGGACTGACGCCATCGCCTCTTGGTACGCGCTCGAGTGGTACATCAGGTCGAGTGCATTTCCGTAGGCCACGCCGAGAGCGCCGCCCGCGTCGAGATCGATCCGACCCGTTCCGATCGCCGCCTGCTTCTGGCACGAGGTTTCGGCCTGCGCGTAGGCCGGGGAAGCCGTCGAAGACTCGGTCCTCGTGGCCCCCTCTGCGTTGAACTCGGCATAGGAGGCTTTGATCACTGCTACCTGCTCGACAACCCCATAGCCGTATCGGGCTAGGAATGCAGCAGTCGCCGAAGGCGTCGTCTGCCCGAATAGGCCTCTCGCAGCCAGTCGATCCTGAAAGTCGTTGGCTGGCGCAGTCCACGACAGCCCGCGAGCGCGCATGCAACTACGGGTTACGGTCGCTCGTCGCCGATTTAGTGCCGCCATTCGCTCGGGCGTGTAGCCGACTCGAGTCTCGAGGGCCCCTGCCCTCGAAGGCCGTAACCGATTGTCGCCCACACCATCGAGCAGATGCGTGCCGAGCGTGCCAATGGCGAAGGCCAACACGGTCGCACCCAGCGCCAGCCCGAATCGCGGGCTCGACATCCCTCGAGGCACACGCGGAGTCTCAACTGACCTACGTTCTGAAGACATAGGCCCAGATGTTACCGACGATCTTCCTCGTTTTGCTGCCGTCATCCACAGGCCGCCTCCGCGGTGATCCGATCTTCCGGTACGACGAGCCATGGCTCCTGCCATAGTTCCTCCATGACCGGCGAACTGGCGTCCTGGACCCTCGGCGAGCACACCTTCGAGGGCGTCACGCACCCGACGTACCGCAAGGGCACCGGCCCCGGGGTGGTGCTGGTGCACGAGATCCCCGGCATCACGCCGAAGGTGATCGCGTTCGCCGAGGAGGTCGTCGGCGCCGGGTTCACTGTCGTGATGCCGCACCTGTTCGGTACCCCGGAGCGGCCGATGTCGGTGCCCTACATCGCCAGCACGATCACCCGGCTGTGCGTGAACGCCGAGTTCACCAAGCTCGCGACCGGCGTCACCACCCCGGTGGCGGGATGGTTACGCAGCGTGTGCCGCGAGCTGCATGGCGAGCTCGGTGGCCCGGGCGTCGGCGCGCTCGGGATGTGCTTCACGGGCGGGTTCGCGCTCGCCATGATGGTCGACACGTCGGTCGCCGCTCCCGTGCTGGCGCAGCCATCGGCGCCGTTCGCTGTCTCGAAGAAGCGGGCCGCGGACCTGAACCTGTCCCCCGCCGACCTCGCTGTGGTCAAGGAGCGCGCTGCGGGAGGCTGCCAGGTCCTCGGGCTGCAGTACCCCTCCGACGTCGCGACCGGGACCCGGTTCGAGACCTTGACCCGCGAGATCGGCGACACCTTCATCCGGGTCGAGTTCGGCGGCAAGGGCCACAGCACCCTGACCGAGGAGCGACAGCAGGAGGGCGTGGACCGCGTCCTGGCGTTCTTCGCCGAGAAGCTCCGCTAGTCCGGCAGTCTCACCGAGTCAGATCCCGGGTCGTTGGGGCGGTCAGCCATGATCAAGGGATGCTGGCCACGCTGTCCCCGCCCCGACGGAGGTTCTATCTCGGGCTCGGCGCGTTGCTGGTGGCCGGGGGCGTCGCCGTCGCGGTCAGCCTGATCGCGCGCGGGCCTGCGCGCGTGGTCCCTGTCTCACAGGACGCGCAACCGCCCGTCCTGCTCGTGCCCGGGTACGGCGGCAGCACCGGCGCCCTCCAGGTCCTCGACGGTGTGCTGCAACAGACTGGTCGGTCGGTGGAGATCGTCTCGCTCGGTGGCGACGACCGTGGCGACCTGCGCCGCCAGGCCGACAGGCTCGATTCTGCGGTCAACGCGACCCTGGCCCGGACCGGAGCGCATTCGGTCGACCTGGTCGGCTACTCGGCCGGCGGGGTCGTCGTACGCCTCTGGGTCGCCGACCACCACGGCGGCTCGATCGCACGCCGGATCGTCACGCTCGGATCGCCGCAGCACGGTACCGACGTAGCCGGCGTCGGCAGCGATCTCACCCCCGACACCTGCCCGACCGCATGTCAGCAGCTCAGTCCCGGGAGCGCGCTGATCGAGACACTGAACGCTCACGACGAGACACCGCCAGGCCCGCGGTGGGTCTCGATCTGGACCGACCAGGACGCGACCGTCGTGCCCCCGGACTCCGCCTCGCTGACCGGCGCGATCGACTTCTCGGTGCAGTCGGTGTGCCGCGGGCTGGTGGTCAGCCACGCCGACCTGCCGTCCAACTTCAAGGTCATCCAGATCGTGGTCTCCGAGCTCGCCCGGGCTCTGCCCGCGATCCCGGATCCTTCGATCTGCGCGTGAGGCCGATCTCGGCGGAGATGGCTAGTCGGTGATGTCCTTGGTCGTGAAGTTCGCCCACGCCGCGACGCTGAAGACCAGGACGTAGGCGAGCTGCTGGATGACGCCGTGCACGACGTTCGTCCACAGGATCGGGTCCCGGAAGAGATCGACGAACGACAGCCAGTACCGCGTCACCAGGTAAGGCCGGACATCGTGTGCCGCGTCGAGGGGCAGCAGCAGCGTCGAGGCGACCAGCAGCGCCAACGTGCTGAGCGCGGCTGCCAACGGCGAGCGCGCGACGGTCGAGGCGAACAAGGCGACGGCCGCGACGCCGAGCATGGCGAGCATGGCGAAGAGCAGTGCCAGCCCGGTACGCCACGCCAGCTCGCCGGTCGAGAGCGCGGTCCCCGACACCGAGAGCGTCACGCTGCCAGGAGCGGCGTCCTTGCCGAGCAGCAGGGTCCCGCTGACGAACGCCGTGGCGGCCACCACCAGCACCGTGATCAGGACGAACGTCATCACGGCGACCAGCTTGGCCACCAGCAGCCTGGCCCTGCCGACTGGGCGGATCAGCAGATAACGGAGGGTGCCTGCTTGGGCCTCCCCGGCGATCGCCTCGCCGGCCGTCATCGCCACGGCGACTGGCAGGAAGAGCGGGAGCACCATGGCGAGCGCCGCCAGCGGGAACAGCGTCCCGTCGGTCAGCACCGCGGAGAGGAAGGCGGGCCCGGTGCCCGGTCTAGGCGCGAGGTTGGTGACCGACAGCAGCACCGCCACCACGGTCGGCAGCGCGTCGACCAGCAGGATCGTGAACCACGTGCGCCTGCTGCGCACCAGCTTGCCGATCTCGACCCTGATCACGAGCGCTCCAACCGGTCGGCGCCCGCTGTCGTCGCGGCCAAGACGGCATCCTCGAGGGTCCGTCGCTCGGCCGCGAGCTCCGAGACGGCCAGCCCGGCGGCTACCAGCGAGGCGTTCAACTGCGCAGCGTCCTCGGCTCGCACCATCAGCTCGTCCTGGCGTCGGCCCTCGACCCTGTCGCCGAGCAGCGCGACTGCCCGGTCGGGCTCATCGGTACGCAGCAGGAAGCGTCCGGTCGGCCGGCGTAGCTCGGCGAGATCCTGTTGCAGGACCATCCGCCCGCGTTCCAGGACTCCGACCCGGCCGCAGACCTGCTCGACCTCCGAGAGCTGATGGCTCAGCATGACGATCGTCGTGCCCGCCGCGTTGAGCTCCCGAACGAGCCCTCTGATCTCCCGGATGCCTTGAGGGTCCAGCCCGTTGGTCGGCTCGTCGAGCACCAGCAGACGGGGCCGCCCGAGAAGCGCCGTCGCGAGGCCCAGCCGTTGGCGCATCCCCAACGAGTAGGTCCGGACGGGCCGTCCATCGACGCCCCCGAGGCCGACCTGGTCGAGCACGTCCTCGATCCTGCTACGCCGGGAACTGCGCTGGCCTCCAGGACCCGATGCGTCCTGGATCCGCAGATTCGCTCGCCCGCTCAGGTGCCCGTATGCCGCTGGCCCCTCAACCAGCGCCCCCACGTGCGGTAGTACCGCGCCGGCACGCTTGGGCATCGGCTGACCGAGCAGCTCGATCGTGCCGGACGTCGCCAGCACGAGTCCGAGCAGCATCCGTACCGTCGTCGTCTTGCCGGACCCGTTAGCGCCCAGCAAGCCGTAGACCTCCCCCTCGTCGACCTCGAGATCCAGGGAGTCGACGGCGACGAACGAGCCGTACATCTTGGTAAGACCCTCAGTTCTGATCACCGGTAGCGGTACCTCGCTCCGGAGCGCAGATCCCTTGCTACGGCGGCGAGCGTCGCCCGCGACACCGAGCCGACGATCAGCCACGGCTGCTCATGGCCCCCGCTGACGAGCACACCGAGGGGACCCGCCATCAGCGTCGGCCCGTCCGGGGTCTGGCGCACCCCCGGGATCTTGTCCAGCTGCTCGCGGAGCGTGTCCGCATCCCGGCCGCGCAGCGGCACCACCAGGACCTGAACGAGGCCGGTTCCGTAGACCCCGACCGCGCCGGCCGCACTCCCGGTCCGACGCAGCCCGGCGACGGTCTTCGGCGGTATCACCGGCGCGTACTGGTTGGCGGCGTCGGCGATGTCCAGGACGCTCTCGAACCGGACCGGCACCGAGGTCGGGGCAGCGAACCGCGTGACCGTCGACGACGGCGTCTTCGAGGTGAACGACGTGAACGCCGTACTGAACGCCGGCTGGGTGCTGCCGACGGCGTACAGGTCGGCGCGCAGCACGATGCCGGTCTCCGGATCGGCCCAGAGGTCGAGGCGCCCGATGCTGGACTTGCTGGAGCGGGGTCGCACCTCAACGCCCACCGCACTCACCCCGGCAACCCGGCGAGGCGCCAACCGCCGGACCTCGTCGGCGCCCGCATCCTTCAGCAGCCGGGCCGCCAGGACAGGAGGGATCAGGTCCTCGGACCGGGGCAGCCGGATCGCTGGGTCCTCGCTCACGGTCGCCTTGGCGGCCTCGTACTCCCACTGCGTGGTCCGGGTACCTTCGTGGAACAGGTCCGTCTCGCCGGCGATCAGCAGCTTGTCGACGCGCCATTCCGACCGGTCCCGCCACCACACTCGCAGCGTCGTCCGGCCGCCGAGCAGGGGACCGATGTCAGTGAACCGCGAGGCCACCGGGAGCTTGACGTTGCCGGCCAGGTCCACCGTGCCGGAGTAGCCGTGGCTCCCCGAGGCCTTGATCCGATCGAGGATCGTGCTCGTCGCCAGGTGGGGCGGGTGCACCGGGGCGCTTCGTGCAATCACGGGTGCACCGAGGACCAAGGCCAGAGCCGCGCCAACCGCCCACCATCTGCGCGAGGCCACCATCTGCGAAGGCTACGTGCCGTTCCCAAGGAGGCGACCCGTCTGCGCGCCGTTCCGGGCGGAACTGATCCACCCGGAACCTGCGTAGACGCCGTCCGTCGTTCAGGCTCCTGTCTCGCGGATGCCAGAGGCCAGCGCCGATCCCTGCCCCGGCACCGATCGCACCGAAGCGTGGGGATGGACTCGATCGGCCCCTCCGGGCTGCCTAGAGGCTAAGGACGAGCCCGCTGGTCGGGACGCCGGTACCGGCGGTCACGATCACGTGCTCGACATCGGGCACCGGGTTCACCGAGGTCCCGCGGATCTGCCGGACGCCCTCGGCGATGCCGTTCATGCCGTGGATGTAGGCCTCGCCGAGCTGGCCGCCGTGGGTGTTCAGGGGCAGCCGGCCGCCGAGCTCGATCGCGCCGTCCTTCACGAAGTCCTTCGCCTCGCCGCGGCCGCAGAAGCCGAGCTCCTCGAGCTGCATCAGGACGTACGGCGTGAAGTGGTCGTAGAGCACGGCCATCGCCATGTCGCTGGGGCCGAGACCGGACTGGCGCCACAGCTCGCGGCCCACGACGCCCATCTCGGGCACGCCGATGTTCTCGCGGTAGTACGACGTCATCACGTACTGGTCGGGCGCACTGCCCTGGGCGGCCGCCGCGATGATCGCCGGCTTCTGCTTCAGGTCAGCCGCCCGCTCCGGGGTGGTCACCACGATCGCGACTCCCCCGTCGCTCTCCTGGCAGCAGTCGAGCAGGTGCAGCGGCTCGGCGATCATCCGCGAGGCCTGGTGATCCTCGAGGGTGATCGGCTTGCCGTGGAAGAATGCCTTGGGGTTGTTGGCGGCGTGCTTGCGGTCGGCTACGGCCACCGCGCCGAAGTCGGCCGAGACGGCTCCGTACTCGTGCATGTAGCGGGTCGCTTGCATCGCCACCGTGGCTGCCGGTGTCGAGAGGCCGTAGGGGTAGCTGAAGGCGTTGTCGAGGCCATTGGAGTTGACCTGGGTCGCTGCCCACGGCGAGACCTGGCCGAACCGGGCGCCGGAACGCTCGTTGAAGCCGCGGTACGCGACGACCACGTCGGCAACACCGGTGGCGACCGCCAGCGCGGCCTGCTGGATGGTGCCGCAGGCTGCGCCGCCGCCGTAGTTGATCCGGCTGAAGAACCTCAGGTCGCCCATCCCCAACTCGCGGGCGACGGCGATCTCCGAGGAGTTGTCCATCGTGAACGTGACCAGGCCGTCGACGTCGTCGGTGCTCAGGCCGCAGTCTTCGAGGGCGTCCAGGACGGCCTCGCAGGAGAGCTGCAGCTCGGTCCGGCCCGACTCCTTGGAGAAGTCGGTGGCGCCGATACCGGCGATCGCGGACTTGCCGCTGAGTGTCCTTTCAACGGGGGTGCGGTCGCTCATGCGTTCCCTCCTACTAGGGTGACGCGGGCGTTCACATGGTTGCCGAGCGAGACCTGTCCGAGCACGTCGATGGTGATCGTGCCGATCGGCGCGTCCTCGGCGTTGTCGACGACCGTGCCCGTGAACGTCATCGTGTCGTACGGGTACGCCGGGGCGCCGAGCCGGAGGCCGCACGAGGTGATCCGGAAGTCCGGCCCGGCCGCCTCGCGCGCCCAGTCGCCGACGTACTTCTGGACCAGCCCGGTGGTGGTCAGGATGTTCATGAAGATGTCCTTCGAGCCGTGCCCCTGGGCGAGGTCGCGGTCGTGGTGGACGTCTTGGAAGTCGCGGGTCGCGATCGCTGTGGAGACGATCAGCGTCGGGGTCAGCGGCAGGCTCCACTCCGGGAGCGCCGTACCAGTCGCCGTCACCGTGCTCATCGCGTCACCTCCCACTGCGCGAGGGTCAGGCCGTCGTCGATCTTCTCGAACACCACCTGCACCGGAGCGCCGACCGCGATCTCGTCGCGTCGGCCCTGGACCTCGCCGATCATCCGGAGTCCTTCCTCGAGCTCGATCAGCGCGAGCGTGACGGGCAGCTCCTTGCCGGGCAGCTTGGGGGCGTGGTGGACGATGAAGGAGAACACCGTTCCCTTGCCGCTGGCGACGACGTAGCCGCGGTTGGCCGCATGGCAGGTCGGGCACATCGGCCCGGGCGGGTGCCGCAGCTCGCCGCAGACGTTGCACTTCTGCAGTCGCAGCTCGCCGATCGCGGTGCCCTCCCAGAAGTACGCCGTGTCCTGGTTCAGTTGCGGGCGGACCAGCTGGGTCTTGTCCACGGTCGTCGAGCCTGTCGAGACGCGCTTCGCAGGCTTGAACTTCAGCACCCGGAACAGCATCGTGGCGACAGCCTCGCGGTCGACCCCGTCGCCCACCCACCACGTGTTCATCGTGGTGACGAAGTAGCCCTCGCCGACACCGGTGACCTTCGGCCCGACCACCGCTTCGAGCCGGGTGGTGATCGAGACCGTCTCACCGACCCGCACGTCACGCAGGTAGGTCTGGTCGCAGTTGGTGCCGAGGACCGACTTGAACCCGGCCTCGTCGAACATCTGCATGGTCCCGTGCAAGGGGTCATCCGCCGGACGCGCCGGGTCCAGGCCGTACATCGTCCAGACCTGGGCCATCGCGGGCGGCGCGATCCCGTCCCCGCCGGCTCGGTAGCGCGGGTCGGTCTCCCCCAGGGCCTCGGTCCAGTTGTTGATCATCGGCTGGTTGATGGGGTCGCGGGCCTCGCGAGGAGCCGTGTCGCCGGCGGCCTTGAACGTCTCGACCTCGGCCATGATCCGGTCGTGGGTCCACTCCGTCTCGACAGGCTCGACGACCGGGCTGGTCATCGGGGCACCTTCGGCAGGCCGAGGCCGAACATCGCGATCAGCTCGCGCTGGACCTCGTTGACGCCGCCGCCGAAGGTCAGCACCAGGTTGCGCTTGGAGGTGGCATCCAGGACATGCAGCAGCGTTGCGGTGGCGGGGTCCGCAGGATCGCCGTACGCAGTGACGATCTCCTCGAGGTCCAGGCCGAGGCGCTGCACCTCGTCGGAGGCGAAGACCTTCGAGCTCGAGGCGTCCGCGACGGCGGCCTTCGGGTCGTCGTGGCTGCCTCCCGCTACCTGCCAGTTGAGCAGCTCGTTGACGCGGAAGCTCACGGTCACGCGGGCCAGGATGTCGCGGACGGCGGGGACCTCGAGCAGCGGCGTACCGTCTGCTGCCTTCTTGTCCGACGCCCAGGCGATCACGTCGTCGCGCAGGCCCTCCAGGCGGCCCGCGGGTCCGAGCATGATCCGCTCGTGGTTGAGCTGGGTGGTGATCAGCCGCCAGCCCTCGTTCTCGACGCCGACCAGCATCTCGGCGGGCACCCGGACGTCGTTGTAGTACGTCGCGTTGACGTGGTGCGAGCCGTCGCAGGTGACGATCGGCGTCCAGGAGTAGCCGGGGTCCTTGGTGTCGACGATCAGCACCGAGATGCCCTTGTGCTTGGGGGCGTCCGGGTCGGTGCGGACGGCGAGCCAGATGTAGTCGGCAGCGTGCCCGCCCGTCGTCCACATCTTCTGGCCGTTGACCACCCAGTCGCCGTTCGCGTCCTTCTTGGCCGCGCAGCGCAGCGACGCCAGGTCGGTGCCGGCATCAGCCTCGGAGTAGCCGATCGCGAAGTGCACGTCGCCGGCCAGGATCTTGCCCAGGAACATGTCCTTCTGCTTGTCGGTCCCGAATGCTTGGAGCGTCGGGCCGACCGTCTGCAGCGTGACCGAGGGCAGGTGGATGTCGCCACGGGCGGCCTCGTTGGCGAAGATCTGCTGCTCGATCTCGCCGAGCCCCTTGCCGCCGTACTCGACCGGCCAGCCGACGCCCATCCAGCCGTCGTCGCCCATCTGCTTGATGTTGCGGTGGTACGCCGGACCGTGCCGGTTGTCCATCATCTCCAGCTTGTCCTCCTCGCTGACCAGCGTGGAGAAGTAGGCCCGGACCTCGTCCTTGAACGCCCGCTGCGCCTCGGTGAGCTCGACGTTCTTGGCCTCGGTCTCGGTGATCGGCACCGCGGCGAGCGCCGCAGCCCGCCCACCGAGCAGCCGGGCGATGTCCTTGACCCGGGAGAAGTAGTGGTGCAGCGGGTAGGTCTCGTCGACGCCCATGCCGCCGTGCAGGTGGTGGCAGGTCTGCAGCGCGGACGGGACCCGATCGGTGAACCAGGCTGCGCCCACCGCGAGATCGTCGGCGGCTGGCAGGCCCTCGGCCACTCGCCAGGCAGCGCCCTCAGCAGCCAGCGCAGTCATCCGCGCGACCACGAAGACGTCGGCGATCTGGACCGCGACCGCCTGGAACTCGGCGAGCTTGCGGCCGAACTGGACCCGCTCGCGGATGTAGCCGGCGGTCAGGTCGAGCGCGCCGGCAACGAGCCCGTCGCCGAGGAGCAGGAGGCCGGCGGTGGCGTGCTCGCGCAGGATCTGGGCGGCGTTGCCCTCCAGCACGGCCACGGCCGGGGCTCCGTCGAAGCGGTAGCCGGTCTCACCGCGGCCGCGGGCCTCGTTGGCCGGCACCGTGCGCGACGAGTAGTTGGCAGTCGCCGTGACGCCGGGGCCGTTCGGGTCGACCAGCGCGACGCCTGCGTCGGTGGAGACCAGCAGCAGGCTGGCGCCGTCGAGGACGGCGACGTCGATCTTGTGGCCGGTGACCGTGCCATCACGCAGCGTGGTCGCCGGGGCGAGGGGAAGCGCGTTGCCGGGCTCGTTCAGCGCCGGGGCCAGCAGCAGCTTGCCGGCCACGATGTCCGGGATGTACTGCGCGGCAACGTCCGCGGACGCAGCGGCGTTCAGGGTGAGCAAGCCGCAGGCGAGCGTCTCCCAGACCGGGAGGTCCACCGCGCGGCGGCCCACCTCCTGGAGCAGGACGCCGATCTCGGCCAGGCCGAGGCCTTCGCCGCCATGCTCCTCGGGAGCTGCCAGGCCGAGCAGGCCCGCCTCGGCGCACGCCTCCCAGCTGGCGCCGCCCTTGTCGAGCACATCGGCAACGACTGATCGGATCTCTTCGCGCACCTCGGACACGGTGCTCCCTTCGCCGAACGAAAACTGGAACCTGTTCTACTCTAGCCTGACAACCGCAGATCCAGCACTACCCTGGTGCCCTCCGGAATCGAGGAGTCCCCTTGTCGCTCCCCACCCTGCCGACGCTGCTCCGAGAGCTGGTCGACGTGCCGGAGGTCGTGGTGCCTGCAGGCCGATGGCTCGATGTCCCCGGCCGCGGCCGCACCTGGCTCACCGACGTACCAGGACCGACTCCGGAGGCACCGGCGGTGATTCTCCTGCATGCCGTCGGCTGCACCGGGATGCTGACCTGGTTCCCGGTCGTGGAGAAGCTCAGCGCCAAGTACCGCGTGGTTGTCTTCGACCAGCGCTGGCATGGTCGCGGGATCATGTCGGAGAGCTTCTCGATCCGCGACTGCGCCGATGACGTCGCCGCGATCGCCAACCTGCTCGACCTGGACTGGCCGATCGTGGCCGGCTACTCGATGGGCTCGATCGTCGCGCAGCGCTGCTGGCGCCAGCACCCGAAGCGCTTCGGCGGCCTGGTCCTCGCGGCGAGCACCGACCACTTCCGGACCAACGGCACCGAGCGCCTGTTCCACTCGTCCATGGAGCTCTCGATGGGCGCGTTGCGCACCCTGTCGCGCTCGCGCTCCTTGAGCGTGGCGACGAAGGCCACCACCGAGGTGCTCCTGGACCCGACCGACACCCACCAATGGGCGCTCGCCGAGTGGCGCAGTACCAGCTCGTGGGCGGTCGGCCAGGCGGTCGCCTCACTCGGCCGGCACCACTCGACGCCCTGGCTGCACGACATCGACATCCCGACAGCGGTGGTCGTGACGACCAAGGACAAGGTCCTCTCCCCCGAACGCCAGCGCCTGATCGCCGCCACCATCCCTGGCGCCACCGTGCATGAGGCCGCCTGCGGCCACGCGGGCTGCGTGCTGGACTCGAAGATCTTCATCCCGGCGTTCCTCGAGGCCGTCGACACCACCGCCGGCCGCCGCGCCAGCCGCCTCGCCCGCACTCGTTGAGTTCGGGCTTGGTGCCGGTTGAGTTGGGGGTTGTGGGCGGTTGAGCTAGGGCTTGTCGCGTTCCGTCAGCCGACGGTGGCGGCGTAGAGGGCGTCGAGTTCCTCGGGGAAGTGCCGGGCCAGGGCCGCGATCTCCGGCATCGCCGTACGGCAGGCGATCAGGCCCACGTGCATCTGGCCGTTGCTGCTCATCACGGTGACGTTGAGGCCGGCGCCGTGGAAGACCGGGCCGAGCGGGTAGAAGCCGGTGATCCTGGCGCCCATGAAGTACAGCGGCACGGGCGGGCCGGGGACGTTGGAGATAACCAGGTTGTGGATCACCGGCCCCTTCTCCGCCAGCTTGAGCTTGGCGACGGCGCGGACGGCGAGCCCGAAGGTCCGGGGCGCTGCGAACTCCGCCCACTCCTGCAGCGTGTCGGCCGGGATCGCCTTGTGGTGGTCCTTGGCATGCGCATTGGCTTCGGCGAGCTCCTGGAGCCGTTCGACCGGGTCGTCGATGTCCGTGCCCAGCTTGGCGAACATCGAGGAGACCTTGTTGGTCCCGCCGGTCCGCTTCGAGGTGTGGTGCACCGAGACCGGCACGCTGGCCAGCAACGACGTCTCGGGCAGTTCGTCCCGTTCGGCGAGGTAGCGGCGTAGCGCGCCCCCGCTGATGGCGAGGACGACGTCGTTAACGGTCGCACCCTCGACGGCGTGCCGGATCTCCTTGATCTTCTCCAGCGAGATGTCGGCGTACGCGACGGAGCGCTGACCACTGATCACGCCGTTGAAGGACGTCCGCGGGGCGGTCAGCGGCGCTGCCATCGCTGTGCCCGAGCGGGCCCGCCCGATGGTGCGGGTGATCGTGCGGGTCGTCGGCACCATCAGCCGGGCGAAGTGCAGCGGCTTGGTGAGGTTGTTCAGCATGCCGCGGCCGAACAACTCCCAATCCCCCGGAGCGCTGCCGTAGTGCTCGCCGAGCGGCGTCAGGTCGAGCAGCGGCGAGCCGGGCTCCAAGCTGCAGAGGAACGAGATCAGGTTGGAGCCCGAGATGCCGTCGACGGTTGCGTGATGCATCTTGGTGAAGATCGCGAGCCGGCCGTTGTCGAGGCCCTCGATCACCCACATCTCCCACAGCGGCCGCGACCGGTCCAGCGGGATGCCGGCCATGTGCCCGCAGAGCTCGGCGAGCTCGGCAGCGCCGCCGGGCGACGGTACGGCGAGCCGGTGCACGTGCCGATCGATGTCGAAGTCGGTGTCGTCGACCCAGACCGGATGGTCGATCTCCAGCGGCACCTCTTTCAGCTTGCGGCGGAAATCGGGGATCGTGGAGATCCGGGCCTCGAGATCGGCCTTGAACCCGTCGAAGGTGTACTCGCCCGGGATCGTCGAGGGATCGAGCTGGATAATCCCGCAGACGTGCATCAACTGCGCCGAGCTCTCCAGGTAGAGGAAGCTGGCGTCGAGGCCGCTGAGACGTTCCATGCGGGCATCCTATTCACGGGTGGAACGCGTTCTGGTCCCGCCGAACGCCCCGGTACGCTCGAACCATGCCCTACGCACGTCGCCAGCTGATCACTGCACTGCTCACTGCGAACGCGATCAAGCCGCTCAAGGGCGACCTCGCCCCGCTCGGCTTCGTCGCCGGATGGCCGACCGGGGAGCTGGCACCGCACATCCTCGGGCTAACGCTGCTCGACACCGCCCAGGCGCTCGTGCGCGGCCGGGCTACCCGCGGCGGGCTGTTCCTCGCCGGCGCCAGCGCGGCCGGCCTCGGCTACCTGCTGACCAACTCCCGCAAGGCCGGCGCGCTCGCCGAGGCGGCCCTGACCAGCTCGCTGGGTGTCGACTACCTCGCCGAGCTGGACCGGCCGCGAGACGCCGATCTGAAGGCTCCACTGCGCGACCTGGCCCGCCCGTTCTCGCTGATGAAGCCGGGCGTCGAGGTGCTGCGCAACATCAACTACCGCGACGGCGGCAGCCGGGCCCGGCTCGACATCTACCGGCCCGAGGGCGTCGACCTGGCCAACGCACCGGTGCTCATCCAGATCCACGGCGGCGGTTGGACGATGGGCGACAAGTCCCAGCAGGGCCTGATCCTGATGAACCGGATGGCCGCCCGCGGCTGGATCTGCGTTGCGATCAACTACCGGCTCGCCCCGAGGAACCCGTTCCCGGCGCAGATCATCGACGTGAAGCGGGCGATCGCCTGGACCCGGGAGAACATCGCCTCCTACGGTGGCGACCCGGCGTACCTGGTGCTGACCGGCGGCTCGGCGGGCGGCCACCTCGCGGCGCTCGCCGCCACCACGCCCGGCGTCACGGACTACCAGCCCGGATTCGAGGACGCCGACACCTCGGTGTCCGCGTGCGTGCCGTTCTACGGCGTCTACGACCTTGGCGGGATCACTGGCGACAAGGCAGCGGTCGCCATGCGGGACCGGTTCCTCGGCCCACGGATCTTCAAGCTGAACGCCAAGAACGACCTGGCCCCGTTCGAGCTCGCTTCACCGCTGACCCACGTCACCCCGGACGCTCCGGACTTCTTCGTCGTCCACGGCGTCGACGACGGCCTCGTCTCGATCAAGCAGGCCCGCGCATTCGTTGCCAAGCTCCGCGAGGTCTCCAAGGGCATGGTCAGCTATCTGGAGCTGCCCAACACCCAGCACGCCTTCGAGGTGTTCTCCTCGGTACGCAGCCAGAGCGTACTCCGTGCCGTCGAGCGCTGGCTGGAGTGGCACCGCGTCACCCGACGAGCCGAGACCAGCCGGGTGTCGACGACGGCCTAGCCGCGCGGCAAGCCCAGGATCCGCTCTCCCGCGACATTGCGGAGGATCTCCCCGCGCCGCAGGCGCAATCAGACGGAGCGTGCCAGGACTACGCAGATCATCCGCGCGGCAAGCCCAGGATCCGCTCTCCCGCGACGTTGCGGAGGATCTCCCCGCGCCGCAGGCGCAATCAGACGGAGCGTGCCAGGACTACGCAGATCATCCGCGCGGCAAGCCCAGGATCCGCTCTCCCGCGACGTTGCGGAGGATCTGCGTCGTCCCGCCGGCGATCGAGAGGCAGCGGTTGCGCAGGAACAGGTCGTTGGCGGCCAGTGCGCGCTCGCTGCTGGTGAACACCTCAGGTCCGAGGAGCTCCATCGCGAGCTCAGCGGAGTCCTGACGACTGCGTACACCGACCAGCTTGGCGACGCTCGACTCCGCTCCCGGGCCCTGACCAGCGATCGAGCGGAGCGTGGACCGCATCCCCAGCAGCTTGACCACCTGGGCCAGGGCGATCGCTCGGCCGACCCGCTCCGGCGCGCTCGGGCTGCTGAGCTCACCGAGCAGGTCGATCGCGAGCTCGACGCTGTCGCCGAGCTTGGACCCCGCCATCGCGACGCGCTCGTTGGCCAGCGTGGTCACCGCCAGCCGCCACCCGCCGTTCTCAGCGCCGATCAGGCAGTCGTCGGGGACGAAGACGTTGTCGAAGAAGACCTCGTTGAACAGCGCGTCCCCGGTCAGCTCGCGCAGCGGCCGGATGTCGATGCCCGCGGCCTTCATGTCGACGACGAAGTAGCTGATGCCGGCATGCGGCTTCGCTTCAGGATCGGTGCGCGCGAGACAGACACCGAAGTCTGCCCGCTCGGCGATCGAGTTCCAGACCTTCTGGCCGGTCAGCAGCCAGCCACCGTCGGTGCGCTCGGCCTTCATCCGCAGCGAGGCCAGGTCGGACCCGGCGCCCGGCTCGCTGAACAGCTGGCACCAGGTGATCTCACCGGTCAGCGTCGGCGCCACGAAGCGCTCCCGCTGCTCCTCAGTGCCGCCTTCGAGGATGGTCGGCGCCGCCCAAGCGCCGATGACGAGGTCCGGCCGCTCAACACCTGCCCTCTCCAGCTCCTGGTCGATCACGAGCTGCTGGACCGCCCCGGCGCCCAGCCCGTACGGCGCAGGCCAGTGCGGCGTCAGGTAGCCCGACGCAGCAAGCGCGGCGCGACGGTCGCCCTCGGCCAGAGTCGCGATCCGCGCAGCCTCAGTGCGGGCGGCGTCACGGAACTCGGCGTCGAGGCCGGCGAAGTCTATGTCCCCGGAACGGCGTACGCCGGTGGCGGCGCAGGCGCTCAGCCCGGACGCGAGCGCCCCGGTGTCGCCGACGAAGGCCCGCAGCGCGAGGGCGCGGCGCAGATAGAGGTGCGCGTCGTGCTCGAAAGTGAACCCGATCCCGCCCAGGACCTGGATACAGGTCTTGGCGACCTCGACCGCGCCGTCGAAGCAGACCGTCGCAGCCACACCGACCGCGAACTCGCCCTGCTCGGCCCCCTGGTCGGCCGCCTCAGCCGCGTCCCAGGCGGCAGCAGTGACGCTCTCGCTGATCGAGAGCATCTCGGCGCACAGGTGCTTGACCGCCTGGAACGCGCCGATCTTCTTTCCGAACTGCTCACGGACCTTCGCGTACTCGACAGCCGTGTCCAGGCACCAGCGGGCGATGCCGGACGCCTCGGCCGCAGCCAGCACGATCAGCTCCCGCGGGGCGGCCGTGGTCGCGGTGCCGTCGACCGCGCCGACAGTGCGGGTCAGGTCCACCGACTCCCCCGCCGTGATCGCGACGCCGGCGGACGGCACGACCACCTGGCCGTCCTCAGTCGGGATCGACAGGTGCGTCGTGCTCCCCGCGCCGACGACCGCTCGCGGGTCGATCCCGAGCGCGACTGTCACGGAGCCGTCCGCGATGCCCGACCGCAGGTCTGGGTCGTCGTGCAGCAAACCGGCGACGACCGTGGTCAGGAACGGGCCCGGGACCAGCGCGTAGCCGGCAGCTTCGACCGCAACAGCCTGGTCGAGCAGGCTGCCGCCACCGCCACCGACGGCTTCTGGAAGGGCGATCGCGGTGAGGCCCATCTCGGCCGGGAGAGAACCCCAGGGCTCCAGCGCAGCGGGGTCGGTCTCGGCAGCACGCACAGCCGCGATCGACCCCTGGCTCTCGGCCCACTTGCGGACGGTCGCCGCCAACTCGGTGTGGTCGTCACTGATACCGATGGGCATGCGCTAACTCCTGGAACTAGAACGTGTTCCACATTGTGCCACGGATAGGGTTCGCGGCGTGACTACCGAGATCCCCTCGTTCCTGCTCGAGCACGCCGTCGCCGCGAAGGGCTTCATGCCGCTGGACGAGGGCGAACTACTGCACCGCGTCGCAGTCGAGCACCTGGACCGAGGGCCGGCGCTGGAGATCGGCACGTACTGCGGGAAGTCCGCGATCTACCTGGGTGCCGCAGCCGAGGCCACCAGCAGCACGGTGTTCACCCTGGACCACCACCGGGGCTCGGAGGAGAACCAGGCAGGCTGGGAGCACCACGACCCGACCGTGGTGGATCCCGAGATCGGTCTGATGGACACGCTGCCGACGTTCCGCCGTACGGTTCAGCGGGCAGGCCTGGAGCACCGCGTCGTTGCCGTCGTCGGCGACTCCCCCACCGTCGCGCAGTACTGGCGCACTCCGGTGGCGCTGCTGTTCATCGATGGCGGCCATTCCGAGGAGCCGGCCCAGGCCGACTACACCGGTTTCGCCCCGTGGGTGCAGCCAGGCGGCGTCCTGGTGATCCACGACGTCTTCGAACGCTCGCAGGACGGTGGGCAGGCGCCGTTCCACGTCTGGCAGCGCGCGGTGGCGAGCGGCTCGTTCAGTCCGGTGACGACCGTCGGGTCGATGCGGGTGCTCGAGCGGACCTCAGGAGCCGCTGGAGACCCTGTCGGCTGACCGGTCCAGGCAGCCGCACTCCAGCGCGATCTCCTCGAAGTGCGCGGCCAACGTGTCGCCGCGCATGATGCCCGACCCGGGCGTCGTACGGGACAGCTCGTCGGCAGCCAGCACGACGGCCGCAGCGGTGTACGTCGTGTGCTCGTGCGGCCAGTTGACCTGGTCGGGCCACACCCAGCCGGTCCAGTAGCGGCCGTCGTCCTCACGGAGGTGCTGCATCGCGACGAACTGCTCCAGCGCCCGCTCGTGGTCGCCGATCGCATCGAGTGACATCACCAGCTCGCAGGTCTCGGCGCCGGTGACCCACGGGTTCTGCTCCACGCACTTGATGCCGAGCCCAGGGATCACGAACGTGTCCCATCTACTCTCCAGCAGCTCGACCGCCGCGTTGCCGCGGACCGCGCCGCCGAGGACCGGGTAGTACCAGTCCATGGAGAACTCGGACTTGTCCAGGAACAGGTCGCGGTGGTGCCGCAGCGCGTGGCCGAGCCTTCCGCCGGCGAGCTCCCAGTCGACCTGCGGGTCGCCGACCAGGTCAGCGAGCGCGCAGCCGGCGCGCAGCGCCTGGTAGATGCTCGAGGAGCCGGCGAGCAGAGCCTGGTCATTGACCGTGGCCGGGCCGTTGGCGTCCCACTCCTGCGACCACGCGATGCCGCCGAAGGGCAGCTGCAGGCCGACCACGAAGTCGAGCGCCTTGAGCACGACCGGCCACATCCGGTTGACGAACGAGCGGTCTCCGCGCAGCAGCCAGTGGTGCCAGACGCCGACCGCGAGGTACGCCGACATGTTGGTCTCGCCGGAGGCGTCTTTGATCTCGTCGACCACGATCTCCATCGGCCACGAGCCGTCGGCCCGCTGGGTCCGAGCGCACCAAGCGTAGGCGCGCTCGGCAGCCTCGACCTCGCCGCCGACGAGCATCGCCATCGCGCCCTCGACGTGGTTCCAGACGTCGGTCTTCTCCGTCGGGGTCCACGGCACGGCGCCGCTCGGCTCCTGCATCGCAGCGATCGAGGCGGCCGTGTCGGCCACCTGCTGTGAGGTCAGGACGCCCTCGACCGCCGGGATCCGCCAGGTGCGTTCAGTCAAGACCCGCTACTCCGGCTTCCGGAAGTACAGGACCATGCTCTTGCCGATCAGCGGGTTCAGCGCCCGTTCGGCGAGCCGGGTGACGGTGGAGTAGCGCGGCGTCTTCATGATGTCCCAGACCAGCACCTGGTGGTACGCCTTGACGACCGGATGGTCGTTGTTCTCCACGCCGACAGCGGACTTGATCCACCAGTACGGCGCGTGCAGGCCGTGGGCGTGGTCCTTGCCCTCGAAGATCATCGCGTCGCCGGGGGTGCCGTCGTTCATCCGACCGCCCTTGGTGACCTTGTCGACCAGCTCGTGGTCGGTATAGATGCGGATGTGGCCGCCGTCAGCGTTGTGGTAGTCCGCAGACAGGCGCCAGTTGATCACCTCGGGCAGCCAGCGCGGCACGGTGATCGCCATCGTGCCGCCGGGGCGCAGGACCCGGATCAGCTCCTTGATCGCGGTGACGTCATCCCAGATGTGCTCGAGGACCTCGGAGCACACGACCCGGTCGAACTCGCCGTCGGCGAACGGCAGCGCGAGGGCAGTGCCCTCCTTGATGTCAGCGGCGGCACCGGCAGGGACCTCGCCAGCTTCCTTCATCGCACCGAACAGCTCCAGCACTCCCGCCAGCTCGTCGGCGTCCTGGTCGAACGCGACCACGTCTGCGCCACGGCGGTACATCTCGAAGGCGTGCCGGCCGGCGCCGCACCCCATGTCGATGACCCGGTCACCCGGGCGAAGCCCGAGTCGGTCGAAGTCAACGGTCAGCATCAGCTCTTGTCCTTCTTCGTCTTGATCTTCTTGCCGCGCTTGTGGGTGCTGGTCGGGTTGACCTCGTAGTCGGCGAGCACGTGCTCATAGGCCGCGGCGGTCTTCTTCGCCACGGCGCGCCAGCTGAACAGCTCCTGCGCGCGGACCCGGCCGGCCTTCCCGAGCCGGTCGCGGCGCTCCGGGTCGTCCAGAAGGTCAGCGAGGGTGTGCGCCAGCTCCTCGACGTCACCGGGGGTCACCAGCTCGGCGCAGAGCCCGTCGGGCCCGACGACCTCGGGGATGGCGCCGGTACGGGAGACCACCAGCGGCGTCTCGCAGGCCATCAGCTCGGCGGTCGGCAGCGAGAAGCCCTCGTAGAGCGACGGGACGACGGCGATCTCTGCAGACCCCATCACCTCGACCAGCTCGACGTCGCTGATCCCGTTGACGAACTTGATGTGCTCGCCGATGCCGAGCTCCTCGATGAGCTTCTCGGTACGGCCGCCTGGGGTCGGCTTGGTGACCAGCAGCAGCTCCAGGTCGCGCTCGGTACGCAGTTTGGCGAACGCCTCGAGCAGGGTGGCGATGCCCTTCATCGGGGCGTCGGCGCTGGCCATCGCGACTAGGCGGCCCGGGACGCGCGGCTTAGTCGGCGGCACGAAGCAGTCGTCGACACCGAGCGGGATGACCTGCATCCGCTCGAGGTCGGCGGAGAAGTCGTTGGCGGCGTCGACCTTGGAGGACTCCGAGGGCAGCAGGATCCAGCGGGCGCGGCGTACGACGGCGCCCTGCATCTTCAAGAAGCCGTACCACCGCCGCAAGCTGATCTTCTTGCGCAGCGGGGCTGCCGCGATATCGACGCGACGGTCGAAGGTGATCGGGTGGTGCACCGTGGTCAGGACCGGGATCCCGACCTCCTTCTCGATGTCCATCACGCCGTGCGCGAGCACCTGGTTGTCGTGCACGATGTCGAAGTCCTCGGCGCGGCTGCGCATCACGCGCAGCAGCCTCTTGCCGAACGTCCGCGGCTCGGGGAAGCCCGCGGTGCACATGATCGCGAACTCCTGCGCGTCGATCAGGTCGCGGAACTCCCAGGGCCACACCATCCGGAACGGGTCCGGGTCGCGGTACAAGTCGAGGCTGGGGATCTTGGTGAGCGCGACGCCTTCGTCGAGCTCGGGGTAGGGCTGACCGGAGAACACCTCGACGGTGTGCCCCAGGGCAGTGAGCTCACGGCTCAGGTGGCGGACGTAGACGCCCTGCCCACCGCAATGGGGCTTGCTGCGGTAGGACACGAGTGCGATGCGCAAAGGCCCGCCCTTCCCAATTTCCCCGGTGGATCCGGGTTGTTTCTCCGGTGTTTCGGAACTGCAACGTGTTTCTATTATGACCGATCCCGCTGCTAGCCTTGACTGAAGGTCATTCAGTCGGTCATCACAGGCAATTGTGCGGGATCGACCAGGACTGACAGACAAAACGTGCGGAAGGGTACGGAACGTGACGACGAACTCGCTGACGGCCGAGGACCTCGGGTCCGCTGCGCAGCGCGACCGCCGCCGTCGGATCCTGGACGCCACCATCGCACTTGCCTCCAAGGGCGGCTTCGACGCGGTCCAGATGCGGGCGGTCGCCGAGCAGGCCGACGTGGCCCTGGGGACGCTGTACCGCTACTTCCCCTCGAAGATCCACCTCCTCGTCTCGGCGCTCGCACGCCAGTTCGAGGACACCCAGACGATGGTCGGCCGCAGGCCCGTCCCCGGCGACACGCCGTCGGAGCGGGTCATCTATGTGCTCCGCCGGGCGACCCGCGGCATGCAGGGCGATGCCAACCTCACCGAGGCGCTCACGCGCGCATTCATGTTCGCCGACGCCACCGTTGCCACCGAGATCCACGTGGTCGGCATGCAGATGACGTCGATGCTCAACCGCGCGATCAAGGGCGAGGCCTACGTCGAAGGCGAGCAGCCCTCGGACCAGGACGTCGCCATCGCCCGGGTGATCTCCGACGTCTGGCTCTCCGCGCTGGTCAGCTGGGTCACCGGCCGCGCCACTGCCGAGGAGACGGCCGAGCACATCGAGACCGCGGTCGGGCTCGTCCTCCGCTAGGCCCCGAACGCGTGGGTCGCAGTGACCCCGCCGTCGATCGCGATCTCGGCACCGTTGATGTACGACGACTCGTCGCTGGCCAGGAACACGTAGAGCGGGGCGACGTCCTCGGGGTGGCCGACTCGGCGCAACGGCACCCGCGAGGCGCCGAACTCCATCGCGGCATCGCCGCCGTGCGGGCGGGTCATCGGGGTGTCGATCATGCCGGGGTGGATCGAGTTGACCCGGATGCCCTTCGGGCCGAGCTCCATCGCCGCGGCCTTGGTCATGCCGCGGACGGCGAACTTGGTGCCGCCGTACGCCGCCAGGGACGCCATCCCGCCGAGCCCCTCGGTCGAGGAGGAGTTGATGATCGAGCCGCCGCCGTTCTTGCGCATCGTGCGTGCGACCGACTTCATGCCGAGGAAGGTGCCGAGCTGGTTGACGCTGACGACGAGCATGAACTCCTCGACCGTCATCCGCTCGATGTCGCCGAACCGCAGGATCCCGGCATTGTTGGCCAGGACGTTGACCGGTCCGAAGCGTTCGTTGATGTCCTCGACCAGCGCGGTCCACGAGGCCTCGTCGCTGACATCGTGATGCCGGAAGTGCGCGTTGTCCCCCAGTTCGTCGGCCAGTGCCTGGCCCTGCTGGTCGGCGACGTCGGCGATCACGACCTTGGCCCCCTCGGCGACGAACTCGCGCGCGATAGCGGCCCCCTGGCCCATGGCCCCACCGGTGACGATGGCGATCTTGCCTGCAAGACGGTCGGACACGGTCACTCCTTGATGGTGAGCTGCATGACGGAGTCGGCGGCGAAGCCGATGGACGGGTCGCGGCCCTCGAAGTAGCTGCCGAGGGTGCGGTCGAGCTCGGCGAGGTCGAAGACGTCGCCGCCGGTGTCGAAGCGCTGCTCGACGACCGGCGCGGCGATCAGGGCGACCATCCCGCCGTACACGACGAAGAGCTGGCCGGTGATGGCGGCCGCGGCCGGTGAGGCGAGGTAGGCGACCAGCGGGGCGACGTGCTCGGCGGAGTACGGGTCGATGCTCTTGCCCGAGGTGTCCTCGCCGAAGACCTCGGCGGTCATCGCGGTCCGGGCGCGCGGCGCGATCGCGTTCGCGCGGATGCCCATCCGGCCCAGGCTGCGGGCGCTCGAGAGGGTCAGCGCTGTGATGCCCGCCTTGGCGGCCGCGTAGTTCGGCTGGCCGGGCGAGCCGCTCAACGAGGCCTCGGAGGCGGTGTTGATGATGCTCCCATAGACCTGCTCGACGCTCTCCTTGTGCTTGGCGCGCCAGTACGCTGCCGCATTGCGGGAGAGCAGGAAGTGACCGCGCAGGTGGATCTTGGTGACGAGGTCGAACTCCTCGTCGGTCATATTGAAGATCATCTTGTCGCGGGTCACGCCGGCGTTGTTGACCACGATGTCGAGACCACCGAGCTTGACGGCTGCCTCGATCATGGCGTCCGCGGTGGCCCGCTCCCCCACGTCCCCGGCCACGACGACAGCCGTTCCACCGAGGCCGCGGATCTCGTCAGCGGCCTCGTCGCCGGCACCTGGCAGGTCGTTGATGACGACGGCGGCACCCGCGTGGGCCAGCGCGACAGCCTCGGCGCGGCCGAGGCCGGCTCCGGCGCCGGTGACGACGGCGACGCGGCCGTCGAGGCTCAGCGGGTCAGTGATCTCAGGCATGCGTGTACTGCTTTCTTGGATCGGTCGGGGCTCGGAGATCGAGCCTGTCGAGATGCTGATACGGGTGCGGGCTTCGTCAGCCCTCGACCAGGCTGATCGCCGACTTGGGGCACGCGGCGATCGCCTGCGCAACAGCGTCCCGGTTCTCGTCGGTGACGTTCTCCTCGAGGATCTGGAGGAAGTCGTCGTCGTCGATCTGGAAGTTCTGGGGCGCGAGGGCCTCGCACAGCGCGTTGGACTCGCAGAGGTCGAAGTCGACCTTGATCTTCATGGTGTTCCCTCTCGTTAGGAGCCAGAGCCCGGAGGTCCGGCCATCTTGCGGTGGTCCCAGGTGGCGATCTTCTCTGGCTCGATGATCACGCCGACGCGCTTGAGCGCCTGCTTGGCGACGATCTCCTCGCCGAACTCGCCCAGGTCGACGCCAGCGGCCATCACGGTCGCGACCTTCGACCCGAGCGCCTTGATGTCGTCGTACTCCTCGATCAACCGCGCGGTGCCGGTGATCGTGGCACCGCGGAGCTCGAAGTAGTCCTCGCCGTCCTCGACCAGGCAGCTGACCCGGGGGTCGCGGCGGATGTTGACGATCTTCTGCGACCGGCCGTAGGTCCAGAAGGCGATCTTGCCGTCCTCGACCACGTAGAACAGCGTGGTGAGCTGCGGTACGCCGTCAGCGCCGATCGTGGCGACCTGGACCTTCATGTTCGCGGCAAGGAAGCCGGTGAACTCCTCGTCGGTCATCGCAACGGCGTTGCGTCCCGTGCTGGCCATGGTCAGGACCCTTCGCTCGAGTGACCCGGGAAGACGCCCTGGTCGGGGAACACCAGCGGAGCAGCGTTGTTGATCGACGTCGCGACCTCGCCGAAGCCGACCGCGATCAGTCGGACCTTGCCGTCGTACTCGGTGATGTCGCCGGCGGCGAAGACCCGCGGCAGGTTGGTCCGGGTGGTGGTGTCGACGCGGATGTGCCGCTTGTCGAACTCCAACCCCCACTCCTTCATCGCCGTCAGGTCGGCGACGAAGCCGAGCGCGGCCACGACGGCGTCGGCGGGGCGAGTGACGACCTCGCCATCCTCGAGCGTGATCTCGACGGACTCGACGTGGCCGTCGCCGGCCAGCGCGGTGACCTGGGCCTTGGTGATCACCTCGGCGGTGCCGCCGAGGACCTTGTCGATGGTGGCCTGGTGGGCACGGAACTGGTCGCGCCGGTGCACCAGGGTGATCGAGTTGGCGATGCCTTCGAGCTGGTCGGCCCAGTCGAAGGCGCTGTCTCCGCCGCCGACGATCACCACGTTTCTGCCGGTGTACTCCTCGAAGGAGGGCACGAAGAAGACCAGGCCCTTGTTCTCCCAGCCCTCGCCGGCCGGGAGCGGTCGCGGCGTGAACTTCCC
>DASRRQ010000110.1:0-50863 GCA_035695505.1 Marmoricola sp. | reverse complement strand
GTCGGCGACGTGGAAGATGAACTTCACCAGGCCGTTCGACTGGCTGACGTGGTCGTGCAGGGCCACCAGGAACGCGCCCAGCGCAAGCGCGAACGCGAAGAACAGGAACACCAGGCGAAGGATCTTCGACATGGTGTCGCGGATCTGGTCGTTCTGGATCCGCTTGGTCTCCGAGCGCTCGGGGAACGGCTCGTCCGACTTCACTACCTTGGCCACGGGACAAACCTACCTGCGTGCCGGGTCAGCGACCCTTGAACTGGGCCTTACCGGGACCGTTCTCGACGAACGAGCCCATCCCGATCGTGCGGTCCTCGGTCGCGAACAGCGCTGCGAACTGCTGCCGCTCGATCTCCAGGCCGGTCTCGAGGTCGACCTCCAGGCCGCGGTCGATGGCTTCCTTGGCCGCGCGGATCGCGTACGTGGCGGCGTTCGCGAACTGGCTGGCCCACTCCACGGCGGCGCTGTAGACCTCCTCGGCCGGGACCAACCGGTCGACCAGGCCGATCGCGAGCGCCTCGTCGGCCTTGACGAACCGGCCGGTGAAGATGATGTCCTTGGCGCGGCTCGGCCCGACCAGACGGCTCAGCCGCTGGGTGCCGCCGGCCCCGGGCATGATGCCGAGCAGGACCTCCGGCTGGCCCAGGGTCGCGTTGTCGGCGGCGATCCGCACGTCCGCGCACAGCGCCAGCTCGCAGCCCCCGCCGAGCGCGTAGCCGGTGATCGCGGCGACGACGGGCTTGGGGATCCGGGCGACTGCACTGAACGCGGAGATGAGGCCCGAGGAGCGCTTGATCATGTCGACGTGCGACATGTCGGCCATCTCCTTGACGTCGGCGCCGGCAGCGAAGACCCGCTCGCCGCCGTAGATCACCACGGCCTTGACGTCGTCGCGGTCGGTTGCCTCGGTGGCCGCTGCGCGGATCTCCTCCTGCATCGCGACGTCGAGCGCGTTCATCTTCGGGCGGTCCAAGCGGATGGTCCCGACGCTGTCCGCGACCTCGAGCCGAACGAACTCACCCATGTCTGTCTCCCTCGCTGCGTTGCGGGCCGGCATTGCCGGCCGAACCTGTCGCGACCAACCTATGACACCGAGGTCTGTGATGATCGGGGCGTGGCTCTCGACATCTGGCGCTGGACGACCCCCGACACCAAGGCGCCTGTGTGGCCCGGCAGGAGCTGGCCGCTGGGCGCGACCTGGAGCGAGGCGTCGACGAACTTCGCTGTCTCCGCACCGCACGCCACTGCGATGTGGGTCTGCCTCTTCGACGACGGCTCGGAGAGCGGCGCGGGCCTGGAGAAGCAGTACCAGCTCACCGAGCAGACACTCGGCATCTGGCACGGAGCGATCCCCGACGTCGCTCCCGGCACCCGGTACGGCTACCGCGCGGCCGGCCCGTGGCAGCCCGACCAAGGGCTGCGGTTCAACCCCAGAAAGCTGTTGCTGGACCCCTACGGCCGGGCCGTGTCCGGCGGCGTCACGCCCGGGGCGGCGGTCTTCGCCCACGACTTCGACGACCCGACCAGCCCCAGCAAGCTCGACTCGGCGCCGGCGACGGCCCGCAGCGTGGTGATCGCCGACGCCTTCGACTGGGGCGCCGACGGCGATCCACCGCTGCGCCGGCGCTGGCGCGACTCGGTCGTCTTCGAGCTGCACGTCAAGGGCTTCACCCAGCTCCACTCCGAGATCCCCGAAGAGCTCCGCGGCACGTACGCCGGCCTGGGCAGCCCCGAGGTGATCCGCTACCTGCTCGACCTCGGCATCACCGCCGTCGAGCTGCTGCCGATCCACGAGTTCGTCTCCGAACCGCACCTTGCTGACCTGGGCCTGAGCAACTACTGGGGCTACAACTCGATCGGCTTCTTCGCCCCGCACGCGGCGTACTCCGCCTCCGGCGACCGCGGCCAGCAGGTCACCGAGTTCAAGCAGATGGTCAAGAACTTCCACGAGGCCGGCCTGGAGGTCATCCTCGACGTGGTCTACAACCACACCGCCGAGGCCGGCGCGCTCGGGCCGGCGTACAGCTTCCGCGGCCTGGACGACCGCGGCTTCTACCACCGGGTCGGGGCCACGACAGCCGAGGACGACCTGCCGCCACAGGCGGCGTTCGACGACACCTACTGGGACGTCACCGGCTGCGGCAACACCGTCGCCGCCCAGAACCCGGCGGCGCTGCGGCTGATCCTGGACTCGCTGCGCTACTGGATCACCGAGATGCACGTCGACGGTTTCCGGTTCGACCTGCTCTCGGCACTGACGCGCTCGGGGTACGCCGTGGACATGAGCGGCCACCTGCTCACCACGATCGGCCAGGATCCGACTCTGCGGCACGCCAAGCTCATCGCGGAGCCGTGGGACGCCTCCGGCGACGGCTACAAAGTCGGCGAGTACCCGCCGCCGTGGGTGGAGTGGAACGACCAGTTCCGCGACACGATGCGGGACTTCTGGCGGGGCGGCTCCGACGGGATCCGGACGGTCGCCACCCGGCTGGCCGGCTCCTCGGATCTGTACGCCGACGACGGCCGGTCGCCGTACGCGTCGGTTAACTTCATCACCGCGCACGACGGGTTCACCTTGCGCGACCTGGTCTCCTATGAGTCCAAGCACAACGAGGCCAACGGCGAGGACAACCGCGACGGCACCGACAACAACCGCTCCCAGAACTGCGGTGTCGAAGGCCCGACGCAGGACCCCACGATCATCGCGCGGCGGCAACGGGTCGCGGCGAACCTGATGATCTCGCTGTGCTTCTCGAACGGGGTCCCGATGATCACGGCAGGCGACGAGCGCGGCCGGACCCAGGGCGGCAACAACAACCCCTATGCCCAGGACAACGAGACCTCGTGGGTCGACTGGCGTCCCGACGACGCGTGGCTCGGGATGTGGGACATGACCAGGACGGCGCTGAAGATCCGACGCGAGCATCCGGCACTGCGCCAGCGGCACTGGTTCGAGGGCCGACCGGCTATCCCCGGAGGCCCGAAGGATCTCGCCTGGATCCACCCGACCGGGCGTGAGATGACCGGCGACGACTGGCATGACAACGCGCTGCGGGTGATCGGGATGTTCGTCTCCGGCGACCCGCTGCGCTCCCCCGGACCGCGCGGCGAGCAGCAACGGGACGCCTCGTTCCTGCTCTGGCTCAACGGCGGCGAGCAGCCCTGCGAGGTCGTCCTCCCAGAGAACCAGTGGGTGCAGAAGGGGACCGTGGTCCTGAGCACCGACCACGGCGTGGAGCTGGGCTCCGAGCAGCACGCCGGGGCGAAATTCGTCCTCGACGGCCAGAGCCTGGTGCTGCTCCAAGGCAGCTGACCCGGCTTTGGAGTGCACGTCCCATCGCTGACCCGGCTTTGGAGTGCACTTCCTGGCCGCCGACTACTGATCTGCGGCTGCACTCTAGAGCCGGGTCGCGACGTACGGCGCGCACTCCAGAGCCGGGTCGCGAGCTAGGCCGTCGTGACGAGCCCCAGCTCGGCCGCCGACGCCAGCGCCGGGTGCTTCGGGAGCACCCGCACCGTGTAGCCGAACGGTCCTGGTCGATCGAGGTCGACCGTGGCCTCGAACCGGTGCCGGCCGCCCTCGTAGGACTCGACCAGGTCCAGCACCGTCATCGCCGGGTCGACGAGCGCGTCCTCGCCCTTGACCCGCCCGTGCAGCACCTCGACCGTGACGTCGCGAGGGTCGAGGCCGCCGAGCGAGACGAACGCCCGCAACCGCAGCGACCCGCCGACCTCGGGCGAGTCCGAGACGCCCTCGGACTCCAGATGGTCGATGCGGACGTCGTCCCAGCCATCGCGGACGCGGGCCTTGAACGCAGCGAGCTCGCGCGCGCCATCGAACGAGCTGTTGACGGCGTGGGCCGCGGAAGCCGCGGGCAGGTACAGCTGCTCGACGTAGTCGCGCAGCATCCGGCTGGAGAGGACCTTCGGGCCGAGCGACTTCAGCGTGTGCCGCACCATCTCGATCCAGCGGATCGGCAGGCCGTGGGCATCGTGGTCATAGAACCGCGGTGCGACCTCGTTCTCGATCAGCTCGTAGAGAGCGTTTGCTTCGATCGTGTCGCGCTGCTCGGGGTCGTCGACGCCGTCCGCCGACGGGATCGCCCAGCCGTTGTCGCCGTCGTACCACTCGTCCCACCAGCCGTCGAGGATGGAGAGGTTCAGGCCGCCGTTGAGCGCCGCCTTCATGCCCGAGGTCCCGCACGCCTCGTAGGGCCGCAGGGGGTTGTTCAGCCAGACATCACAGCCCGGGTACAACGGTTGCGCCATCGCGATGTCGTAGTTGGGCAGGAACACGATCCGATGCCGTACGCCGGCGTCGTCGGCGTACCGGACGATCTCCTGGATCATCTTCTTGCCACCTTCATCGGCCGGGTGGGACTTGCCGGCGATGACCAACTGGATCGGCCGGTCCGGGTCGGTCAGCAGCCGGGTCAGCCGCTCCCGGTCGTGCAGCATCAGCGTCAGCCGCTTGTACGACGGCACCCGCCGGGCGAAGCCGATGGTGAGCACGTCCGGGTCCAGCACGCCGTCGATCCAGCCGAGCTCGGCCGGTGCCGCACCGCGTTGCTGCCAGGACTTCGTCAGCCGCGCGCGGGCATCGAGGACCAGGCGCTCGCGCAGCAGCCGCTTGGTGGCCCACAGATCGGCGGCCGGGACCTTGTCGACGACCGACCAGACCTCGTCGTCGGTGGAGTCCAGGTCGGCCACGTCAGCACCGGACCGGCTAGCCAGCTCGAAGACCTCACGCGCCACCCAGGTCGGGGCGTGCACGCCGTTGGTGATCGAGGTGATCGGCACCTCGGCCTCCTCGAACGCCGACCACAGGCCGTTGAACATGCCGCGGCTGACGTGCCCGTGCAGCAGCGAGACGCCATTGGCGCGCTGCGCCAGCCGGAAGCCCATCACCGCCATGTTGAAGACGCCGGGATCGCCACCCTCGTAGTCCTCGGTGCCCAGCGCCAGCACGTCGGCGACCGGCACGCCGGCTACAGGGCTCGCCGGGCCGAAGTACTGGGCGATCAGGTCGCTCGGGAACCGGTCGATGCCGGCCGGCACCGGGGTGTGCGTGGTGAACACGGTCCCGGCCCGGCTGACCTCCAGCGCAGTGGCGAAGTCGAGGCGCGGGCCGTCCTCGGCCACACAGAGCTCACGGATCCGCTCCAAGCCGAGGAAGCCGGCGTGGCCCTCGTTGGTGTGGAAGACCTCGGGCCCCGGAGCGCCGGTGATCCGCGACCACGACCGCAGCGCCCGGACGCCGCCGATCCCGAGCAGGAGCTCCTGGCGGAGCCGGTGCTCGACAGTCCCGCCGTAGAGCCGGTCTGTGACCTCGCGCAGCGGGCCTGGGTTCTCCTCGAGGTCCGAGTCGAGCAGCAGCAGCGGGACCCGGCCGACCTGGGCGACCCAGATCCGGGCGAGAAGTGGGTGGTCGCCGGGGATATCCAACGAGACCCGGGCATGGCTGCCGTCAGCCTCGCGCAGGGGGGTGATCGGCAGGCCGTCGGGATCGAGCACCGGGTAGGTCTCCTGCTGCCAGCCCTCGCGCGACAGCGACTGCCGGAAGTACCCGTGCCGGTAGAGCAGCCCGACGCCGACCAGCGGCACGCCGAGGTCGCTGGCCGTCTTGAGGTGGTCGCCGGCGAGGATGCCGAGGCCGCCGGAGTACTGCGGGAGCACCGAGGTGATCCCGAACTCCGGCGAGAAGTACGCGATCGCAGCAGGCGCGCCATCCCCGGTACTGCGCCCGTACCAGCGGTCGCCGTCCAGGTACGCCGCCAGGTCGGCCCGTGCGCGCCCGAGGCGGTCGAGGAAGCCCTCGTCGGCTGTCAGTTCGTCGAGACGCGAGGACGGCAGGGCTCCGAGCAGCTTGACCGGGTCGAAGCCCGATTCGGCCCACGCTTCAGGGTCCATCGCAGCGAAGACATCCTGGGTCTGCGGATGCCACGACCAACGCAGGTTGGTGGCCAGGTCGAGCACGGGAGCCAGAGCGGGCGGGAGGACGGGACGGACGGTGAAGCGTCGGATCGCGCGCATGCAACGACCGTAGCCGACGGCTACTTGATCGTTCCAATTCCGTTCTCGAGGTGCAGGACCGTGCCCGGGTCGTCATTCAACGCGCGGTGCGTGACCATCAGCACCGCGCGGTTGCCGTCGAGCAGGCTGGCCAAGACCCGGGCCTCGGTGGTGCGGTCCAGCGCGCTGGTCGCCTCGTCGAGGATCAACAGCTCCGGATCTCGGACCAGGGCGCGGGCGATCGCGAGGCGCTGCTGCTCGCCGCCGGAGAGCTCGGCCAGCTCCTGCAAAGGCGCCTGCAGCCCGCCCGGCAGGGCTCGCACGACGTCCTCGAGGCACGCTGTCGCGAGCGCGGCCCAGGCGGCCTCCTCGCGCAAGGTCCGGCCCGGCTGCAGCGACCAGGCCAGGTTCTGCCAGACGGTGCCCGGCACGAGCACCGTCTGCTGCGGCACGTAGCCGAGCCGCCCGCGCCACGCGGCGAGGTTCACGACCTCCTCGCCGTCGATCAACATCACGCCCGTCTCCGGCGGCATCAGCCCGAGGATCACGTCGAGCAGGGTGCTCTTGCCCGAGCCGCTCGCTCCGGTAATGGTGACCAATCCCCGGTTCGGCACCTCGAGGTCGATGCCCTGGAGCGCCGGGGCTGCGTCCCCGGGGTACGTCACTGCGAGGCCGCGGACCTCCAGCAGCGCGACGGCCCGCCGACGGCCTGGACGCTCGGGTGCCGGCGGCAGCTCGGCGGTCAGCTGGCCGAATGTCTCGGGGTGGCGCAGGATCTCCTCGCGGAACTGCACCAGGCCCTCCAGCGCCGGCACGTCGTTGGCGAAGGTCTGCGCCGAGATCAGCAGGGTCTGGGCGTTGGCGAGTAGCCGCGTCGAGATCACGATCAATGTCGCAAGCTCGGCAAGCGAGAGCCCGAGGTGGCGGCCCAGCAGGATCAGCCCGAGGACCGCGAACACACCGACGACGCCGAGTGCCGAGCTGACCATCGAGGAGCGGGCGACGTAGTTGCGGCGTACGTCGCGGACGTGCGCGGCCTCGACGCCGACCAGCTCGGACCAGGCCTGCTCGGCTCCGTGGGCGCGCATCACCCGGGCTGAGGCCAGCGAGTCCGACAGGGTCGCCCCGAAGGTGGCGATGCGGGTGCTCATCACCTGACCGAGCGCGGTCGCACCCCGGGTCGAGCGGGCGGCCAGCAGGATCACCACCGCCACCGCGAGCAGCGCCAGCCCGCCGACGGCCGGCGCCAGGAGCACCCCGACGGCCGCAGTGGCGAGCAGGAGGAACGAGCTGACGAAGAGTCGCAGCACCATCGCCGCCGCGCTCTGCGCCCGCTCGACGTTGGTCGTCAGGCTCTGGATCACCTCGCTGCGCCGCTGGGCGGCCAAGAACCGCCAGTCGGCGCTGTAGAGGTCGTTGATCAATCCGAGGCGGACCCGGTCGACGGTCGCCAGCCGGATCTCGACCGCGAGCACTGCGGCCCACCACTGGCCGAGCCCACGCAAGCTGATCACCACCACGACCAGAGCGAACGCACCGGCGAGCGAAAGGTGCAGAGTCAGTCCTGGCACCGAGAAACTGCTGCCGCCGCCGAGGGTCTGGATGACCGGCACCAAGAGCACCAGGCCGGCGCCCTCGAGCACAGCGACGACGAACTGCAGCCCGAGCAACAAGACCACCTGCCCGCGCCCGACCGTCTCGCTCATCAGGCCCAAGGTGGCCCAGGCCCTGCTGATCAACGCGGCGTCCTGACCAGGGGCTCGACGACACCGGCACCCGGTTCGCGGCGGACCCACGCGACGCTGCGACGGCGCAGCCGACGGATCCGGTACCAGAGCGTCAGGGGTACGCCGGTCCAGCCAGACCGGCTCTCGATGCCGACGACCGCCTTGACCGGCAGCACCGTGCTCACCACCGAGTGGCCCAGGTCGCGGCGGGTCGGGCTCGCCGCGACCATGTAGCGCAGCAGGCGCAGGCTCTCGGTCCCCGGGAAAGGGTACGTCGCGTACACCGGGCGGTCCTGGGCTGCGCGCGCTCGGGCCAGCACCGAGGACGGCACCCGGTCCACCAGCGCCAGCACCTCGGCCGGTACGCCGTCGGGCAGCCCGACGATCTCCCGGGTCACCGCCAACGTGCTCACCTCGAGGCGTCGCAGCGATCCCGAGGGCCGCTCCCAGGTCCGGGGGTCGCGCGCCAGTCGGTGCACGTCGACCAGGCTGCGCATCCAGCGCCACGAGTCCTTCGCCGTGTGCAGGCTGGTGTGCGCGAGCAGATCGGCGTGGGCCAGCGTGGGCACCACCAGTCCGCCGATGTTCACCTGCTCGCGGCGCTGCCAGGCCACGGCGAAGTCGGGCAGCGCATCCAGGGTCGGGTCCAGCCGCCAGTGCAGGTCGACGGTGCTGCCGGGACCGTCGAAGGTGAAGGCGTTGAAGGAGCGGATCACATGGCGCCAGGCCCAGGTCCCGGGCGTGACCTCGGTCCCTTCCCGGAGCCGCCACCCGTGATCGGCCAACAGCCGGTAGGCGTCCTCGATCCGCTCGGGGGCGACCAGGACGTCCACATCACCGGCGCCTCGTGCGGCAGGATCGCCGGCGCTCTGCACCGCCAGGGCCGGCCCCTTGATCATCAGGCAGGGCACTTCGGCCTCGGCGAACAAACCTTGGACCCGCCCCGTCTCGAGGACCTGCACCATCGCGGCTCGGCGGCTCGCGGCCCGGATCCCGACGAGCGGCTGCGCGATCTCCGCTGGCAGGCCGAGGCCGTCGGCCTGGCTCGCGAGCAACTCCGCGACGCGGTGCCGCTGGACCACCTCGAGCAGGTCGGCTACCGGCTCCGGCGTACCGGCGGGATCGAGGTCCCAGGCCCGCCCGGCCTCCAGCAGCAAGGCGCCGCGCGCCCACGCGCGGACGCGCCGGCTCGCGGCTGGGTTGGGAGGCACCCGGCAAGGGTAGGAGCCGGGGACGGGCCAGGGTGGCTGAACGTTCCAAGTGACCCGATTGGGCTATTTCTGAAACTCCAGGGTGCCGATGCGTACCCTTCGCGCCGTAGGATCGTTGGGGTGCTTGAGAAGGCAACAACCGACAGGAGCTCCAACGATGACCGGTTCTGAGTACAGCGCTCCCAAGCTGGAGTCGCTCAGCCTCCGTGCCACCAGCGACATCGACCTGGGCCTCGGGATTCACATCCCGTTCCCGGCTCTCGGTAGCTGACGGCACAGCCACTCAAGGACACCCCCGGGTGTCACGAGGACCACGTACCTTGCGATTCGTTCACACGGTGCGGGGTTTTGTCCGTTTAGGACTCAGGGACCAGGTCCGCTTCACGGCGGCCTGGTTCCTGCTCGGTTTTGCCCGCCTCCTGATCGTGCTGCTGCCCTTCACCGTCGTACGCCGTCTGCTGGGTGAGGACCGCTCGACGGCGCCCGGCGGGCCGGCTCCCGAGCTCGACCCCGTCCAGCAGATCCGGGCCCAGCACATCGGCCGGATCGTCGAGGCAGCCGCCGCGCACGCACCGTGGCGTTCGGACTGCTATCCCCAGGCGCTGGCGGCCCGCACCTTCCTGGCCACCCGCCGGATCCCGCATGTGGTCTCTTTCGGCGTTCGCCGGGACGGCGCCGCGCTGGTCGCGCATGCTTGGGTCCATGCGGGAGATGTGCCGGTGACCGGCGGCAACGGCCGGGAGTACACCGAGGTCGGCAGCTTCGCGTGGGTGCCCAGGAGCGGTCGCAGGTGACTGCAGCGCCAACGGCTCCGCTGCTCTACCGCTGCTACGGCCTGGTGCTGAGCAGCGAGCTCGAGCTCCCCGATCTCGGCGCCCCCGTCCTGACTGATGCCGCTCCGGATGTGATCATCCGGCACGGCGCGCTCGGCGACCCTCCGGTCGCCGACGACCCACTCCCCTACGGCCTATGGCAGGGAGGCAGCACCTGCGGCGTCGAGGTCCCCGAGGTCGGGCGGTACCAGGTGCGAGACGGCTCCGAGATCATCGTGGACGCGCTTCCAGGCGCCGATCCGCGGGCGGTCCGACTGTTCCTGCTCGGCAGCATGATGGGGGCGCTGATGATGCAGCGCGGCCACCTGGTGCTGCACGGCAACGCGTTCCGGGTCGGCGACGCCTGCGCCGTGGTCGTCGGCCACTCCGGCTCTGGCAAGTCCACGTTGGCCGCCGAGATGGACCGGCGCGGGTTCGACGTGCTCTCCGACGACGTCGTCCCGGTCGACAGCGCCGGCAACGCGATCCCCGGCTACCCGCGGATCAAGCTCTGGGACGACGCCCTGGAACGCCTCGGGGTCGCTACCGACGGGCTGGAGCGGATCCGCGACGACTACGAGAAGTTCCAGCTGCCGCTGCGGCGTACGGCCCAGGACCCGCTGCCACTGCGCTGGGTCTACATCCTGGAGAGGCATGCGGGCGACGAGCTCGAGCTCGAGCCGGCGCACGGTGCCGCGACGTTCGGGCTGCTGCACGAGCACACCTACCGCAACGAGCTGGTCAGCGGGCCCGGCCCGGTGGCGCAGCACTTGCAGCAGTGCGCCAGGCTTGTCGCAGCAGCTCGGATCACCAAGGTCCGCCGCCCGGTCGACACGATGACCGCCGAGGCGACTGCCGCGGCGATCCTGCACGACATCCAGCCCGGCCTGACCCAGGCCCCACCCCAGGAGTGTGCATGACCAGCAGTCCCGACGTCACCTACCTCCGGCGACCGGAGCTCCACGCGGTGGAGATGGACGGCGAGCTGGTCATGATGGGCCAGGAGCAGGGCGAGTACTACGGCCTGCGCGACGTCGCCGCCTCGATCTGGCAGCACCTCGCCGAGCCGCGCACGCTGGGGGACCTGGTCGCGCTGGTCAGCGCGGAGTACTCGGTGACCGCCGAAACCTGCCGCGACGACATCATCGCCTTCCTCGGCGACCTGACGGACCGCAAGCTCGTGACGGTCAGCTGAGCGACGCGACGACCTCGCCGAGCACGTCCATGGCCTCCTCGAGCAGCGCATCCGGCGCGACCAGCGGCGGCAGGAACCGCAGCACGTTGCCGTAGGTGCCGCAGGTCAGCGTGAGCACGCCGGCCGCGTGACAGCCCGCCGAGAGCCGGGCCGCCGTCGCCGCGTCCGGCGTCGTGGTCCCCGGCGCCACGATCTCGATCGCGATCATCGCGCCACGTCCCCGGACCTCGCCGATCCCGCCGAACGTCTGCGCCAGCTTCTCCAGGCGGCCGGTCAGCAGCGCCTCGATCTCGCGCGCCCGGGTGTTCAGGTCGAGGTCCCGCATCGTCGCGATGGCGCCGAGCGCAGCCGCGCAGGCGACCGGGTTGCCGCCGTACGTGCCGCCGAGCCCGCCGGCGTGCACCGCGTCCATGATCTCCCCGCGACCCACGACGGCCGCGAGCGGCAGCCCTCCGGCGACGCCCTTGGCGACGGTCACCAGGTCGGGCACGAAGCCTTCGTGCTCGCTGGCGAACCAAGCTCCCGTCCGGCACATCCCAGATTGGATCTCGTCGGCGACGAAGACGATGCCGGCAGCGGCGGCGTACTCCGACAACGCAGGGAGGTAGCCCGGTGCCGGCACGATGAAGCCGCCCTCGCCGAGCACCGGCTCGATCACGATGCAGGCGACGTTGCCTGCGCCGACCTGCTTGTCGATGACGTCGATCGTCCGAGCCGCGGCGTCAGGTCCGGAAAGCCCGTCGCGGAACGGGTAGGACATCGGCGCCCGGTAGACCTCGCCGGCGAACGGCCCGAAGCCCTCCTTGTACGGCATGTTCTTGGCGGTCATGGCCATCGTGAGGTTGGTCCGCCCGTGGTACGCGTGATCCACGACGACTACCGCGTCGCGGCCGGTGTGCACCCGCGCGATCTTGACGGCGTTCTCGACCGCCTCGGCGCCGGAGTTGAACAAGGCCGCCTTCTTGGCGTGCGTCCCTGGGGTGAGCTCGGCGAGCTGCTCGCACACCTCCACGTAGCCGTCGTACGGCGCGACCATGAAGCAGGTGTGCGTGAACGCCGCCACCTGGTCGGTGACCCGCCGGACGACCTCAGGCGCGGCGTTCCCGACCGAGGTCACTGCGATGCCCGATGCCAGGTCGATGAGCGAGTTGCCGTCGACATCGACGATCACACCGCCGCCGGCAGCGGCTACGTAGATCGGCAGCGTGCTGCCGACGCCGGAGGCCACCGCGGCGAGGCGGCGTTCGTGCAGCACCTTCGACTTCGGGCCGGGGATCTCGGTGACGAGCCTGCGCTCCTGCGGGAGCGACGGTCCTCCCGTCATGGCTGCAACTCCTTCTGGCCCCACGGGGACCCGTACGCGGTGAGCAGGTCGAGGAACGGGACGGCGTCGAAGGCCTCCGGGCCGAGCACGCCCGCGCCCGACCAGGCACCAGTGGCGATCAGCTCCAAGGCCACGACCGGGTTGATCGCGGTCTGCCAGACGACGCACTGGTGGCCGTAGTCGGCCATCACGGTCTCGTTGTCGACGACGTGGTAGAGGTACGTCGAGCGCGGCGCGCCATCTTTACCTTTGCCGGTCACCCAGAGACCCGCGCAGGTCTTGCCCTTCATCCGCGGCCCGACCGTCGCGGGGTCCGGCAGTACGGCGGCGACGACATCGCGCGGGCTGACGTCGTGGCCCTTGACCCGCACCTTCTCGGTCTTGTCGAGGCCGAGGGTGTTGAGCACCTTGAGGATGTTGATGAACTCGTCGCCGAGGCCGTACTTGAAGGTCGCACGCTTGGCCTTGACCCAGCGCGGCATCAGCAGCACCTCCTCGTGCTCGACGTTGACGCACTCGACCGGTCCGATGCCCTCGGGGAAGTCGAAGACCTCGGGCTCGGAGAACGGCGCGGTGGTGAACCAGCCCCGATCGGCCTCCCAGACAACCGGCGGGTTCAGGCACTCCTCGATCGTGGTCCACATCGAGAACGACGGCGCGAAGATCTCGTTGCCGGCGTCGTCGGTGACCACGAGGTTGGCGCCGTCGCGGGTGCCGAGCTCGTCGATCTCGGAGAACAGGTGGTCGGCGGCGTACCGGGCGAAGACGTCGGAGAGCCCGGGCTCGACGCCGCAGCCGACCAGCGCCAGCCTGCCGGCGGCCTCCCACTCACCGGCGACCGCGAACTGCTCGTCGCCGAGCATCACGCCGACCTTCTCGTACGGCGCGTCCGGGTGCGGCTTCGAGAGCGACATCGCCATGTCGACGTAGTCCGCGCCGGCCGCGAAGGCGCCGTTGAAGACGGGCATGTTGAAGACCGGGTCGACCGCGTTCATCACGTGGGTGATCCGGTGCTCGCGGCACAGCGCGGTGACCGACTCCTGCGACGACGCGTCGATCTGCGTTGCGGCGTACCGGGTGTCGGTCGCGGCCGCCTTCTCGGCCTTCGCCAGGTCGTAGTCGGCGATCACGATGGCCTCGAAGAAGTCGCGGCGTGCGGCGATCGCGGTGAACGCACCGCCGACGCCGCCGGCCCCGACCAGCAGGATCCTCACTTGTGTCTGCCTTTCGTCTTACTGCTGTCTCGACGCGTGCGTCACGGCCTCGTTCCTCGGCCGTGGCACTTGCTCGACCCTCCTTCGCAACGCGGGCCGCTCGTTCCTCGCGGCCCGCTGCTCAGTCGCCGATGTACGACATCACGTGCTTGATGCGGGTGTAGTCCTCGAGCCCGTACAGCGACAGGTCCTTGCCGTAGCCGGAGTGCTTGAAGCCGCCGTGCGGCATCTCGCTGATGAACGGGATGTGGGTGTTGATCCATACCACGCCGAAGTCGAGATCGCGCGACATCCGTAGCGCCCGGCCGTGGTCTTTGGTCCATACGCTCGAGGACAGCCCGTACTCCACGCCGTTGGCCCACGCGAGCGCCTCGGCGTCGTCGGAGAACTTCTGCACGGTCATCACCGGCCCGAAGATCTCGGACTGGATCTGCTCGTCGTCCTGCTTGAGCCCGGAGACGACCGTCGGCTCATAGAAGTACCCCGCCTCGCCCTTGCGGGCCCCGCCGGTGACGAGGTTGGCGTGGTCGGGGAGCCGGTCGACCATCCCTGCCACCCGATCGAACTGCGCGGCGTTGTTCAGCGGGCCGTAGTAGGTGTCCTCGGAGTCAGGCATGCCGGTCGGCATCCCTTGGGCTGCCTCGCCGAGCGCGGCGACGAACTCGTCGTGGATGCCGGCGCCCACGAGGACGCGCGTCGCGGCGGTGCAGTCCTGGCCGGCGTTGAACAGTCCCGCTCCGGCGATGCCTTCGGCGGCAGCGGCGATGTCGGCGTCATCGAAGACGATCACGGGCGCCTTGCCACCGAGCTCGAGGTGGACCCGCTTGAGATCGGTGGCGGCGGAGGTGGCGACCTCCATGCCGGCGCGGACCGAGCCGGTGATGGCGACCATCGACGGGGTCTTGTGCTCGACCAGCGCACGGCCGGTGTCCCGGTCTCCGCAGACGACATTGAGTACGCCCGGCGGCAGGAACTCCTGGCACAGCTGAGCCAGGAGGGTGGAGCTGGCCGGTGTGGTGTCGCTCGGCTTGAGGACGATGGTGTTGCCGCCCGCCAGTGCCGGGGCGATCTTCCAGATCATCATCAGCAGCGGGTAGTTCCAGGGCGTCACCTGGCCCACAACGCCGACCGGCTCGCGGCGGATCCAGGAGGTGTAGTCGGTCATGTACTCGCCGGCCGATTTGCCCTCCAGGATCCGGGCAGCGCCGGCGAAGAAGCGGAAGTGGTCCGAGGCGTACGGCATCTCCTCGCTCAGTGTGAGGTGCACCGGCTTCCCGGTGTCGCGGCACTCGACGGCGAGCAGCTCATCGGTCCGTGCCTCGATAGCGTCCGCGATCTTCAGCAGCGCCGACGAGCGCTCGGCCGGAGTGGTCCGGCGCCACGACTCGAAGGCCGTCGCAGCAGCGCCGTACGCGCGATCCACATCGACCGCCGTGGACATCGGCGCCTGGCCGTAGACCTGGCCGGTGGTCGGGTCGATGACGTCGTACGTCGCGCCGTCGGCGGCAGCGACAGACTCGCCGTTGATCACGTTGAGGAAGGTCTCTGACATGGGTCCAAGTCAAGCCAGAAGCACGGCGGCAGTCAAGCCACGCACAACGAAATCCGCAGAAGAATCGCAATGTTTACGCGAAAGCAACGTTTGAAGTGGCCCCTGGGTGCGGATTCACTTGCTTTGGCGTTGCGGGCCTTGGCACACTGATCGCATGAGCCCAGCAACTAGCGATGCCGTCGAGACCGCCCGCCAGCAGGCCGCGCGCGACCACCTGTGGATGCACTTCACCCGGCACTCCTCCTACGCCGAGGCCGAGGTCCCGACCATCGTCCGCGGCGAGGGCCCCTACATCTACGACAGCCACGAGCGCCGCTACCTCGACGGGCTCGCCGGGCTGTTCGTCGTCCAGGCAGGGCACGGTCGCGCCGAGCTCGCCGAGGCCGCCGCCAAGCAGGCAGAGAAACTCGCCTTCTTCCCCATCTGGTCCTACGCCCACCCGGGCGCCATCGACCTGGCGGCACGCGTCGCGGACTACGCGCCCGGCGACCTGAACCGGGTCTTCTTCACGACCGGCGGCGGCGAGGCCGTCGAGACCGCGTGGAAGCTGGCCAAGAACTACTTCAAGCTGACCGGCAAGCCGGGCAAGCACAAGGTGATCAGCAGGTCGATCGCCTACCACGGCACCCCGCAGGGGGCGCTCTCGATCACCGGCATCCCGGGCATGAAGGCGCCGTTCGAGCCGCTGGTCCCGAGCACCTTCCGGGTGCCGAACACGAACATGTACCGCGCGCCGGCCGAGTTCCAGGGCGGTGCCCCGGGCGACCCGGAGGCGTTCGGGCGCTGGTGCGCCGACCGGATCGCCGAGGTCATCGAGTTCGAAGGCCCCGACACCGTGGCCGCGGTCTTCCTCGAGCCGGTCCAGAACTCCGGTGGCTGCTTCCCGCCGCCGCCGGGCTACTTCCAGCGCGTCCGCGAGATATGCGATGAGTACGACGTGCTGCTCGTCTCCGACGAGGTCATCTGCGCCTTCGGCCGGCTGGGCCACATGTTCGGCGCAGAGCGCTACGGCTACCAGCCCGACATCATCACCTGCGCCAAGGGCCTTACCTCCGGCTATTCGCCCCTGGGCGCGATGATCGCCACCGAACGGCTCTTCGAGCCGTTCAAGTCCGGCGAGACCTTCCTGCACGGCTACACCTTCGGCGGTCACCCGGTCTCCACAGCGGTCGCGATGGCCAACCTCGACATCTTCGAGCGCGAGGGCCTCAACCAGCACGTGCTCGACAACGAGGGCGCCTTCCGCGCCACGCTCGAGAAGCTGCTCGACCTGCCGCTCGTCGGTGACGTCCGCGGCGACGGGTACTTCTACGGGATCGAGCTCGTCAAGGACAAGGCGACGAAGGAGACCTTCAACGACGCCGAGTCCGAGCGGCTGCTGCGCGGCTTCCTGTCCAAGGCGCTCTTCGAGGCCGGCCTGTACTGCCGTGCCGACGACCGCGGCGACGCGGTCATCCAGCTCGCTCCCCCGCTCGTGTGCGACCAGACGCACTTCGACGAGATCGAGGAGATCCTGCGCAAGGTGCTGACCGAGGCCGAGAACCACCTCTGATCGGAGCCCTGGTTTCGACAGGCTCAATCACCGGGGGTCATCCCTCTGATCGGGGCCCCGGTTTCGACAAGCTCATCCACCGGGGGCTCACCTCTGCGCAGACCCGGCTGCCGCCGATTGAGCCTGTCGAAATCCGGTGACGGACCTCCTCAGCTATCGAAGCCGAGTCCCAGCTTGTCCATCGCCTTAAGCCAGAGGTTCTCCTTGCCCTCGCGCAGATCCGCGCGGGCCAAGGACCAGCGGGTCGCCTGGATGCCGGCCCAGCGGACCGGCTCGGGCGGGAACGGCACCGGCTTCTCGCGCACCATCCGCAAGGCGGTGCGCTCGCTCTCGAGCCCGGCGAGCTGGTCGAGCGCGACCTCCGCAGCGAACCGGGTCGCTCCGACACCGAGGCCGGTGAAGCCGAGCGCGTACGCCAGCCGCCCTTCGTACGCCGTGCCGTGGAACGCCGCGAACCGGGTGCAGGTGTCGATCACGCCGCCCCACGTGTGCGTGAACGCCAGCCCCTCGAGCTGCGGGAATGTGGTGAAGAAGTGCTCGGCGAGCCGGTCGAAGGTCTCCGGCCGCTGCTCGTAGCCCAGCTGCTGCCGACTGCCGTAGTGGTAGATCGCGTCGTACCCGCCCCAGAGGATCCGGCCGTCCCGGGTAGTCCGGTAGTAGTGGAACTGGTTGCTCCGGTCGCCGATCCCCTCGCGCCCCGACCAGCCGATCGCGGCCTGCTGCTCGGGGTTCAGCGGCTCGGTCATCAGCGCATAGTCGTAGACCGGCACCGTCATCAGCCGTAATCGACGCAGCAGCGGGCGGAACGCATTGGTGGCCAGCAGCACTCGCCGGCCGACCACTGTCCCCGAGGACGTCCGGACCTCGACGCCGCCACGGACGACGCCGTGCGGTGCACGCCCGAGCCGGACCGCCGCAGTGTGCTCGTGGATCCGTACGCCGCGCCGCAGGCACGCCTCGCGCAAGCCCCACGCGAGCCGGGCCGGCTCGAGGACGGCAGAGTCCGGGTCGTGCAAGGCCCCGAGGTACGTAGGCGAGTCCACTCGCGTGCGGACGGCCTCCGCGTCGAGCAGCGTCAGCGGTGCGCCGTACCCGGCGGCCTCGGCCTGGTCCTCGGCCAGACCGTCCACCTGATCAGGACGGGTCGCGACGCTCAGTGCCCCGGCACGGACGAAGTCGCAGTCGATCCCGTTCTCGGCGATCGCCTCCTCGATCGCGTCCAGGTTCTCCCGGCCCATCTGGACCAGCGTGTCCAGCTCATCGGGCCAGCGCGCGATCCCGTTGCCGAGCCCGTGGGTCAGGCTCGCCTCGCAGAACCCGCCATTGCGCCCGCTCGCCGCATGTCCGCAGGTCTGCGCCTCCAGCAGCAGTACGTCGCGTCCGGGCTCGCGGGTGACCGCGAGCAGCGCGGCCCACAGCCCCAGATACCCGCCGCCGACGATCACCAGGTCGGCAGCCGCGTCACCGACCAGCGGAGGCAGCGCATCCGGCCGACGTACGTCGTCGAGCCAGTACGCCGTCGGCGCCGCGCCGGCGAGGGACGGGTGGCTCATCCGGTCGCGAGCGCGCGCGCCTGCCTGCGGTTGTTGATCTCGTTGCCCAGCACGACGGTGATCGCGATGACGAACATGACCGTTCCGACCACGTTGACCTGCATCGGCACGCCGCGCTGCGCGGCGCCGTAGACGAACATCGGGAAGGTGGTCGACTGGCCGGCGTTCAGGTTGGTGATGATGAAGTCATCGAACGACAGGGAGAAGCTCAGCAACGCTGCGCCGAGGATGCCGGGCAGCGCCAACGGGAAGGTGATCCGCCAGAACGTCTCCCGCTCGTTGGCGTACAGGTCCATTGCCGCCTGCTCGAGGTTGTCGTCGAGGCCGGTCAATCGCGCCTTCACCGTCACCACGACGAACGACAGGCAGAACATCACGTGCGCGATCAGGATCGTCCAGAAACCGAGGTGTCCACCGAAGCCGGTCGCGACGAACAGCGCGAGCAGCGAGGAGCCCATCACGATCTCAGGCGAGGCCATCGGCAGGAAGATCACGGTGTTCGCCAGCGAACGCCCGGCGAACTCGTGCCGCACCATTCCGAAGGCCGCCATCGACCCGATGATCGTCGCGATCACGGTGGCCAGCAGGCCGATACCGAGGCTCAGCACGACCGAGTGGCACATGCCGGCCGGCTGGCAGGCATGCGTCCAGTTGTGCACCGTGAAGCTCTTGAACGCGTAGACGTTCTTCGACTTGCCCGGATTGTTGAAGCTCATCAGCACGACGACCGCAATCGGCACGAACATGTAGACCAGGACCAGCAGGCCGAGCCCCAGGACCAGGTGCTCCTTGAACCAGCGCCACGCGCGCGCCATGGGGCTCATACGAGGTCCTCCGTCCCAGCCCGGCGGATGTAGACAAGCACCATCACCAGGATCACCGCCATCAGGATCACCGAGAGCGCTCCGGCTCCGGCGTAGTCCTGGGTGGTGGTGAACAGGCTCTGGATCACGTTGCCGACCATCCGGCCGCTCGGGCTGCCGAGCAGTTGGGCATTGATGTAGTCACCGGCCGCAGGGATGAAGGTGAGCAACGTGCCGGCGACGACGCCAGGCAGCGACAGTGGCCAGGTGACCTTGAAGAAGGCCTTGAACGGGTTGGCGTACAGATCGCTGGCCGCCTCGATCAACCGCCCGTCGATCTTCTCCAGGCTCGCGTAGAGCGGCAGCACCATGAACGGCAGGAAGTTGTAGACGATGCCGGCCACCACCGCGAACCAGGTGTTGAGCAGGTGGCCGTTGTGCATGAAGAACGTGAGGTGCAGGTTGCGCAGCGTGCTCACCACGAAGCCGTGGTCGGAGAGGATCAGCTTCCACGACAGCGTGCGCAGCAGGAAGCTGGTGAAGAACGGTGCGATCACCAGCACCAGCAGCAGGTTGCGCCACGCGCCTGCCTTGAAGGCGATGGCGTAGGCCAGCACGTAGCCGATCACCAGGCAGATGAAGGTCGCCAGCCCGGCGTACCAGAGCGAGCGCCAGAGCTCTCCGTGGTACGCCTTGATCACGTTCCAGAAGTTCGCGACGTGGTAGGTCACGTGGTAGCCGGTCAGCACCGACCCGTTCGGATCGAAGAGGCTCGCCGAGACCAGCGAGTAGAACGGGATGACGAAGAACAGTCCGAGCCAGATCGCTCCTGGCGCCAGCAGCAGATAGCCGGTGTAGCGCTTGCTCCCGGGCCGCGCCATCAGTCCTCCTCGATCCCGGCATTCACGTCCTGGCTGGCATCGAGCAGGAAGGCGTACTCGGGCCTCCACGACAGGTCGACCGTCTCGCCCTTGTTGAACAGGCGCCGCCGCCCGGTGTTCTGCTCGAAGACCTGGAGCTCCTGGCCCCACGGCATCCGCACCATGTACTGGGTGCTCACCCCGACGAAGCTGACGTCGGTGACGATCCCGCCGTCGAGATGGTTGCCCGGGGCGTCGATCTCGTCGCCGACCGCCGCGATCAGCACCTTCTCCGGCCGGATCCCGATCCAGCCGTCGCCGCTAGTCGCGTGCGAGCGGCCAGTGGGGATCGAGACCGTGATGCCGTGCATGTCGACCTTGATGAAGTCGCCGTCGGGGCCGAGCACCTTGCCGGCGATCAGGTTGGACTGGCCGAGGAAGTTCGCCACGAAGGTTGTCCTCGGGTTTTCATAGAGGTCGGCCGGGGCCCCCATCTGCTCGATCACGCCGGCGTTCATCACCGCGACCGTGTCGGCCATCGTCATGGCCTCCTCCTGGTCGTGGGTGACGTGGATGAACGTCAGGCCGACCTCGGTCTGGATCCGCTTCAGCTCGAGCTGCATCGCCCGGCGGAGCTTGAGGTCCAGGGCGCCGAGCGGCTCATCGAGCAGCAGTACGTCAGGGCGGTTGATCAGCGCCCGCGCGAGAGCGACGCGCTGCTGCTGGCCGCCCGAGAGCTGCGGGGGCTTCTTACGCGACTGGCTCGTCAGCTCGACCAGGTCGAGCATCTCCTTGACCTGCTGGTCGACCTGCGGGCTCCGGCGGCGGCGCAGCCCGAAGGCGACGTTCTCGTAGATGTCGAGGTGCGGGAACAGCGCATAGCTCTGGAAGACCGTGTTCACCGGCCGCTGGTACGGCTTGGCGTAGGTGATGTCGGTCTCGCCGATCCGGATCGTGCCGGACGTCGGCGTCTCCAGCCCCGCCACCATCCGCAACGTGGTGGTCTTGCCACAGCCGGACGGACCGAGAAGGGCGAAGAACGACCCGTGAGGCACATCGAGGTCGAGCGACTTGACCGCCGTGAAAGCGGCGAACTCCTTGGTCAGCTGCGAGAGGTGCAGACTGCGCGAGCCGTGGGAGGACTGGGCCTCAGACACCTGTGACATCGGAGAACTGCCTTTCGTACTCGCGCGTCTGGTACTCCTTGAGCGCCATGAAGCGGTGGGTGGTCTTCAGCGTCTCCTCGGACGGGAAGATCAGCTGGTTGTCGACGTTGTCCTTGTCGATCTTCTCCATGGCCTGCTGGGCGCCCTTGACCGGGCAGATGTACTGGTTGTAATCAGCAAGCCGGGCCGCGTTGACCGGGTCGTAGTAGAAGTTGATCCACTTCTCCGCATTGGTCTTCCGCGTCGCCAGGTTGGGCACCAGCATGTTGTCGGCCCAGATCATCATCCCCTCGGCCGGGGGGACGAAGACGAGGTTGTCATCGCCGGAGTTGGCGATGTCACCGCTCCACGCCTCGCAGGCCAGGACATTGCCGGCAGAGAGGTCCTGGACGTAGTCGTTGCCAGTGAAGCGGCGGATCTGGCCATCGCTGGTCGCCTTCGTGAGGGCATCCATCGCGGTGTTCCACTGCGCGTTCGTGAAGTTCGCAGGATCGACGCCCTGGCTGAGCATGATGAGGCCCATCGTGTCGCGCATCTCGGTGAGCATGGTGACCTTGCCCTTGAGATCCGGGCGGGTGAGCAGCTCGCCATACTCCTTGACCGACTTCTTGAGGTACTTCTTGTTGTAGGCAAGCCCGGTCAGGCCGCTCTGCCACGGCGCGGAGTACTTCCGGTCGGGGTCCCACTCGGGCTTGGCCAGCGAGTCGATGATGTTCGCATGCAGGTTCGGCACCTTGGATGCGTCGAGCGGCTGGATCCAGCCCACCTCGATCATCCGGGCCGCCATCCAGTCGGTCAGCACGAACATGTCGCGCTTGGTCGACTGGCAGGCGCCGAGCTGGTTCTTGACCTTGGCGAAGAACTCGTCGTTGTCGTTGACGTCATCGGTGTAGCTGACCTTGATCCCGGTCTGCTGCTCGAACCGCTGCAGCGTCGACGGGTCCTTCTTGCTGTTCGGGTCGATGTAGAGCGGCCAGTTGGAGATGACGAAACGCTTGTCGTGCGCCGAGACGTCGGTCGTCGTGCAGTCGGCAGGATTCTGGGTGAGCGCAGGCGAGCCGAAGGCCTTGAGCGCAAAGACGCTGCCGACCGCGAATACGGCTCCGCCACCGCCCTTGAACAACGTGCGACGACTGATCCGGGAATCTTCAGTCACGAAACCCTCCCTCTGACGTTCAGCGCATCGTGGCACGACACGGTGATCACGACAAGGGATTCCGTCGTGAAGATCATGTTTCGCAACGAAAACCGCCGCATGAACTTGCGTCCTGCGAACTCCAAGCGGGACCATGTCGAGCATGGGTGACTCCGACTCGAACCACGTCCGGCGCAGCGCGCCGCTCGACGACGTGTCCAAGGCGATCATCGAGCAGCTCCAGCAGGACGGGCGCCGTCCCTATGCGCGCATCGGAGAGGCCGTCGGCCTCTCCGAGGCCGCGGTTCGCCAGCGCGTGCAGCGGCTGATCGAGGCCGGCGTGATGCAGATCGTCGCGGTCACCGATCCGATGGAGCTCGGCTTCGCGCGCCAGGCCATGATCGGCGTCCACGTCGACGGGCCCATCGAGCCGATCGCCGACGAGCTCGCGAAGATGGACGAGATCGAGTACGTCGTGATCACCGCCGGCGGGTTCGACATCCTCGCCGAGGCCGTGTGTGAGAGCGACGAGCACCTGCTCGAGGTGGTCTCCGGGCGGATCCGCGCTGTCGCCGGTGTGCGCGCCACCGAGACGTTCGTGTACCTCAAACTGCGCAAGCAGACCTATTCGTGGGGCGTCCGCTGAGCCTGCTGCCTCCGGGGCTGTGGTCGGACACGCTCGACGAGCCGCCAGCCTCCCGAACGCCGCTGGCCGGGCCAACCAGTGCCGACGTGGTCATCGTCGGGGCGGGGTTCACCGGGCTCTGGACGGCGTACTACCTCAGCGTTGCGGACCCGTCGCTGCGCATCGTGGTGCTCGAGGCGGAGCACGTCGGTTTCGGGGCGTCTGGCCGTAACGGCGGCTGGTGCAGCGCGCTGTTCCCGACGTCCTGGACGCGGCTGGTCAAGGCGTCCTCCCCCGCTGCCGCCCTGCGCCTGCACCAGGAGATGGCCCGGACCGTCACCGAAGTCGGCAGGGTCGTGGCTGCCGAAGGCATCGACGCCGGCTTCGCCCATGGCGGGACGCTGACCCTGGCACGCTCGGCACCGCAGTTGCGCCGGCTGCGCGAGGAGGTGCTGACCGAGCACGAGCGCGGTTTCACCGAGGATGACCTCCGGCTGCTCGACGCCGACGAGGCAGTCCGCAGGCTTGCCGCAACCGACGTGGTCGGGGCGGTGTTCACGCCGCACTGCGCGTCGATCCATCCCGGGCGCCTGGTGCACGGGCTCGCCCGCGCGGCCGAGGCGCGCGGTGTCGTCATCTGCGAGCGCACGCCGGTGCGTGCGATCGAGACGGGTGGGGTGCGGACGGACGCCGGAAGGGTCAGCGCCGAGGTCGTCGTCCGGGCCACCGAGGCGTGGACTGCGCACCTGCCGTCGAGCCGCAGGGCGATCGCCCCGGTCTACTCGCTGATGGTCGCGACCGAGCCGCTGGACGACGCCAGCTGGGATCAGATCGGACTGGCCGATCGCCCGACGTTCACCGACGGACGGCACGTGATCATCTACGGGCAGCGCACCGCCGACGGCCGGCTGGCGTTCGGCGGCCGCGGGGCGCCGTACCACCTGGGCTCGCGGATCCGGCCGTCGTACGACGAGGAGGCGCGGGTCTTCGCCACCCTGCGCACGACCCTGCACGACCTGCTACCGCAGACCAGGTCCGCCGCCTTCACCCACGCGTGGGGAGGCCCGCTCGGAATCGCCCGCGACTGGTCGGCGTCGGTCGGCATCGACCGACGCACCGGCCACGCCTGGGCGGGCGGCTACGTCGGCGACGGGGTCGGCACCACCAACCTCGCCGGCCGCACCCTCGCCGACCTGATCACCGGCCGCGACAGCGACCTGGTCGCGCTCCCCTGGGTCGACCATCACAGCCGCGACTGGGAGCCCGAGCCGTTCCGCTGGCTCGGCATCAACGCCGGCCTCCAGGCGATGCGCGTCGCCGACCTCGAGGAGCGCCTCACCCGCCGTCGCAGTCTCGTCGCCCGCGCGATGGCCCCCCTGATGCACGGCTGAAGTCCGGTTTCAGCAGGCTCAACCAGCGGGCGGTGACCTCGGTGCCCAACCGAACCACCGCCGGTTGAGCCTGTCGAAACTAGACGTCGACAATCCGCTGCAGTCGGCACCGGGAGAGGTCTGGCAGGTCGGCGTACCGGCGCTCGATGAGCGCGATCCGCTTCTCGCGGCGCCAGCCCTGGACCTGCTTCTCGAAGCGAAAGGCATCGACGATCCGCTCGAACTCGCCTGCCCACACCAAGCGGACCGGAAGACGCCGTTTTGTGTACTTCGCACCCTCACCGATGGAGTGCTCGTGGAACCGGCGCTCGAGGCTCCAGGTGCTGCCGACGTAGAAGCTGAGGTCAGCGCATTCGAGGATGTAGGTGAACGGCATCTTGCGACCTTCGCGCGCCAACCGATGCGTCGCCACAGCATCGACGGCACCTGTGGTTTCGACAGGCTCAACCAGCGGGTGCGGACCTCTGCGGGGCCAGCGGGTTTCGACAGGCTCGACCAGCGGGTGCGGACCTCTGCGGGGCCAGCGGGTTTCGACAGGCTCAACCAGCGGGTGGGGACCTCTGCGGGGCCAGCGGGTTTCGACAGGCTCAACCAGCGGGTGGGGACCTGAGCGCAGAGGGGACGACCGCTGGTTGAGCCTGTCGAAACCGCTTCGTTTGCTTCCGGCTCCGGAGTTCGCAAGGGTTGACCCATGGTGGGACGGATCCCCGTGATGGATGTGACGCCCGTAGTGGAGCACGGGCGGTACCCCGCCAAGTCCGTTCCCGGCGAGGTCTTCGAGGTCACGGCGCTGGTCTTCCGCGAGGGGCACGACCAGTTGGGTGCCGAGGTGGTGCTCACCGACCCGGCCGGCGTACGCCGTGACCCCGTGCGGATGACCCCCCTGCCTGACTCCGTCGACCGGTACGCCGCCCGGGTGGCTGCCGACGAGCTGGGCGCCTGGACGTTCACGATCGAAGCCTGGAGCGACCCGCTCGCCACGTGGTCGCACGACGCAGGCGTCAAGATCCGCGCCGAGGTCGATGTCGAGCTGATGTTCGCCGAGGGCGTCGAGCTGCTGCAGCGCTGGGGTCGCGAGGTCGAGGCACCGAAGCCCGCGAGGACCACCGTGCTGGACGCGATCACGGCCCTGGGCGATGCCAGCCGCCCGGTGCCGGTCCGGCTCGCGGCTGCCGAGGACCCGGCCCTGCTCGCGGTCGCCGCGGCGTACCCGATCCGCGACCTGCTGACCCACGAGGGCCCCTACCCGCTCCAGGTCTCCCGCGAGCGCGCCCTGGTCGGCAGCTGGTACGAGTTCTTCCCGCGCTCCGAGGGCGCGACCGAGAAGACCGACGGCACGATCGTTCCCGGCACCTTCGCAACCGCAGCCAAGCGACTGGATGCGGTCGCGGCGATGGGCTTCGACGTCGTCTACCTGCCACCGATCCACCCGATCGGGACGATCAACCGCAAGGGGCGCAACAACACGCTGACGCCGACGGCCACCGACGTCGGCTCGCCGTGGGCGATCGGCTCCAAGGCTGGCGGGCACGACAAGGTGCATCCGGACCTGGGCTCGATGAAGGACTTCGACGCCTTCGTGAAGCGGGCCAAGGCCCTCGGTCTCGAGATCGCCCTGGACCTCGCCCTTCAGGCCGCCCCCGACCACCCGTGGGCGACCAAGCACCCGGAGTGGTTCACCACCCGGGCCGACGGCAGCATCGCCTACGCCGAGAACCCGCCGAAGAAGTACCAGGACATCTACCCGATCAACTTCGACAACGACCCCGAGGGCATCTACGCCGAGGTGCTGCGGATCGTCCGGCTCTGGATGAAGCACGGCGTCCGGATCTTCCGCGTCGACAACCCGCACACCAAGCCGGTCGCCTTCTGGGAGCGGCTGCTAGGCGAGCTGCGCGAGAGCGACCCGGACGTGCTCTTCCTCTCCGAGGCGTTCACCAACCCGGCGATGATGCGGGCCCTGGCGACCGTCGGCTTCCACCAGAGCTACACCTATTTCACCTGGCGCAACAGCCGCACCGAGATCGAGTCCTACCTGCGCGAGCTCGCCGGGGAGACCGGACACGTGCTGCGGCCGAACTTCTTCGTCAACACCCCCGACATCCTGCACGAGTACCTCCAGCATGGCGGCCCGGCTGCGTTCCGGATCCGGGCCACGCTGGCGGCGACCGGCTCGCCGAGCTGGGGCGTGTACGCCGGCTTCGAGCTCTACGAGCGGATGGCGGTGCGCCCGGGCAGCGAGGAGTACCTCGACTCGGAGAAGTACGAGGTCAAGGTCCGCGACTGGGCCGCCGCCGAGGCCGAGGGCCGGTCGCTGGCGCCGTACCTGACCTTGCTCAACGAGATCCGGCGGGCGCACCCGGCCCTGCAGCAGCTGCGCGACCTGACGGTGCACAGCAGCGACAACGAGAACATCGTCGTGTTCTCGAAGAGCTCGGGCGATGACCGCGTGATCGTGGTGCTCACTGTCGACCCGCACGCGGCACAGGAGACGATGGTCCACCTCGACCTCGCGGCTCTCGGCCAGCCCGACGGTGCGCGCTTCGAGGTCCACGACCTGATCAGCGGCCAGACCTGGCCGTGGTCAGCCGACAACTACGTCCGCCTCGACCCCGCCGCCGAGATCGCACACATCCTGAGCGTGCGGCCGACCCCATGAAGCAGCCAATGAGAGGGCCCGTGTGACCGAGCTAGACATCCAGGCCGCCGCGAAGGAGGCAGTCGCCATCGGGGAGGCACCTGAGTGGTTCAAGACGGCTGTGTTCTACGAGGTCCTGGTCCGGTCCTTCAAGGACTCCGACGGCGACGGCGTCGGCGACTTCCGCGGCCTGACCGAGAAGCTGGACTACTTGCAGTGGCTCGGCGTCGACTGCCTGTGGGTGCCGCCGTTCTTCACCTCACCGCTGCGCGATGGCGGGTACGACGTCGCCGACTACACCGACATCCTCCCCGAGTGCGGCACGGTCGAGGACTTCCACGCCTTCCTCGACGCAGCACACGCGCGCGGGATCAAGGTGATCATCGACTTCGTCGCCAACCACACCTCTGACCAGCACCCGTGGTTCCAGGCCAGCCGGTCCGACCCGGACGGCGAGTACGGCGACTTCTACGTCTGGTCCGACACCGACGAGGCGTTCCCCGATGCCCGCATCATCTTCGTCGACACCGAGCCGTCGAACTGGACCTGGGACGCGGTCCGCGGCCAGTACTTCTGGCACCGGTTCTTCTCCCACCAGCCCGACCTCAACTACGAGAACCCGAAGGTCCACGAGGCGATCCTGGATGCCCTGAGCTTCTGGCTCGACATGGGCCTGGACGGCTTCCGGCTCGACGCCGTCCCCTACCTCTACGTCCGCGAGGGCACCAACGGCGAGAACCTCCCCGAGACCCACGAGTTCCTCAAGCAAGTGCGCCGGTTCGTCGACGACAAGTACCCAGGCCGGGTGCTGCTCTGCGAGGCCAATCAGTGGCCCTCGGACGTGGTGGAGTACTTCGGGCCGGAGACCCAGGAAGACGGCACAGTCGTCGGCACCGAGTGCCACATGGCGTTCCACTTCCCGGTGATGCCACGCATCTTCATGGCCGTACGCCGCGAGTCCCGGTTCCCGATCTCGGAGATCATGGAGCAGACCCCCGCGATCCCGGAGAACTGCCAGTGGGGCATCTTCCTGCGCAACCACGACGAGCTGACCTTGGAGATGGTCACCGACGAGGACCGCGACTACATGTGGTCGGAGTACGCGATCGACCCGCGGATGAAGGCCAACATCGGCATCCGCCGCCGGCTCGCGCCGCTGCTGGACAACGACACCAACCGGATGGAGCTCTTCACCGCCCTGCTGCTCTCGCTGCCGGGCTCGCCGGTGCTCTATTACGGCGACGAGATCGGGATGGGCGACAACATCTGGCTCGGCGACCGCGACGGCGTCCGTACGCCGATGCAGTGGACCTCGGACCGCAACGGCGGTTTCTCGGCCGCGACGCCCGGCCGACTGCACCTGCCGGTGATTCAGGATCCGGTCTTCGGGTACCAATCGGTCAACGTGGAAGCCGAACTCGACAACTCCTCCTCCCTGCTGCACTGGACGCGGCGGATGATCCACACCCGCAAGCAGCACCCCAGCTTCGGCCTCGGGGAGTTCTACGATCTCGGCGGCACGAATCCCTCGGTGCTCTCCTACGTGCGCGAGCACACCTGGACCGACGAGAGCGGGACCCCCCGCACCGACACCGTGCTCTGCGTGAACAACCTGTCCCGCTTCCCCCAGCCGGTCGAGCTCGACCTGCGCCGGTGGGAAGGCCTGACGCCGATCGAGTTGCTCGGCGGCGTCCGGTTCCCTCAGGTGGGCGAGCTGCCCTACCTGCTGACCCTCGGCGGGTACGGCTTCTACTGGATCCGCCTCCCGGAGGCCGCCGATGACGCCTGACCCTGGACCCCAACTCGCCGCCTACATCGCCGAAGCCCGCTGGTTCGGCGGCAAGGGCCGCGAGTTCGCCGTCTCGTCGGCGACCGTGCTCCCGCTCGCCCACGACGTCAGCACCGCCCTGGTGGGGCTGACCTACACGGACGCGTCCGGCACTGCCGACGGCTCTGATCTCTACCAGCTGCCGCTCGCGTCCTACGACGAGCCGCAGGAGCGGCTCGCCCACGCAGCCATCGGCTTCTGGGACGGCAGGCACCACTACGACGCCGTGCACGACCGCGACGCCATGGCGGTCTGGTTGCGCGCCTTCGCTGGCGCCGAGGGGACGGACCCCGAGACCGATTCCGCGGTCGAGTTCGTCCGGGCCGGCGAGCACGAACTGGACCTGGAGGCGCACTCGACCGTGTTCTCCGGGGAGCAGAGCAACTCCTCGATGGCGTTCGGTGAGGACGCGCTGCTCAAGGTCTACCGCCGGCTCACCCCGGGGATCAACCCCGACATCGAGATCCACGAGGCCCTGACCCGCGCGGGCAGTACCGACGTGGCCACCCTCTTCGGCTATGTCCGGACCACGACCGAGGACGGCGCGGTGCTGGATCTCGGGATGCTCCAGCAGTTCCTGCGCACCGCCAGCGACGGCTTCGACCTCGCCCTGGCGAGCGCCCGCAACCTGTTCACCGAGGGCGACCTGCACGCCGACGAGGTGGGCGGCGACTTCGCCGCCGAGGCGCACCGGCTCGGAAGCACGCTGGCCGAGGTGCACGCGCTCCTGGCAGCCGAGTTCGGCAGCGGCGAGACCAGTAGCGCCGACCTCGCCGCCACGATGGCTGGACGCCTGGAGGCCGCGCACGACGTCGTACCCGATCTGGCCGAGCTGACCGACTCCCTGACCGCCCGCTTCAACGCACTCCGCCCTCTGGGAGCGGTGCCGGTGCAGCGCATCCACGGCGACCTCCACCTCGGTCAGACCTTGCGCACGTCCCTGGGCTGGAAGCTCGTCGACTTCGAGGGCGAGCCCGCCAAGGACCTCGCCGAGCGGCGGTTGCCAGACTCGGTCTGGCGCGACGTCGCCGGCATGATCCGGTCGCTCGATTACGCCGCGTCCACCGTTGCCCGCGACCTCGCCAGCGGTGGCGACGAGGCGGTCCAGGTCGCCTATCGGGCGGCTGAGTGGACGACGCACAACACGACGGCCTTCCTTGCCGGCTACACCGAGGTGCGCGGCGTCGCGCTCGGTGCCGACGAAGAGGTCCTGCTCGCGGCGTACGTCGCGGACAAGGCCGTCTACGAGACCGTCTACGAGACCCGCAACCGCCCCGGCTGGCTGGGCATCCCGCTCAACGCGCTGGGCCGGCTCGCCGAGGCGACCCGATGAGCGCCGGCAGCGCAGCCCTCGGCGACCTCGACCTCTACCTGATCGGCGAGGGCCGGCACCACCGCCTGTGGGAAGCACTCGGCGCGCACCCGTACGACGGTGGCACCCGGTTCGCGGTCTGGGCTCCCAACGCCCGCGAGGTCCGCCTCGTCGGCGACTTCAACGGCTGGGACCGGACCACGATGCCGATGAGCCGGCGGCCCGAGTCAGGCATCTGGGAGCTCGACGTGCCGGGCGCAGGCTCCGGCGCCCGCTACAAGTACGTCGTCTCCGGGGCCGACGGCGTCTGGACCGACCGCGCCGACCCGCTCGCCACCCACACCGCCGTACCGCCGGAGACGCACTCGGTCGTCTTCGCCAGCAACCATACCTGGGGCGACGACGCGTGGATGGCGGCCCGCAGCGACCGCCCCGACCAGCGGCCGATGTCGGTCTACGAGGTCCACCTCGGCTCCTGGCGCAAGGGCCTGTCCTACGACGACCTCGCGGAGCAGCTGACGGCGTACGTGCTGCAGCTGGGCTTCACCCACGTCGAGCTGCTGCCGGTCATGGAGCACCCGTACGGCGGGTCCTGGGGCTACCAGGTCACCTCGTACTACGCGCCGACGTCGCGGTTCGGTGATCCTGACGGCTTCCGCAGACTGGTGGACCGGCTGCATGCGGCGGGGATCGGCGTGATCCTGGACTGGGTGCCGGCGCACTTCCCGAAGGACGAGTTCGCCCTGGCCCGCTTCGACGGCACCCCGTTGTACGAGGACCCGAACCCGTCGCGGGGCGAGCACCCGGAGTGGGGGACGCTGGTCTTCGACTTCGGCCGGCTCGAGGTCCGCAACTTCCTGATCGCGAACGCCTTGTACTGGCTCGAGGAGTTCCACGTCGACGGCCTCCGGGTCGATGCGGTCGCCTCGATGCTCTACCTCGACTACTCGCGCCCCGATGGCCAATGGACGCCCAATGTGCACGGGGGCCGGGAGAACCTCGAAGCCGTCGCGTTCCTCCAAGAGCTCAATGTGGCCGTCGGGGCCCGGGTGCCCGGCGCCTGCGTCATCGCTGAGGAGTCGACGTCCTGGCCGGGCGTCACCCGACGTGTCGACGCCGAGGGGCTGGGCTTCGGCTTCAAGTGGAACATGGGCTGGATGCACGACTCGCTGGCCTACATCGCCCGCGACCCGATGTACCGCTCGCACCACCATGGCCAGCTGACGTTCTCGATGGTCTACGCGTTCTCCGAGCAGTACGTGCTGCCGATCAGCCATGACGAGGTCGTGCATGGCAAGGGCTCACTGCTGCGCAAGATGCCCGGCGACCGCTGGAAGCGGTTCGCCGGCGTCCGCTCGTTCCTGGCCTACCAGTGGGCTCATCCGGGCAAGCAGCTGCTGTTCATGGGCAGCGAGTTCGCCCAGGACAACGAGTGGGCCGAGTCCAGCCAGCTGGACTGGTGGCTGCTCGACCACGCCGAGCATGCCGGCGTACAGCGACTGGTGACCGACCTCAACGGCAGGTACGTCGCCAGTCCGGCGCTCTGGACCCAGGACACCGTCCCGGCCGGCTTCACGTGGCTCGCTGCCGACGACGCCGGCTCCAATGTGATCGCCTTCGTCCGGTGGGGCACCCGAGGCGAGGCGATGGTCTGCGTCTGCAACTTCTCCGGCCGCCCGCACGAGCAGTACCGCCTCCCGCTCCCTGTCGCAGGCACCTGGGCCGAGGTGCTCAATACCGACGCCGAGATCTACGGAGGCTCCGGCGTCGGCAACCTCGGCTCGGTCACCGCGACCGCCCAGCCGTACGGCGACCAGCCGGCCAGTGCGACGCTCCGGATCCCGCCACTGGGCACCCTGTGGTTGGTGCCGGAGTAGCCGAGGAGCGCGACCGTACGGCGCTCTCCCCTAGGCTGGTCCGGTGACTGCAGAGTTGACCCCCGTCTCCCCCGGAGTGGTGCGCGTCAACTGGACTGCGGAGCTCCAGGCCCAGGGTCTCGGACCGTCGGTCGAAGCCGTTCGCGACGCCCTCGCCTCGGGCTTCGGCGCCGGGCACCGCCGGATCGAGGCGCTCATCGATCCTGAGGACGAGGACGCCCAGCGGATCGCCACCTTCTCCGGGCTGATGCGCGAAGGGGTCGCGCGCAGCGTCGCCGACGGCTCCGACCGGATCGTGTACGCGCGGCTCGCCGACGACACCCCGGTCGACGACCCGATCGGCTTCCGGCGGCTGCTCAACTCGTTCCTGCCGCGCAAGCGGGCGATCAGCCAGATGCTGATCCGCGCCGAGGGCGCAGATCAGGTCCTGCTGTGCCAGCTGACCTACAAGAAGGATTGGGACCTGCCGGGCGGCGTCGTCGAGGTGGGCGAGTCCCCGATGCTCGCCGTGGCCCGCGAGGTCGAGGAGGAGCTCGGGCTGCAGATCTCCGCCGGCCCGCTCATCCTCACCGACTGGCTGCCGCCGTGGGGCGGCTGGGACGACGCGGTCTGCCTGGTCTTCGACGGAGGCGTGCACCCGCCGGCCATGGTCGACCGGATCGTCCGGCAGCAGCGCGAGATCAGGTCAGCGAAGTTCTGCACCATCGAGGAGGTGCACGAGCTCTGCGCCGACTTCACCGCGCGCCGGATCGTGTCCGCCTTGATCAACCTGTCCGACACCCCGGGCTCGGCATACACCGAGAGCGGCCGGTCCTGACCACACGGTCACCAGGACGCCGCCCAGGACGACGACCCCACCGACCAGTTCGGCGGCGTTCGGGACCTGGTCCAGCAGTAGCCACGCGCTCAGCATCGCCGCCGGCGGTGCGATGAGCACGAACGGGACCACCGAGGATGCCGGGTAACGGGCCAGCAGCCCGTTGAAGATCGAGTAGCCGACGAGCGAGGCCAGACCGGCCGTGTAGAGCGTCGAAAGCAGCGCGTGCCAGCCGAGGTGGGCGATCGCGTGCCCGACGGGGTGCGGACCGTTGACGACCAGGCTCAGCAGCACCAGCGGCACCGGTACGACGAGCGAGGACCACACCGCCATCGACAGCCCGGACCGTACGCCGGCCCGGCGGCTGACCACGTTGCCGATCCCCCACGACAGCGCGCCGGCCAGGCAGAGCAGCAAGGCGCCCAACCCGATGTGGCCGCCACGCCCGACGCCGACGACGCCGAGGCCGGCGGCTCCGACGAGCACGCCCAGGAGCTGACGACCGGTCGGCCGCTCGCGCAGCCAGAGCGCGGCGATCAGCACCGTGAACAGGACCTGGGCTTGCAGCACCAGGGCAGCCAGACCGGGAGGCATCCCGGCGTCCATCGAGGTGTAGAGGAACCCGAACTGGCCCAGCGACATGAACACCCCGACAGCGACCACGGTCCGCCACGGAGCCTTCGGCCTCGGGACGAAGAACGCCGCCGGGAGCACAACGGCGAGGAACCGCAGGGCCACGAAGAGCAGGGGCGGGATGCTCTCACCGCCGACCGGCTCCATGCCCCAGTCGATCACGACGAAGTTGAACCCCCAGATCACGGCGACCAGGACGGCCAGGGCTGCGTGACGGGGGCTCATGCCAACAAGTCTCCGGTGGATCTTTATGTAGCACCAGCGATGCTTTCTATATGATTCCATGTAATCTCACTGCATGATTGATCTGGCCGCCCTGCGCTCGTTAGAAGCCGTCGACCGGTTCGGCTCGGTGGTCGCTGCCGCCGAGGAGCTCGGCTTCACGCCGTCCGCGGTCTCCCAGCAGATCAAGCGACTTGAGCGCCAGTCTGGCGTCGACCTGCTCGAGCGGGTGGGCCGCGGAGTGATCCTCAGCGGCCCGGGCCGGATCCTGGTCGCCGAAGGCATCCGGATCAGCGCCGATCTCGAGCGACTCGAGACCGACCTGCACGCCCACGCCGGCGAGGTCGTCGGCGAGCTCGGCCTGCTCGGCTTCTCCACCGCGGTCCGTGGGCTGATCGGCCCCGTGGCATCCATGCTGATGACGGCGCATCCCGGCCTGCGGCTGCGGATCGCCGAGACCGAGCCGTGGCAGGCCGTCGAGCAGATCGCCACCGGCCAGGCGGACGTCGCCGTCGTGCACCGGTGGGGCGACGTCCCGATCGCGATCCCCGACCACCTGGACCGGCGTACGGTGCACCGCGACGAGGCCGAGGTGATCGTCCGCGAAGACCACCGGCTCGCACTGCAGGGCTCGGTCACGCCTGCGGACCTGGTCGACGAGCACTGGATCGCGACACCGGAGGGCACCATCTGCCGGCAGTGGCTCTCCCGGATGTACGCCGGCACCGGGCGGCTGCCGGCGATCGAGCACACGTCGATGGAGTTCGACTCGCACCTCGCGCTCGTCGCCGCCGGGCTCGGCATCGCCCTGGTTCCGCGACTGGGGCGATCGCCGCTGCCGGCTGGAGTCGCGGCCCTACGCGTCCGCGAGCCCGTCCCCGAGCGCGAGGTCATCGCCCTGTGGCGGCGCAGCCAGGGCCGCTCCCCCGCAGTCCGCGCGCTGGTTGAGGCACTCGCTGTGGCCGGGGCGGCTCGCTAGCGCAACGCCCGGCGACTCGGGCGGCTCGCGCGTTCGGGGATCAGGTGAGGAGGACGTAGCCGCGTTTGATCACGGTACGCACCAGCGCGTGCGGGGCGAGCGCCTCGCGCAGGCGGGCGACGGCGACCTCCGCGGTGTGCGGGTCGGCCGATTCGCCCGGGAGAGCGGCCAGCAGCCGGTCCCGGCTGACGACCTCGCCGGGGTTGCGGGCGAGCTGGCGCAAGATCGCCAGCCCGTTCGGGGACAGCGGCAGCACCGCATGGTCCAGCGTCGCCGCCGAAGCACGCACATGCAGGACGCCGGCGGGGGTCTGCACGCTGTGAGCTTCATCGCCCAAGGTCAGCACCACGTGGCGCACCAGGGCGCCCATCCGGGACCGGTCCGGGAACACCGGCCCGAGCCCGGCAGCGTCCAACGGCTCCGCCGTGATCGGTCCGACGGCCGCGATCAGGAGCCTGCCCTCGGCAACCAGCTCCTGGACGATCTCGACGACCCCCTGGCGCTGGAGCTCGGCGATCCAGGCGACTGCAGCCGGTGCCGAGGTGAACAGCACGGCGTCGAACTCGCCGGCCGCGGTCTGGAGCGCTGCGGCCGTGACGGCATCGGGGTCAGCCGGCGGCCCCCACCGATAGACCTCCAGCGGCAGCACCGTCGCACCGCCGTCCCGCAGTACGGCCTCGATCTGCGGATCCCCGGCGCCGTGGTGCTGGATCGCGATCCGCTCCCCGGCCACACCCTCGGCGAGCAGGAACTCCACCAGCTCAGCCGACGTCTCCGACTCCGCGACCCAGTCCGCGGTCAGGCCCACGGCCTGCAGCGCTCCGCGCGCCTTCGGCCCCCGCGCGACCAGCCGGGTACCGGCCAGCGCCGCCACCAGGTCGTCCTGCAGACCCGCCGCACCTGCCGACTCGACCCAGCTTCGGAAGCCGATGCCGGTCGTCACCACCAGGGTGTCGACCGGCTCGGCGAGGATCTCCCGGGTACGCCGCAGCAGCGCCTCCTCATCGATGCGTGGCACCACCCCCAAAGCGGGCGCCACGACTACCTCGGCGCCGCGCCGGGTCAACGCGGCGGCGAGCTCGTCGGCGCGCCGCTGCGCCGTCACCAGGATCCGGGCACCGGACAGCACCGGGGCAAGGTCGGTCATCGACCCTCCCGCGACGCGCGGAGCCGACCTGGGTGACCAGGGTGAGAGCTGGACATGCGAGCACCCTAGGCGGCCCGATCAACAGGCATGTTTCGCGGTGTTACAGGCGTGCTACGGCTCAGAACAGGGCGGAGGCGAGGTCCCGTCGGGCCTTGACCACCCGCGGGTCGTCATTGCCGACGGCAGCGAACAGGCCGATCAGGTGCGTCCGGGCCTTATCGCGGTCGCCCTCGGAGGTGCGCGCCACCAGGTTGATCAGCCGCACGAACGCGTCGTCGACATGGCCGCCGAGGAGGTCGAGGTCCGCCACCATCGTCTGGGCGTCGACGTCGTCGGGGGCATCTGCAGCGGCCGACCGCGCAGTCGCCACGTCGACGCCGTCGGTGCGCTGCAGCACCTTCGCCATCGCCAGCCCGGCAGCGGCCTCGACGTCCGCCGGGTTGGCGTCCACGAGTTTCTGATACTCCGCGACGGCACCGGCGACGTCGCCGCGCTCGAGTGCGTCCTGGGCCGGCAGGTACCGGGGATCGATGAGCTCCTCGCCGGTCTCCGCGTCGATCTCGCCCCCGCGGGGCTGATGCCGTCCGGTGAAGCCGCTGGTGGTCAGCTGCTGCAGCACGCTGGTGATCGCGGATCGGAGCTCCTCGAGCGGGGCCGCGTCCTGCAGCAGCGGGACCGGTCGGCCCTGGGCAACCAGGACGACGAGCGGCACCGAGGGGATCTGCATCGCCTGCGCGATCTGCGGGTGCACGTCGACGTCCACGCGTCCGAGCAGGAACCGGCCCTCGAACTCGTTCGAGAGCAGTTGGAGGTCATCGGCAAGGCGGACGCTCTCCGGCGACCGGGAGCCCGAGAAGAACGCGAGCAGCACCGGCGCGCTCATCGAGCTCTCCAGAACGGTCTGGAAGCTCGCCTCGTCAAGCGTCACCGTGTAGGCGCCGCTGATGGCGGGACCACCGCCGCCCGCCGGAGCAGGGCCGCTCGAGAGGCCGGAGAGGTCGAAGGCGCCAGGTCGGGAGAAGGGCTGCTGCGTCATGAGTGCATTGTGTCAGCCCTGGATTTGATTGAACTCGAAAGATCTCCTCAGGTCCTCTCCCATGCTGCCGATGAAGAGGATCGTGGGGGAGATCAGGCTGTGACAGGCACCACGCCGCGGCGCGAGGTGCTTCGCCTGCTCGGCTTCATGGTCGTGTTCCTGATCGCCGGGTACGTCGGCCGTGCCACCGTCATCCAGGGCCACGGCATCAGCTTGATCTGGCCGGCGATCGGTGTCGCCACCGTCTGGATCGGCACCAGCAACCGTCGCTCGCTCCCCGCCGACGTAGCTGCCCTCTCTGCGAGCACCCTGCTCGTCAACCTGACCACCGGGGCCACGCTCGGCGTGGCCGCCCTGTTCCTGCTGATCAATCTGGTCCAGGTCTTCGTCGCGGTCGCGCTGGTACGCCGGATGATCGGCGGTCTCTGGGGGTTCGGGGGCGATGCACCGCTGCAGCGGCTCGCCGACCTCGGTCGGCTCACGGTCGCTGCCGGGGTCTCGGGCATCGCCGGGCTGGCGGTCGGCTTGCCCTGCGTGACGGTGGTCACCGGGATGCCGGACCCGGCGACGGCAGCCGTGTGGTGGGGCCGCAATTCTGTCGCGATGGTCGTGATCGCGACGCTCGCGATGCTCCTGCTGCAGCCTCTGGTCGGCAGCGGCAGCCTCCGCGGGGCGGCAGCGAGGGTCTGCGCAGCGGTCACGCCGGCATCGAGGAGCCGACTGCTCGAGGTTGCCGCGCTGATCGGCGTCACGGTCGCACTCTGCTTGCTCGTCTTCTGCGACACCGACACGCAGCCGTTGGCGTTCCTGCTCCTGGTCACCTCGGTTTGGGCTGGCCTGCGGTTCACCGCGGTCGCCGTCACCTTGCACGGCGTCGTGATGGGCGCCTTCGGGGTCGCCTTCACCCTGTCGGGCAAGGGCCCGTTCGCTGCCATCGACGATGCGCACTACCGGGCCCTGGCGGCCCAGGGGTTCGTCGCGATGACGGTGCTCACCGGCCTCGCACTCGCCTTCAGCCAGGCCGAGCGCGACGTCGCCAATCGAGGCCTGGTCCAGGCGCGCCAGGCCGCCGACGCACGGGCCCGCCTGCTCGACGCCGTCCTGGAGTCGCTGAAGGAGGGCGTGGTCGTCGTCGACGACACCGGCCGGATCCTGGTCCGCAACACGGCGGCGCGCTCGATCGTCGGCATCGCCGAGGGCCTTCCCGACGAGGTCCAGCCAGCGACGACGTACGGGCTCTTCCAACCTAACGGGCTCCCCCTGACCGACGAGGAGCTGCCCGGCAGTCGGGCACTGCGCGGCGAAGTGGTGGCGCCGATGGATCTGCACGTCCGCTCCGAGGCACTGCCCGGCGGTCGGATCGTGGAGATGAGCGCGGTGCCCCTGGTCAACGACGACCCGTTCGCGCCCGGGCAGGCAATGGTCAATATCCGCGACGTCACCGTCGACCGCCAGCACCGCGACACGCTGGCGAGCTTCGCCGGGGTGGTCGCACACGATCTCTTCAACCCGCTCACCGTGGTCGACGGCTGGACCGAGGCGCTGGCCGAGGAGTTCTCCCGCGGCTCGGTCTCCCCAGCAGTCGGCGGCCTCGTGGTCGGCCGGATCCACGACGCCGCGACGCACATGCGGCAGTTCATCGCGGACCTGATGTCGTACACGATCGCCCGTGATCAGACCCTGCGCCCCGGGCCGGTCGACGTCTCCGAGCTGGTGCGTGCGCTGGCCGGGCTCCGAGCGCTGACCCCGTCGGCACCGGTGATCGTGGTCGCCGACGGGCTTCGGGTCTGGGCCGACACCGGCCTGGTCCGCCAGCTGCTCGACAACCTGATCGGCAACGCCGTCAAGTACGTCGAGCCTGGGGTCCGCCCGACCGTCGAGATCAGTGGCGAGGCCTACGACGACTGGCTGGAGCTGCGCATCAGCGATAACGGGATCGGCATCCCGGAGAATCAGCGCGAGGCCGTCTTCGAGACCTTCCACCGTGCCCATGGGGATGGATTCGGCGGGACCGGGCTCGGGCTCGCGATCTGCCGCCGGATCGTGGACCGGCACGGCGGCACGATCCACGCCGCCCCGGGGCCTCGCGGGCAGGGCAGCACCTTCGTGTTACGGCTGCCCCGACTCGCGGCAGCCACGAAGACCGGCGCCGAGCAGGCGGCAACGGCCATCGAGACGGCGACGCCCTAGAACCGGGCCGGCTCCCGGTACTCGCCCCACTCGGCGCGAAGCGCGTCGCAGATCTCGCCCAGCGTCGCCTCGGCGCGGCAGGCTTCGAGCATCGTCGGGATCATGTTGGCACCAGTCCGGGCGGCCTCGACCATCCGGGCCAGGGACTCCTCGACAACTGCGGCGTCGCGCCCGTCGCGACGTGCCCGCAGCTCGCGGACCTGGTCGATCTCGACCTCGTGCGAGACCCGCAGGATCTCCAGGTCATGGGTCACCGAGTCGAGATGCACATTGACGCCGACGACCTTCTTGTCGCCCTTCTCCAGCGCCTTCTGATAGACGAACGCGGCCTCCGCGATCTCCGAGGAGAACCAGCCGTCCTCGATGCCGCGGAGCAGCCCGGCGGTGATCGGCTTGTCGCCGCGGGTGGTCGCAGCCGCAAGGCCCGGCAGGTCGGTGGCCTTCAGCGACGAGCCGCCGAGGCCCAGGATCCGCTCGAAGATGGCGTTGGCCTCGGCCTCGATCTTGTCCGTCAGCGCCTCCACGTACCAAGAACCACCAAGCGGGTCCGCCACGTTGATGACGCCGGTCTCCTCCATGATCACCTGCTGGGTCCGCAGGGCGATCTCGGCCGCCTGCTCGGACGGCAGTGCGAGCGTCTCGTCCAGGGCGTTGGTGTGCAGCGAGTTCGTGCCGCCCAGCACGCCCGCGAGCGCCTCGACCGCGGTGCGCACGACGTTGTTGTACGGCTGCTGAGCGGTCAGCGAGACACCGGCCGTCTGGGTGTGGAACCGCAGCCACTGGGCCTTGTCCGTCTTGGCGCCGTAGACATCACGCATCCAGGTCGCCCAGATCCGGCGGGCGGCGCGGAACTTCGCGATCTCCTCGAAGAAGTCGAGGTGGCTATCGAAGAAGAAGCTCAGACCGGGCCCGAACACGTCCACGTCCAGTCCCCGCTCGAGCCCGAGCTCGACGTAGCCGAACCCGTCGGCGAGGGTGAACGCCAGCTCCTGCGCGGCCGTCGAGCCGGCCTCGCGGATGTGGTAGCCGGAGACCGACAGCGGCTTGTACGCCGGGATGCTCTCGGCGCAGTACTCCATCAGGTCGCCGATCAGTCGCAGATGCGGCTCGGGACCGAAGATCCATTCCTTCTGGGCGATGTACTCCTTGAAGATGTCGGTCTGCAGGGTGCCGTTGAGCTTGGTCGTGTCGACGCCGGCGCGCTCAGCGGCGACCAGCATCATGCAGAACACCGGCACGGCGGGACCGCTGATCGTCATCGACGTCGTCACCTCACCCAGGTCGATCCCGTCGAAGAGGATGTCCATATCGGCCGCGGAGTCGATCGCCACCCCGCAGTGGCCGACCTCGCCCAGAGCGCGGCCGTCGTCGGAGTCGCGGCCCATCAGGGTCGGCATGTCGAACGCAACCGAGAGGCCGCCCCCGCCGCGGCCGAGGATCATCTTGTAGCGCTCGTTGGTCTGCTGGGCGTTGCCAAAGCCGGCGAACTGGCGGATCGTCCAGGTCCGCGCCCGCTGTCCGGCGGCGTACAGGCCGCGGGTGAAGGGGAATTCGCCCGGCCACTCGGAGTTCTCGGTCCCGTAGGCAGGCTCGACGTCCATCCCGGACAGGGTGGTGAAGTCGGCGTCGCGCAGTCGGGATGCGGCGTACCGCTGCTGCCAGCGCTGCTGGGCGTTCATCGAATCCTCCATGGCAAGATAATAGGGCATCCTACTAATCTGCAGAAATCAACACACACATGAGCCTGCGGACGGTAGAACGAGCGCAGTGCCTTCAGGTCCCGATCTCGTCGCGAGCGAGGACCGAGCAGTTCGGCGATCCGTCTGCGTGCTAGCACGGATGTCGTCGGGCCGCCGCGGTCGTAGGTTCCAGATTGTCAGGTCTGGAATCACTTCTTGGAGGTGCACCGATGGCCGCAGCGAACGGGTTCGTCCCGGTGGGCAGCGTGATCGCCTACGCCGGGTGCGAGGACATCAACACGCTCAACCGACACGGCTGGGCGCTGTGCGACGGCCGCTCGGTCGACGTCGGCGGCTACCGCGACCTTTTCGACGCGATCGGAACTGCGAACGGGTCGTCGGACGGCGACCATTTCAACCTGCCCGATCTGCAGGGTTACTTCCTGCGTTGCGTGGACGCCACGGGGACGCTCGACACGGGACCTCGGCGCGCAGCGCGCGGAAACGGCAATGGTGGCATGGAGGTCGGCAGTCTCGAGGTCTACTCGACGGCCATGGCAAGTGACCGACGCTTCAAGGCCCAGCTGCGGTTCGAAGGCGGCAGCAATGCCTCGTTCGAAGGTGACGAGTGGGACATGCTCGCGTCCTGTGGCGGCACCACGCAGACCTTCGTGTGCCGCGGCGGAGATCCGGAGTCGCGGCCGATCAACGCCTACGTCAACTTCCTGATCAAGACCTCTGGCGGCGACGATCCCGTGCCCATGGGTCGCCTCCACCCGGGGATGGTAGTTCCCTACGCCGGCGCCGAGGCCAAGGGCCAGCTCGCGATGTCCTATGCGATGTGCAATGGGTGGGCGTTCCCTCGAGAGGGTCACGAGGAGCTGTACCTAGCGCTCGGACCAGCCCACGGAACGGTCGGCGACGACTACCGGCTGCCGGACTACCGCGGGAGGTTCCTGCGTGGCGTCGACAACGGCAGCGGCCACGACCCGGAGGTCGAGGGCCGCTCGCCTATGACCGACGGCGGCAACGGAGGCAACCAGGTCGGTTCGATCCAGAAGTCCGCCACAGGACTGCCGACCCAGACTCCCCTGGTGATCCACGTCCCGATCAGCAACGAGAAACTCAGGAGCAACAGGGCGGCGGGCCACGACCAGGCCGTATGGAACCCCGGCACCGTCGACGTCGTCGCAAGTGCTGCTGGCGGTGAGCTCGAGACCAGGCCGGTCAACGCGAACGTCGACTACTACGTGCTGACAACGAAGGAGGCCGAGGCGCCGCTGTTCCCGATCGGCGGGGTCATCGCGTTCCCCGGTGCGGGCAAGGCCGTGCCGTCACCGGAGGGGTGGCTCCCGTGCGACGGACGCTCGTTGCCGCGCACCGGCGCGTACCTGATGCTGTTCGAGGAGATCGGCGCTACCAACGGGGCCGTGGACCACAGCCACTTCAACGTGCCGGACTACCGGGGCTTCTTCCTACGCGGCTGCGACCACGGGACGCAGCGCGATCCCGGAGCCGAAGGACGCATTGCCAGGCTTGGTGGCCTCGCGGGCGACCAGGTCGGTTCGATCCAGGGTTGGGAAACGGCGCGCCCGCACCAACCCTTCACAGCCGCGATCCATAGCCCCGTCGTCGACCACGAAACGGCCTACGCGGTCGGTCCGCTGTCGGGTGCGACCGCCGATTGGATGGACCCGATGCAGTTCCTGCCCGTCGAGGGCGGCGACAAGGAGACCAGGCCGGTCAACGTCAACGTCCAGCTCTACATCCGCTACGCCTGATCCCGAGGAGCCCTGATGATCATCCCCGACGACATCTACCGGCAGACGAAGGTCACCAAGCTCGGCCCCGACGGCGGCACGTACGGGGAGGTCCACCTCACCTACGAGGTCCGTCAGGTCACCGACGTCCGCGACCTGACCTGGGTACGGGCCTATCGGGTGACCTGCTCGCAGCGAGTGATCATCCCGGCCGACCATCCGGTGGAGTTCGGCCCAACCAACGTGACCGGCTACACGGACTATCCGGTGCTGATCGCCAGCACCTACACACCGAAGGCCTGGCCCGACAGCCACCTCCGGCTGCTCGACTACTCGCCGCGCACGATCAACAGCTCGGTGTCGACCTCGCGCAACGACAGCCAAGGCGACAGCCACTCGACCAGCCGTCAACACACCAGCGGCTCATCGACGTCGGAGACGAACTCGTACAGCGTCAACGCCTCCTTCGGGTTCTTCGGGGACGACCTGACCGGCTCTGTCGGAGGGGACTACAGCCACTCGACCACGAACGAGAGGAGCAGATCGAGCTCCCACGGCAGCGAGCAGGGGACCACCCGGGAGACCGGCGCCTCCGAGTCGATGAGCGTCAAGGACTGGGCCACCTACGCGACGTTGAGCCACGACGACGTGACCGTGCCGACCTGGGTCTGGGCCCAGGAGTACCCGTGGGACGTGATCCAGTTCCGCGACTGCCCGACCAACACCAACCAGGTCCGGCTTCCACAGTTCGTGATCGACCGACTCTTCGATTCCTCATCTTCGCCGCTGGTGGTGCTGCCCCCGAGCCAGCTGTCGCTGTTCGGTGTCGACTTCACGATGAAGGCGGCCTGGCTGGTCGACCTCTCCCCCGACCGCGACAAGCAGACGATCGAGGTCGCGCACGACTTCGAGTACGCGAAGGGGTCGCACGGGCTGAGCCCCACACCGGGGACCGGCTACGTCGCCTACGACGTGCAGTCCGATCCGAAGACGATCACGTCGGGTGCGCTCGATCTCACCCGACTAGGCCTGGACCCGGTCAAGGGGTCCGCCAGCGGCGCAGTGACGGGCTTCGCCCCGAGCAAGTTCATCCTCGGCCCGACCGGCGGGGCGTCGTTCAAGATCATCTCCGACGAGAACACGCTGCACGTCTCGGGCACCGGCTTCGACGTCCCCATGAGCTCGGGCTTCGACCACGGAGCGGTGCAGCTCGCGATCGAGTTCAAGGTGATCGACGCCGACTACGACTACACCCTCTACTTCAAGCATTGGAAAAGCAGTGCCAACGGCTGCCAGCTGGAACTGGTCTTCAACAGCGACCGCCAGAACCCGGTGTACCGCCACGTGGACTCCGCCGAAGGCGAGGGCGGTGACGACAACCTGACCTCCGTCAACCTGCGCAACAAGGACTACACCTCGGTCGACTACCACGACTATCTAGTGATGGGGATGAACCGGATCGACGTGAGGATCACCCCGGACGACCCGGGCAAGCCGGCGGCGTACGTACTCCGCGCGCTCGCCATCGGCGGGAGCTGAGTCCGATCAGCACCAGTTCCCCCGAGCCGTCACCGCCTGGGTCACCCGAGCCCGATCCGCTGCCGCGGCGCAAGCGGACGCGGATCGACTACAAGGAGATGAACGGTGGCCTCGACGAGACCGTCGAGGAGCCCGAGCCGGCGCCAAAGCCGCGGCGACGCAAGACCGAGGACGGCCAAGAAGCGGCGCGAAAGCTGGGAATCACGACCGGTGCCGAGCTACCCACCCACAAAGACCTGGAGGATCGACTCCGCCGGCTCGGTGGGGCTGCCGTCAAGGTCTCCTCTGCCCCGGTGATGGCACTGCCGCCACTGGCCGGCCACAATGAGGATTTCGTCCGGAGTCTCGACGAAGACCCCGAGGGCACCCTCGCACTGTGGGACTCGGTCTATCGCAACAAGACGATGCGAGATATGGACGAGATCGTGGCGACGTCAGCGATCCGTGAGTTCATCATTGGCTACATCGAGGCGATGCCCGAGTCCCACGAGGAGCGCGTGAACGGGCGCGCCCTCATCGCGAACGTCTCCAAGATCAGCCGGTTCCCTACCGCCGTGATCGGGTACAGCACCGCGACCGGATCGATGCAGCACCCCACGAGCTCGAAAACCCATGTATTCACGAAACCGAGTGGGAGCAATCACTACTACCTGGATGTCGAGCGAAAGCTGATCTCGCTCGAGGCAGGGGAGACCGAACTGGCCAAGCAGGGGGCCACCAAAGAGACCATTCTCAACGCGATGCTGCGTGAGGCCGCGATCTTCACCCTCAACTTCATGGCGGCGCCGGCCAGCGCCAGCGACATCCACCCGTTCGGAGCCCAGACCAAGCTCAAGGGCGAGCTCGACGATCAGATCCTGGAGTGGGTCTGGGCGCGCGAGAAGATCAAGCACTTGGCGATCAGACTCGGTGCGCGCGAAGAGCCGGCGCCGGCCGATGAGGATGCCCGAGGCCGCCTCCTCCATCCCTGGCAGGATCTGAACAAGGACACGCGCAGCGTCAGTCCCGCGCGCGTCAGGAAGAAGGGGAACACGGTCAAGCTCCTCAAGATCCCCTCGGCATCACCCGCCGGCGGACCGTTGGCGACGGCACCGGCCGAAGCCTTCCCGCCCAGGAAGCCCGCTCCCCCCGACGATTTCCCGCCGCCACAACAGGAGAACAAGGCAGCCGAGTTCGGGCAGCAAGCGCACGGTCCCGACCCATTCGGCGACGTCTAGAAGTCGCCTGCGGCTTCCCGTACCCCGCGGAGGAGTTCCGAGACCGCCCCGAGCTGCGCGTCATCGAGCGCGCTCAGACCGAAGCCGGCGTCGATCAGGTCGGCGGTGGTCGCCTCGACGAGGCTGCGTCCGGCCTCGGTGATCTCGGCGAGGACGGCGCGCCGGTCCTCGGGGTGCGGCTGGCGCCGTACCAGACCGGCCGACTCCAGCCGGTCGATGATCGGGGTGACCGAGGTGGGGTGGACCTGCAGCCGCTCACCGATCTTGCCGAGCGGCAGCGATCCGCTCCGGGTGAACGAGAGCAGCACCAGCGCCTCGTAGCGGGCGAAGGTGAGGTCATGCGGCTTGAGCAGCGCGTCGAGGCGGGACAGCACCAGCTGCTGGACCCGCATCAGCGTGGTCACCGCGTGCATCTGCGGTACGCCGCCCCAGCGCAGCCCCCACTGCCGGGCTGCCTCGTCGATCGGATCGAAGTCGAGTGTCAACTGTTGGCCTTGATGCTCGCGAACACGGCCTTCATGTCCTCGCCGATCCGGGCGATCTCGATGTAGGGGACGCCGGCCGAGGTGCCGTCGACGTAGGCGAAGTCCATCGCCCCGCCCATCATGCTGCCGTTCTGGTGCACGGTCAGGCCGAGCTCGGCGACGCCGGCCATCGCCTCGGCCATGTCCTCGACGTCGAAGCAGATGTGGTGCAGGCCCGGGCCCTTGGCCTCGAGGAACTCCGAGTAGATCGACGTCCCGCTGACCGGCTGGATGACCTCGAGCTGCAGGTCGCCGACGTACACGATCGAGACATGGATGGTGAAGTCCGCGGGCTCGCCGCGCAGGAAGCAGTCTTCGGGAGCGAAACGGATGTCGTTCATCCGGGTCCAGTTCCCGGCACCGAACCCAGCCGAGAGGTACTTCTCGGTCGCGTCGATGTCGGCAGTCACCCAGGCGATCTGCGAGACCGGGCCGTTCGCGATACCGCCGCTGTGCGTCATGGCGCCTATCCAACCATCCAGCGCTGGGTCTGCTCCCACAACCGGCCTTCGACCGACGTGTCCTGGGCATCGACCGAGGGCGCCTTGGCAGCGCTCTTCTCGTAGTAGGCCCCGCCCGCCAGGTCGCCGGTCGTCACCACATGCACGTTCGTCTCGGCGCCCTGCTCGGGCGTGAGCAGGATCAGCTTCTCGATGGGACGCGCATAGGAGCGCAGCCGGGCCAGCACCGGGCTGTTGGCCAGACCACCGTCGGCGATCTTGGTGAGCACCTTGCCGGGATGCGCGGAGACCGCCCGCAGTCCGCGATCGGCGTAGGTGCGGTTCAACCGGGCGGCGTCGTGGATCAGGGCCAGCTTGGTGGTGCCGTAGGCCTTCCAGGAGCTGTACGGGTCGACACCGGCGCTGAGCCATGGCCCGCCTTCGGCAAGGAGGTACTCATTGGTCCCGCGGGCGTGCAGCTGGGAGACGACGTGCACGATCCGAGCGTCGCCGGTCTGCACCGCCTGGGCGAGCAGCGCCGGCAGCAGCGCCTGGGTCAGCTGCATGGTGCCGAGGTAGTTGGTCCGCCAGTGGATCTCGTGGCCGTCCAGCAGCTGCGGCTCGCTCCACTTCGCGCGCAGGTCGAGATGGATGCCGGCGTTGTTGACCAGCACGTCCAGCCCGCCGTCGGTGCCCAGCACCCAGTCCGCGAAGGCTGAGACCGAGCCGCGGTCGGCGAGGTCCAGCGGATGCCAGGCGAACCCGTCGACGGGCGTCGAGCGGGTCGAGACCAGCACCTCATGACCGAGGTCGCGCAGCGCGGAGGCGGTAGCGAGCCCGATCGATTCGGGGCCTGCCCCGGTGACGACGACCTTCATGCGTAGTTCTCCAGGAGTCGGTCTGCAGCGGTGTACGGGTCCGAGTCCCCGGCGACGACCTGCTCGGCGAGCCGGTCGAGGTCAGTATGGGCGTGCACGTCGCCCCAGCGCTCGCGCAGGCTGGTAACCGCGATCGCCTCGATCTCCTCGCGCGCCCGCCGGGTACGCCGCGCCGCGAGCTCCCCGGAGGCCTGGAGGTACGCGAGGTGCTTGTCGATCGCGACGACGACGTCGTCGACGCCCTCGCCGGTCATCGCGACGGTCTTGATGATCTCGGGGACCCAGGCGCCGTCCGGGCGCTGGGCCAGTCCGAGCATGCCGCGCAGCTCGCGGCGTACGGTGTCGGCGCCGTCTCGGTCGGCCTTGTTGATCACATACAGGTCGCCGATCTCGAGGATCCCCGCCTTGGCCGCCTGGATCCCGTCGCCCATGCCGGGCGCGAGCAGGACCAGGGTCGTGTCGGCCATCGAGGCGATCTCCACCTCGCTCTGGCCGACTCCGACCGTCTCGACCAGGATCACGTCGCAGCCAGCGGCGTCCAGCACCCGCAGCGCCTGAGGCGCCGCCCAGGAGAGTCCGCCCAGGTGGCCGCGCGAGGCCATCGAGCGGATGTAGACCTCGGGGTCCAGGGCGTGGTCCTGCATCCGGATCCGGTCGCCGAGCAGCGCGCCTCCCGAGAACGGCGAGGAGGGGTCCACGGCCAGGACACCGACCCGCTTCCCAGCCTTGCGCAAGGCGGCGACCAGCGCGTTGGTCGAGGTCGACTTGCCAACGCCCGGCGAGCCGGTGATGCCGATGATGTGTGCGCCCCCGTCTTCCCGAGCGGCGCCGGCGAGCGGGGCGAGCAGGCCCATCACCTCGCGCAGCGCCGGGGAGGCGTCCTCGACCAGCGAGATCAGCCTGGCCACCGAGCGAGCGTCCCCGGCCCTGGCCTTCTCGACCAGTCCGGGGACGTCGGCAGTGCTTCTACGGCTCACTCGGATGAGGCTCGATCAGCTCTTGGGGACACGAACGATCAGGGCATCGCCCTGGCCGCCGCCGCCGCAGAGAGCGGCAGCACCGATGCCGCCGCCGCGGCGCTTGAGCTCGAGCGCGAGGGTCAGCACGACCCGGGCGCCGGACATGCCGACCGGGTGGCCGAGCGCGATCGCGCCGCCGTTGACGTTGATCTTGTCCGCGTCCAGGCCCAGCTTGCGGGTCGACTCGATGCCGACCGCTGCGAACGCCTCGTTGAACTCGAGCAGGTCGAGGTCCTTCGGGTCGATGCCCTCCTTCGCACATGCCAGCGCGGTCGCGTTGGCCGGCTGCAGTTGCAGGCTGGAATCGGGGCCGGCGACCATGCCGTGGGCACCGATCTCGGCCAGCCACTCCAGGCCAAGCTCCTCGGCCTTGGCCTTGCTCATCACGACCACGGCGCAGGCGCCGTCGGAGATCTGCGAGGCCGATCCGGCGGTGATGGTGCCCTCCTTGGAGAACGCCGCGGGCAGCTTGCCGAGCGACTCGGCGGTGGTGTCGCCACGGACGCCCTCGTCGGCGGAGACGACGATCGCGTCGCCGCGGCGCTGTGGGATGGTCACCGGGACGACCTCGTCGTCGAAGACGCCGTTCTTCCAGGCCGCAGCCGCCTTCTGGTGCGAGGCAGCAGCGAACTCGTCCTGCTCGGCACGGGTCAACTTCACGCCCTCAGCGTTGATCTGCTCGGTCAGACCGCCCATGGCCTGCTTGGTGGCCTGGTCGTAGAGGGCGTCGTAGGCCATCGAGTCGACGAGCTTGGTGTCACCGAACTTGAAGCCGTCACGGGAGCCGGGCAGCAGGTGCGGTGCCTGGGTCATCGACTCCATGCCGCCGGCGACGATGATCTCGTGCTCGCCGGCACGGATCAGCTGGTCGGCGGTCGCGATCGCGTTCAGACCGGACAGGCAGACCTTGTTGATCGTGATCGACGGGACGTTCGCCGGGATCCCACCCGCGATAGCGGCACCGCGCGCCGGGTTCTGGCCGGCACCCGCGAGGATCACCTGGCCCATGATCACGTAGTCGACCTGGTCCGCTGCCACACCGGCCTTCTCGAGCGCGCCTGCGATGGCGACGCCACCGAGGTCCGCGGCCGACAGGCTCTTCAGACCACCCTGGAGGCGGCCGATCGGCGTACGAGCGCCGGCGACGATGACATTGACGGACATGGGTCCTCCTGCAGACCTGGTACGAGCGGGACTTCGAAGACACTACCTAGGGGTAGCCGTTGGCGGGAGGGGTCTCGCTCGATGGGCGGTGTCGGTGTGGTCACACCCGGGCCGGTCCGGTTGAGCGTCGCGGCCTCCTGCACGAGGATGGCTTTATGAGCACTCCCCTGGACCTCCCCGACCATCTCTTCGTCTGCATCGACCATGTCGGTGTCGCCGTCCCCGACCTCGACGCCGCTATCGAGCTGTACGGCACGGCGTACGGCATGACCGTCGCGCACCGCGAGATCAACGAGGAGCAGAAGGTCGAGGAGGCGATGATGCAGATCAACGCCGAGGGCGGGGACTCGACCACCCAGCGGATCCAACTGCTCGCGCCGTTGAACGACGAGTCGACGATCGCCAAGTTCCTGGACCGCTCCGGCCCCGGCCTGCAGCAGCTCGCCTTCCGGGTCACCGACGTCGAGAAGGTGTCGGCGATCCTGCGGGAGCGTGGCCTCCGCCTGCTCTACGACGCCCCGAAGCGCGGCACCGCCAACAGCAGGATCAACTTCATCCACCCCAAGGACGCGGGCGGCGTCCTGGTCGAGCTGGTCCAACCCGCCGCTGACGCTCACTGACCCGTCACTATGCGGTGAGACGTCCGGCACACAGCCGGTCACCGAACCCAACTCGCCGGTAACATACGCGGCGCAACTCAGCCCCGAAGATCAGGAGCCCCTGTGCAGCAGATTCTCGACGCGATCACGGCCGAAGCCTCGTCCGAGGAGTTCGCGAACCTCGCCCTCCCCGAGTCCTACCGCGCTGTGACGGTGCATAAGGACGAGGTCGACATGTTCGAGGGGGTCGACTCCCGGGACAAGGACCCCCGCACGTCGCTGCACCTCGACCACGTACCGCTGCCCGAGCTGGGCCCCGGTGAGGCGTTCGTGGCCGTCATGGCCTCGGCGATCAACTACAACACCGTGTGGACCTCGATCTTCGAGCCGGTCTCCACCTTCGGCTTCCTGGAGCGCTACAGCCGCGAGTCCGACCTCGGCGCCCGGCACAACCTGCCGTACCACGTCGTCGGCTCGGACCTCTCCGGCGTCGTGCTCGCCACCGGCCCCGGCGTGACCAAGTGGAAGGCCGGCGACCGCGTCGTCGCGCACTGCCTCTCGGTCGAGCTCGAAGCCCCCGACGGCCACAACGACACAATGATGGACCCCTCGCAGCGGATCTGGGGTTTTGAGACCAACTTCGGCGGCCTGGCTGATGTCGCGATGGTCAAGGCCAACCAGCTGATGCCCAAGCCCGAGCACCTCACCTGGGAAGAGGCCGCCTCCCCCGGCCTGGTGAACTGCACGGCGTACCGGCAGCTGGTCTCAGTCAACGGCGGCAACATGAAGCAGGGCGACAACGTGCTGATCTGGGGCGCCTCGGGCGGCCTCGGCGGCTTCGCCACCCAGTACGCGCTGAACGGCGGCGCCAACCCGATCTGCGTGGTCTCGAATGAGGAGAAGGCGCAGATCGTCCGGAACATGGGTGCGGACAAGATCATCAACCGCTCCGAGATGGACTTCAAGTTCTGGAACGACGAGGGCACCAAGCAGAACCCGAAGGAGTGGCAGCGCCTCGGCAAGGCCATCCGCGAGCTCACCGGCGGCGAGGACATCGACATCGTCTTCGAGCACCCGGGCCGGGAGACCTTCGGCGCCTCGGTCTACGTCACCCGCAAGGGCGGCACCATCACCACCTGCGCCTCGACCTCGGGCTACATGCACGAGTACGACAACCGCTACCTGTGGATGAACCTGAAGAAGATCATCTCCAGCCACTTCGCCAACTACCGCGAG
>DASRRQ010000109.1:0-23339 GCA_035695505.1 Marmoricola sp. | reverse complement strand
TCGGCGAACGCGGCCCAGGCAGCGACCAGCGGAGTCACCCTGCGGGACCGGCTGACCACTGCGTCGCAGACCACGTCCGCTGCCTGGCCCATGGTCAGTGCGGGCATCCGGCTGTACAGCTTGGTCGGGGTGATCATCGGCGTCCGGACCAAGGGCATCCGCACGTTGGTGAACACGATGCCGTCGTCGAGCACCTCGCCCTGGACGCAGTCCGACCAGGCCTCGAGTGCCGCCTTCGACGCGGTGTAGCCGGAGAACCGGGCCGGGTGCAGCATGGCGGCCCAGCTGGAGATGTTGATGACCTGTCCGTTCTCACGCTCGACCATCGCCGGCAGCAGGCCCATCGTGAGGCGGACCGGGCCGAAGTAGTTGACGGCCATCGTCCGCTCGAAGTCGTGGATCCGGTCGTAGGAGTACTCCAGCGACCGCCGGATGGACCGGCCGGCATTGTTGACCAGCATGTCGACGGCGCCATGGTCGGCCAGCACCTGGACCACCAGGGCATCCACCGCTGCCGGCTCGACCAGGTCGCAGATGTACGCCGACGCGGTGCCGCCGTCGGCGGTGATGCCTGCCCGGACCCGCTCCAGCTCCTCGGCCCGCCGGGCCACCAGCAGCACGGTGCCACCACGGGACGCGACAGCCCGAGCCGTCGCCTCGCCGATGCCCGAGGAGGCTCCGGTGACCAGCACGGTCCGGCCCGCTAGCGGGCTCGGCAGGTCCACGATCCGCCCGACGAGATGACGGCGTACGAACGCGGTCGGGGTCAGCAGCAGGTTGCCGACCAGCGGCAGGCTCATCGGTCGAACCCGGGGCCGAGCGGCTCTGCGGGATCGGTGAGCAGCGGCCAGCCGTAGGCGCGCTCGAGCTGGGCGGCGAGCGAGAGCAGGGTGGTCTCGTCCCCGATCCGGCCGACGAGCTGGACCGAGGTCGGCAGGCCGTCGGCTGCTGTCGGCGTCGGCACCGACGCGGCCGGGTTGCCGGTCACGTTCCACAGCGCCGTCCAGGCGACCACGGGGCGCGACTTCCAGGCCAGCGCCAGGGTGCCGCCCCGGTTCAGGGCGCCGACCCGGCGCGGGCGCGGGCCGACCGTCGGGCTGAGCAGGACATCGATCCCGGGCTGGCCGGCGTACCCGGAGAAGACCCGGTTGGCCCGCTCTGCCACCCGGTCCCCCTCGGCCAGGGCCTTCTCCAGCACGGCCGGGGTGACCCACGAGCCCAGCCGGTAGGTCTCCCGGGTTCGGCGCTCGAGGGCGTCGAAGTGCTCCATCGCGTCGGACTCGGTGCGCACCCCGCCGAGGAACTGCGGGACGAAAGCAGCCGTCGGGTCGGGATAGTGCGGGTCGATCCGCCGTACGTCGTGGCCCAGGTCGGCCAGCCGCTCCGCAGTCAGCTCGACGGCGTCGACGTGCTCGGCAGCGGGCCGCACGCCCTTGGTCACCGGCACGGTCGACCAGCCGATCCGCAGCCGACCAGGCTCACGGCCGGCTGCAGCGATGAACGAAGTGGACGGCTCCGGGGCCCTGAAGCGATCGCCGGCGACGTTGCCGCGGATCACGTCGTAGACCAGAGCCGAGTCGAGCACCGTGCGGGTCAGCGGGCCCGTCGTCCCCAACGCCCACCACAGATGCGGAGCCGGGTCACTGGTGACCCGACCGCGGGTCGGCTTGAGCCCGAACAGGCCGCAGTACGCCGACGGGATCCGGATCGAGCCGCCGCCGTCGCCGCCGATCGCCACCGGGACCAGGCCCGCTGCCACCGCGGCCGCCGTGCCGCCGCTCGAGCCGCCGGGGGTCCGGGTCCGGTCCCACGGATTGCGGGTGACTCCGCCGGCCTCGGACTCGGTGAACGGCCACTGCCCGAACTCGGGCATCCGGGTCTTGCCGACCACGACCGCGCCCGCCGCCCGCAGCCGGCGGACGACCTCGCCGTCGCGGGCCACCGGGGTGCTGTTGGCCAGGCCGCCGAAGGTGGTCACACAGCCCTCGACGTCGACCTCGTCCTTGATCGCGACAGGTACGCCGTGCAGCGGTCCGGGCTGCTCGCCGGCCGCCAGCGCCGCGTCCAGGCGCACTGCGTCGGCGCGTGCGGAGTCGGCCAGGATCATCGAGAACGCGTTCAGACCGGGGTCGCGGGTGGCGATCCGGTCCAGGGACGCCTCCAGGGCCGTGACGGCACTCAGCTCGCCGGACGCCGTACGCCGCACCAGGTCGCTGGCCGCAAGGTCGGCAGGGTTCATGGACCGAACCTATCCGGTCCGCTGGACGCCTTCTCGGGTCGCCTCCTCGGGTCCCCTTCAGTCGCTGCCGAGCAGCGAGCGGACCACCCGCAACGCGACCGACATCCGGGCCAGGTCCGCGTCATCGTCACCGCAGATCTCGGCGAGCGTGGTCACCGCGCGGTCCACTCCGGACTCCCGCTCGCGCCAGCGCGCGACCATCTCGGCAGCATCGGCACCGGACTCGGCGGCAGCCAGGATCTGGCCGGTGAGCTGGGCATGCACGGAGTGCAGGTCGTCACGCAGCGTGGCCCGCGCCATCGTCTGCCACCGGTCGCGCCGCGGCAGCGCCAGGATCCGGGCAACCACGGCGGGCAGGCCGAGCACCTCGCCTAGGTCGAAGTGCAGCCGGGCCACCTCGATCGGGTCGGCATCGGCGCGAGCCGCGGTCCCGACAACGCCGAGCACCATGTACGCCGGCGGGCAGACCGCGACCCGCACGGCCAAGTCGGTCGGCACCCCAGCGACGACCAGGGCGTCCCGCCTGGACGCGAACGCGGCCTGCTCGGCTCCCGTCATCAACCCGGGCAGCTGGGCAGTGACCTTCTCTACCGTCACCTCCAGCTCGGCGAGCACCGCATCGCTGTCCAGCGGCTGCTTGCGATTGTTGACCAGCCACCGGCTGGTCCGCTCGACCAGGGTCCGTACCTCGATCCGCATCCGGGTCTGCAGCGCCGCGTCGAGGACGTTGTCGAACCCGGAGATCTCCTTGTTCAGCGACCGGGCCCCGACGATCTCGCGCGCCAGCACGTGCGCCATCGTCAACGCGCCGACCGACGCTCCGGTCTCGCCCGAGAGCCGGTGCATGTAGGTAACGCCGGCGTCGTTGACCAGCTCGTTGACCAGCTGAGTCACCACGATCTCGCGGCGCAGCGGGTGGTCCTCCATCGCGGCCCGATAGTCCTGGCGCATCCGGTGGGGGAAGTAGGAGAACAGGTCACCGCGCAGGAACGGGTCGTCGGCCAGGCCGCTGGCCAGCAGCTCGTCAGCCAGCACGATCTTCGTATATGCGAGCAGCACCGAGAGCTCCGGCGAGCTGAGCCCGTCGCCGCGTTCGATCCGGGCCGCCACCTCGCGACGGGTCGGCAGCCCCTCCAGGGCCCGGTTGAGCAGGCCGCGGCGCTCCAGGGTGCGCATCCAGTCCTCGTGCACGTGCAGCAGCGCCGGGGACTGCGCGGCAGCGTTGGCCAGCGCGAGGTTCTGGTCCTCGTTGTCGGCCAGCACCAGCGCAGCGACCTCATCAGTCATCGATGCGAGCAGCTCGTTGCGCTGCTTGGTCGTCAGGTCGCCGGCAGCGACCACGCGGTCCAGCAGGATCTTGATGTTGACTTCGTGGTCGGAGGTGTCGACCCCGGCCGAGTTGTCGATGAAGTCGGTGTTGATCCGGCCGCCGGCGCCGCCCGCGCCCGCGATCGCGTACTCGATCCGGCCGGCCTGGGTCAGCCCCAGGTTGCCGCCCTCGCCCACGCAGCGGGCCCGCACCTCGGCCCCGTCGACGCGGATCGCATCATTGGCCTTGTCAGCAGCGTCGGCATCCGACTCGTTCGCGGCCTTCACATAGGTGCCGATGCCGCCGTTCCAGAGCAGGTCGACCGGCGCCTTGAGGATCGCGCTCATCAGCGCAGCCGGAGTCAGCGAGCCCGCCTCGATCCCGAGCGCCGCCTGGACCTGGGGGCTGAGCGGGATCGCCTTGGCGCTGCGCGGGAAGACCCCGCCGCCCTCGGAGATCAAGGTGGCGTCGTAGTCCCACCACGACGAGCGCGGCAGGTCAAAGAGCCGCCGGCGCTCGGCGAAGGAGACCGCCGGGTCTGGATCAGGGTCCAGGAAGATGTCGCGGTGGTCGAATGCCCCGACCAGCCGGGTGTGCGGCGAGCAGAGCATCCCGTTGCCGAACACGTCACCGGACATGTCGCCGATGCCGACGCAGGTGAAGTCCTCGTTCTGGCAGTCGACGCCGAGCTCGCGGAAGTGCCGGCGCACCGAGACCCAGGCGCCGCGCGCCGTGATCCCCATCGCCTTGTGGTCATAACCCACCGAGCCGCCCGAGGCGAACGCGTCGCCCAGCCAGAAGCCATAGTCGCCGGCGACCTCGTTAGCGATATCACTGAAGCTCGCGGTGCCCTTGTCGGCCGCGACCACCAGGTACGTGTCGTCGCCGTCATGGCGGACCACATCGCGGGGAGGCACGACCGTGGTCGAGCCGTCGGAGGCAGCGACCAGGTTGTCGGTGACGTCGAGCAGCCCGGCGATGAAGGTCCGGTAGCAGGCCACTCCCTCGGCGAGCCAGGCCTCGCGATCCTCCGCGTCGGGCAGCATCTTGGCGAAGAACCCGCCCTTCGCGCCGACCGGCACGATCACGGTGTTCTTCACCATCTGCGCCTTGACCAGGCCGAGCACCTCGGAGCGGAAGTCGTCGCGGCGGTCCGACCAGCGCAGGCCGCCGCGGGCGACGGCGCCGAAACGGAGGTGCACGCCCTCGACCCGAGGGGAGTAGACGAAGATCTCGAACCTCGGCCGCGGCTCGGGGAGCTCGGGCATCTGCTGCGGGTCCAGCTTGAGGACGACGTACGGGTGCGGCTCGCCGTCGGCCGCACGCTGGAAGAAGTTGGTGCGCAAGGTCGCCGTGATAGCGGTCAGGTAGCCGCGCAGGATCCTGTCCTCGTCGAGGCTGGCGACGTCGTCCAGCGCCCCGGTGACCTGCTCGATCAGGCGCCCGCAGCCCCGCTCGCGCGCCTCTGCGGAGGTCGCGGGGTCGAAACGGGCCTCGAAGAGAGCGACCAGGGCGCGGGTGATGTCGACGTTGTCAGCCAGGGCCGCCTCAATGTAGTCCTGGGCGAATGGGGTGCCGGCCTGGCGCATATGCCGGGCATACGCGCGCAGCACCACGGCCTGGCGCCAGGTCAGACCGGCGCCGAGGACCAGCGCGTTGAACCCGTCGGTCTCGTTGCGGCCGTCCCAGACCGCGAGCACCGTGTCGGCGAAGAGCTCGCGCGCATTCTCCGGCAGCCCCGGGCGGTAGCGCAGCCCGAAGTCGTAGACGTACGAGGGCCGCGGCAGGTGCTCGAGCCGGTACGGCCGCTCGTCGACGACCTCGACCCCCATCGCGGACAGGATCGGCAGCATCTCCGAGAGCGAGAGCGGCGTGCCGACCCGGTAGATCTTCAGGCGGGCCTCGTGCCGACCCGCGTCCGGGCGCTGGTAGAGCGACAGGGCGATACCCTCGCCGCCCTCCGCGTCAGGGCCGGTGCCGATCGCCTCCAGCCGGCCGAGGTCGGCTGCGGCCACCCGGGCGCCGAAGTCCTCCTTGTACGCCTCGGGGAAGCTGACGGCGTAACGGCGAGCGAGGCGGGAGCCCTCCTCCTCGCCGTACTCGGCCAGTACCGCGGCCACGAAGTCGTCGCGCCAGGACCGGGCCGCCTCGGCGCAGCGGCGCTCGAGGTCGGCGACGTCGACGCTTCCGAGGCCCGCCCCGGGCTCGGGCCTATTGACGCTGGGCCTGATCACGCTGGGCCTGATCACGCCGGGCCTGATCACGCCGGGCCTGATCACGAAATGCAACCTCGCCGCGAAGGAGTCGCCGACCTGGGCGGTGTACTCGATCGACTCGCCGTGCAACTGCTCGAGCAGGATCGCCGAGAGCCGCTCGCGGACGGCGGTGTTGTAACGGTCGCGCGGGAGGTAGACCAGGCACGACCAGAAGCGGCCATAAGGGTCCGGGCGCACGAACAGCTTCAGCTGCCGGCGCTCGCGGGCGTGCATCACCGTGGAGGCGATCGGGACCAGGTCGGCGACCGAGGTCCCGAACAGCTCGTCGCGCGGATAGCTCTCCAGCACGTCCATCATCGTCTTGGCGGCGTGGCTCATCGGCTCGAAGCCGGCACGCTCGACCACCTGGCGGGCCTTGACCCGGGCCAGCGGCACCCGGGTCACCGACTCGGCGTACGCCGCGGAGGAGAACAGGCCCAGGAAGCGCCGCTCCCCCACCACTTCGCCGGCGGCGTCGAACTTCTTGATGCCGACGTAGTCGAGGTAGACCGGACGGTGCACGGTCGCGCGCGAGTTGGCCTTGGCGAGCACGAGCACCGTCTTCTCACGGGCCTTGTCCGCCGCCGGACCAGGCAGCACCCCGTCACCGGTCTGGTCGGCACGCAGGATGCCGTAGCCGGTGCCGGGCACGGCGAGCAGCAGCTCCTCGTCGCCCTGGCGCTCGAGGCGGTACTCGCGGTAGCCGAGGAAGGTGAAGTGGTCCTCGCCCAGCCACCGCAGGAACGCCGCGCTCTCTTCGACCTCCTCGGCGGGCACCCCGGCCGCCTGCGCCTGCGGGTCCTGCTCGAGCTCGGTGACCAGGGTGTGCAGCTGATCGCGCATCCGGGACCAGTCCTCGACCGCCTCCCGGACGTCGCCGAGGATCTTCTGCAGCCGGCGGGTCAGCGCGGAGACGTCCTCGTCGGCGATCCGATCGATCTCCAGGTGCATCCAGGACTCACGTCCCAGATCGTGCGCGGTGGTGTCGACGCGCTCGCCGGACTCCTCCAGGACGTCCTGCAGGTGGCCGCCGACATCGCGGCGTACGACGAATTGAGGATGGACCACCAGGTGCACGTCGTGGTCGGCCTGGTCCAACGCCATCGTCACCGAGTCGACCAGGAACGGCATGTCGTCGGTGATCACCTCGACGACGGTGCGCCCGACCGCTGACCAGCCCTCGTCGGTGACCGTCGGGGTGAAGATCCGGACTACGGCTGTCCCCTGCGGGCGCTCGGTGCCGGAGCGGAGCTGGTGCACGACGGCGCCGTACAGATCGACCTCGTTGCGGTCCAGCAGATCCTCGGGCGCCACGTGCCGGTAGTAACCGCGCAGCGCCGTCGCGACCGGGAAGTCCTCGAGCCCCCTGGGATGCGATTCCGCGTAGGCGCAGAGCCGCTCGAGCAGCTCCGCCTTGCCGTCCTCCAACGTCGTGGGCACATTTCGAGGCTAGGACCCTGCCTGCTCCGCCACAACAACCGGGGTGTCCGATTCGCTCTCAGATCCGAGACGGATTGTCGGCCTACAACGCCGAGCGGAGCTCCCAGAGCAGCGGGTAGAACTTCAGCGGCAGCCGGGTGCGCAAGTACTCCGCCCCGCTCGAGCCGCCGGTCCCGGTCTTCGTGCCGATCATCCGCTCGACCATCACCACGTGCCGAGCTCGCCACGCCGCGGCGAGCTCATCGTGCTGGAGCAGAGCCTCGGCCAGCCCCCAGACATCGGCGTACGACGACCGGTCGTGCGCGACGGTGCGCAGCGACGCCGTGATCGCCTCGTCGGAGGAGACGTCGAGGCCGGCCTCGCCCAGGACGTGCACGAAGCCGTCCCAGAGGCTCGGCTCCTCGAGCCGCCGTGCCAACCGGTCGGACTCCTCGTGGGTCAGGCCCTTGAACCGCTTGAGGTAGCCCGAGTCCTTGGCACCGGAGAGGAACTCGAGCTCGCGGAACTGCACCGACTGGAACCCACTCGCGGGCGCGAGGCGCTGCCGGAACTCGGCGAAGTCCTGCGGCGTCATCGTCTCCAGGACGTCGACCTGCTGCACCAGCACCCGCTCGATGACGTGCATCCGGGTCAGCAGGTGCCGGACGAACCACAGGTCCCGGCCGCCGCTGGTCGCGACGGTGCCGACCAGGGCGTCCCGAGCGGTCCCGGCCTCGTGCAGCAGCTGCTTGAACCAGAGCTCGTAGACCTGGTGGATGGTGATGAAGAGCAGCTCGTCGTGGGCAGGCGGGTCCGACTCGAGGTGCTGAGAGTCCAGCAGCTGCGGGAGCCGGAGATAGCTGCCATAGGTCAGCAGCGCGCCGTCCTCGCCGAACCGCACGAAGTGCTCACCGCCTGTATCCATGGGATCAACCTAGGCCATGATGTGGTCATGAAGCTGCGCCACGAGCACGCCTACGATGCCGCCCCCGCCGCGGTGCTCGCGATGATGACCGAGCCGGGATTCTGGGACCTGGTGGCCGTCGCGACCGCCGCGATCTCCAGCGTCACCACGGTCGAGGCCGACGGCGGCGCGACCCGGGTGGTCACCGACTCCGACCAGCCGGTCGTCGGGGTGCCGTCGTTCGCGAAGAAGTTCGCCGGCGACTCGGCGCGCGCGATCACCACCGCTGTGTGGAGCGGCTCCACGGCGGCGTACACGGTCGATACCCCGGGCAAGCCGACGACGCTGGCTGGGACGATCACGGTCACCGAGGCCAGCACCGGCAGCATCGCCGGCAGCACTGTCGTCTACGACCTCGAGCTCAAGGCCAGCGTTCCCCTGATCGGCGGCAAGCTGGAAAGGCTGATGGGCCAGCTGACCTCCGAGGGCTTCGATAAGGAGCACGCCGTGGGCGTCGCCTGGCTGGCAGGAGAGCGCTGATGAGCAAGAAGGTCCGCTATGAGCTCCGCTACGACGGCGCCACCCCGGAGCAGGTGCATACGATGCTCGCCGACCCGGAGTTCCGCGACGCCGTCTGCGCGTTCCAGCGCTTCCCCCGCCGCGAGATCACCATCACCCCGACCAGCGCCGGCATGGACGTGAAGGTCGACCAGCACCGGCCGGCCAACGAGGTCCCCTCGTTCGCCCGCAAGCTGGTCGGCGAGGAGATCAACATCGTCCAGGCCGAGTCCTGGTCCTCGACGACCAGGGGGACCCTGCACGTCACGATCCCCGGCAAGCCCGGGGACATGAAGGGCACGATCACGCTCACGGACGCCGACGGCGGCACTACCGAGGTGGTCGAGGTCGACGTGAAGGCCTCGATCCCGTTGGTCGGCGGCAAGATCGAGACCTTGATCGGCGACATGCTCGGCAAGGCCCTGCGCGCCGAGAACAAGGTCGGCCGAGACTGGCTAGCCCGCTGACCGGGCACAGATGTCCCGCCAAACCTCGCTGACCGGGCACAGATGTTCGCCACCAAGACGAGAGGTTGTGAGACATCTGCGCCCGCTCGGTGGTTCTGTGTGGGACATCTGCGCCCGCTCGGGGTGATTCAGGCGAGCAGGTCGGGGATCTCCTGGGTGGCGTACCAGGCGAGCTCCGGCAGGTCGTCCGAGGACGGGTCGACGTCCTCCAGGTCGACGTGGACGGCGAGCACATCGCTCATCGCGACTTCCACGACTCCGTCGTCGCCACCGCGGGCGACTGCGTCCGCGACCAGCACGACCCGACGGCCCGATCGGTCGAGCAGTTCGGCTGCGTCGAGGGCTGCCGCTGTCATCGCTGCGTACTCGGCGTCCTCGGAGTCGTCGTCCGCGATGAAGTACTCGTTCGATCCGGGCACGAACCCACGCTCGACGTACGCCGCCAGCCTGTCCAGCGTCGCCGGGATGTAGATCCGCATCAGGAGTCCCGCTTCCGACCGCGCGGCGCCCGGGGCCTGCTGTCGCTAGCGCTGTCGACGAGCTCGTCCAGCGCTTCCCGCACGCACTGCCCGAGTACGTCGATGTCGGGCAGGATGTCGCGGTCCGCGGTGATGCCGTAGTACACGCCGCCGTCGTAGGAGGTGACCCCGATCGCGATCGCGAAGCCGGGCTGCAGCGGCGGCACCGGGTAGGTCTCGGTCATCTCGGCCCCAGCCATGAACATCGGGAACTGCGGCCCGGGCACGTTCGTGATCACCAGGTTGACGCCCTGGGACTCCTCGACCGCCACCCGAGACCCGAGCGCGTGGAACGTGGTCGGCGCAAAGCCGGCGACGCCCGCGATCCGGTCGGCCGCCACCGCCTGCCCGGTCTCGCTGTGCGCCTTGAGCGCGTAGGAGACCTGGTGCAGCCGGATCACCGGGGACGCCTCCCCGACCGGCAGATCCACCCGGTGCCCGATCACCTGCGAGCCCAGCGACGTGGGCTCTAGGTCCTCGTCGATCACGCTCATCGGCACCAGCGCCTTGATCCTGCGTCCGCTGCCTACCGACTCTGCACGGGTCATCAGCCAGGCCCGGATCGCGCCCGTCAAGGTGGCCAGGATGACGTCGTTGACCGTGCCGCCGTGCACCCGTCGGACCCGGCGGTAGTCCTTCAGGGCAGTACGGACCAGCACGACCCGGCGCTGCTCGGCCGGGTCTGCGTTGAACGGACTGTCGGGAGCCGGTCGGCGGCTCGACAGCGCACCGGCGATCGCCCCGAAGCGGCCGAGCACCACGCCCGCCGTACGGCCGGCCGCGCCGACCGTCCCCCGAGCGGTGGCCAGCGGGTCCTTGGCGGTCTCAGCAAGCGCCTCCAGAACGAGGCTGGTCGGCGACGGCTCGGCAGCCGGCCGCCAGTCCTCGGGGACGAGGTGCCGCGGGCCCGGGTCGACATCGAGCAGCACCTGGCCGATGTCGACGGTCGCGATGCCGTCGACGAGGATCTGGTGGGACTTCGAGAGCACCGCGACGCGGCCGCCTTCGAGGCCCTCGACAAAGTAGACCTCCCAGAGCGGCCGGGACGGGTCGAGGCGCCGCGACATGATCCGTGCCGCCAGCTCGCGCAACTGGTCCAGCGTGCCCGGACGGGGCAGCGCCGAGCGGCGTACGTGATAGCCCAGGTCGAAGTCGGGGTCGTCGACCCAGACCGGGTTCGCGATCCTGCCAGGGACGCTGCGGATGGCCTGCCGGTAGCGAGGCACGAACGTGATCCGGTCCTCGATGTGCGCGATCAGGGCCTCGTAGTCGAAGCCGGAGTCAGCCGGCTCGAAGATCTCCAGCGTCGCGTTGTGCATCGGCGTACAAGCGGTCTCAGCAGCCAGGAGCGCCAGGTCGGCGCTGCGCAGTCGCTCGCTCGTCATCGGGCCCCCTTGCGGCATCTGAACATCTCCATGCGATTCTGGCAGAGCATCCCCGAACAGCCTCGCACGTCCCACCGATGGAGAAGCTCATGACCGCCCGCTCACGCGCCCTGAGCCTGGCCGCCTCGGCGGTCGTCCTCGCCATCTCCCTGACCGCCTGCTCCTCGGGCGGCACCGGCAAGGAGGGTTCTCGCGGGGAGCCCGGCGTGACCGCGACCCCGACCGCCCAGGTCACCAGTACGCCGGCCGCGGACGCGAAGATCATCAAGGTCACCTTCACCGGCTCCAAGGTCAGCCCGGACGGCATCCCGGTGCAGGTCACCCAGGGCCAGCCGATCGTGCTGCAGATCAGCTCCCCCAAGTCCGGCCAGCTGCACGTGCATAGCAGCCCGCAGGAGCACATCGACTTCCCCGCCGGCGACTCCGAGATCACCTTGGACTTCAAGCAGCCCGGCGTGATCGACATCGAGGACCACGCACTGAACCAGCTGATCGTCCAGCTCGAGGTCCGGTAGGTGCTGCACCCGACCTCGAGGGTCGCCGAGCTGATCGGCCTGCACGGGCTCGGCGGCGCGAAGGACCTGCCCGTCCCGGCCCCGATGGCGATCGCCGGCGGCACCACTGCGCTGCTGGTCTCCTTCGTAGTCCTGATCCTGGCCTGGCGCTCGCCCCGGTACGACGTGCTCGAGGCGGATGCCGAGCCTGCAGGCGGGCCACAGAGCCACGAGCAGCCGTTGTGGGCCATGGCAACGCGCCCAGACACCCGCACCCGCGGCAACGAGGCCGGCCGGCCGTTGCCGGCGCTCGTAACCGCGATCCTCGACAGCGGGCTCTACCACGTCCTGCTCCGCGTCCTTGGGATGGCCTTCACGGTCTTCATCGTCTATGTGATGTACAAGGGCCCGGACCTGATCGTGAACCCGACGTTCGGGGTCTTCTACGTGATCCTGTGGGTCGGCATCGTGCCTGCATCGTTGCTCTTCGGACGCTTCTTCTACGCGATCAGCCCGGTACGCACGCTCTTCTCATGCGTCTCGTGGGCGCTCCGGGTCAACCCGGCCAAGGGCGTCTTCGACTACCCCGAGCGCCTCGGCTACTGGCCCGCTGCCCTCGGCCTGTTCGCCTACGTCTGGCAGGAGCTGGTCAACCCACGCTCGGCCTGGCTCGGCTGGGACCCGCCGCACCCGGGCGTCCGCGGCTGGCTCGTGGCCTACTTCGTGATCATGTTCTTCGGGTCAGCCGTCTTCGGCGATACCTGGCTAGCCCGTGCCGACCCTTTCGAGGTCTACTCCAGCCTGCTGGCGAAGCTCTCGCCGTGGGCCCGGCGCAGCGACGGCACCCTGGTGCTGCGCACCCCGCTGTCCAACCTGGCGACCCTGGTCCCTCGGCCTGGCCTGGTCGCCGTGGTCGCGGTGCTGTTCGGCTCGACGGCGTTCGACTCCTACAAGGACACCGTTCGCTGGAACTCGGTGGTCACCAAGCTCGGCATCAACGTCGAGCTGACTAACGCCACGGCACTGGTGCTCGCCTGCCTCCTCATCGGCGTCACCTTTGTGATCGCCACCATGCTCACTGGCGTCGAGGAGAACGGGCCCGACGCCCTGCGGCGCCGGATGCTTCCGCAGCTCTTCGCGCACTCGGTGGTGCCGATCATCGTCGGCTACATGACCGCGCACTATCTCAGCTACTTCGTCGAGCAGGGGCAGACCACGATCGTCCAGCTCAGCGACCCGATGGCCGACGGCGCCAACCTGTTCGGTACGGCGAACTGGTCGGTCGACTACTGGCTCTCGCTGCACCCGACCTTCCTGGCGAGCAGCAAGGTGGTCGCGGTCGTCCTGGGCCACATCGTCGGCGCGACCGCCGCCCACGACCGGGCACTGCGGCTGCTGCCCAAGAAGCATCAGGTCACCGGCCAGCTCGCACTGCTGGTGATCATGGTCGCCTACACCGGCACCGGCCTGTTCCTGCTCTTCGGCTCCTAACCGCGGCCCCGACGACGACGCTGGCCGCGGCGCCGGCCCGCAGCCAGGTCCTCCGCCGCCCAGGCGCCGGCGAAGCAGGCGCGAGCCACGTCGCCCACTGCCCGGCGTACCGGGGAGGACCCGAGCTCGACCAGGCTGCGGCCTTCGACCTGGGAACGGTCGCACGTACCGGGGTCGTCAGGGACGATGTGCACCGCGAGCGGGCGAGCATAGGTCGCTACGAGGTCGCCGATCTCCGGCCCGCTCCACCCCAGGCCGGACCGCGCCCGGTTGACCAGCACGCGGACCGGTACGCCGGGCCGCAGCTCCTCGAGCTCGACCAGGGCCCGCGCGAGCCGGGTCAGGCCGACCGGATCGGCCTGACCGACCACCACGACCTCGTCGGCTGCCTGCAGGGCCTCGACCGTCATCCGGTCACGCTCGGCCTCGCCGGACTCCACGCAGAAGCCGGTGTCGATCACCACGCAGCCCGACCCTGCTGCCAGCTCGATCAGCCGGGTCGTCATCTCCGCGCGAACCTCGATCCGGCGCTCGGCGCGCGGCAGCCCGGTCAGGACCAGAAGCCCGGCGGAGGCCCGGCGGAGCGAGGACAGCAGGCACGCCCGGTCCAGCACTCCGGTGTTGGCTGCCCGGGCGACGGCGAGCAGGCCGGAGACCTCGTCGGTGATCCCGAGCCGCTGCGCCACCGCTCCGCCATAGGGGTCAAGATCGAGCAGCACCACGTCCGTCCCGGCTGCGGCAACCTCGGCAGCGATCCCGAGCGCCACCGTCGTGCGACCTGGCGCCCCGGCAGGTCCCCAGACGGCGACCACCCGTCCCGGCTCCACGTCGGAGGGTTCGTCCTCGGGGCCGGGGCCGGGCAGATCCAGCTCGGCCAACAACAGCGAACCCGCGGAGACCACCCGGTCGACGGCCTCGACGGCCCGCTCTGCATCCGGGCGCGCGACCTGAGCGACGCCAAGGCGCAGCAGCCGATCCGCGTCGAGATCCGCGGCGACCGCCACCACCGGGACGTCGTACCGGCGCAGCTGGAGGACTGCGTCGGCGTCGAGCCGGTCCAGGCCTCCGGCCACCAGGGCGACGTCGGCCTGCCCGGTGGAGGCGGCGGCGATCAGGTCGACGATGTCGACGCAGCGTCGGAGCACCGCGATCCCGGCGGCGTCGAGCGCATCGAGGACGGCGGCCTCCCAGGGCGCGTTCCCGGCGAGCACCAGGATCCGGGTGCTCATCGCCGGCCGCCCTGGCGGTGGGTCAGGACGATGCGCGCATCCGCGGTGGCGCCCAAGAGGTCCGCAAGATCGTCGGCAGCGGGCACCTGAACGAGCACGGCGCGGGTGGTGGTCGGCGCCAGCGGATCGGCGCCGCTAGGAAGCCCGATCACCAGGACATCGGCGAGCAGCCTGCGGGCGCTGCTCGACTGATCGGCGCTCGTCGTCGTGCTGGCATCCTTCGGGACGCTCCACACGTCGACCCGATCCCCCGGCCGCAGCGTCGCCGGCAGATCCCCGACGGCGACCTCCAGCGGCACCTGGACGACGTCGGCCGTCACCGCGCGGGCGATCGCCGCAGCCGGGAGCAGCTCCCCGCTGGCGACCGCGCGCACGAGCACCCGACCAACCGGCGAGCCGTGGTCCACGCGCAGGTACGGCGCCGTGCCCGGCCCCGCAAGCCGAACCCGGCGCTGGACGAGCTCGGTGCCGGTCAGCGGCAGGCCGGCCGGGACGTCGCTCCGCACGCCCCAGACCAGCACCGTGGAGTCGGAGGCAGCGAACAGCAGCGAGCCGAGCACGACGCAGCCCGCCACGATGACCACCCCGACGACGAGCCGGGGGTCGCGCCAGCCAGGCGGTCGTGGCCGGGTCGCGACCAGGACGACGGGAGCGCCGTCGGGGGGAGTCTCGGAAGAAGCTGGGGTGGTGCGGCTCATCGGTCGTGCCTCTCGGTCGGGGACGGGCTGACGCGCTCCACAGGCGCGATCACGGAGGTCGCACCCGGCAGCGCCGGATGGCAGAGTGGCGCGCATGTCCACGACCCCGCGATTCCTGCAACTCGCCGACGTCGCGGAGATCTTGAGCACCTCGGGCGCGCAGGTCTACGCACTGGTGCGCCGCGGCGACCTGCCTGCGATCAAGATCGGCGGGCGCGGCCAGTGGCGGGTCGAGGCCAGCGAGCTCGAGGCCTACATCCAGCGGGCTTACGCGCAGACCCGCGAGTTCGTCGAGGACCACCCGTACGTCGAAGGCTGACCGCCTCACCCGAGCCCTCCCGGCAGCAATCCCTGGACTGCGACGAGCGCACCGAGCGGCACGGTGGCGTCACCGGCGCCGGTGGTCACTGTCACGAAGTCCGCACCGACGCGGCCCAGCGCGCCCTGCAGCTGGATCCCACCCTGCACGCGGAGCACGCAGGCCCGACGCTCGCGGGCGAGCCGGCGCAGTACCGACCCGGCCGAGAGCCGCGCCGTGAGCGGCCACATCGACTCGGGGACCGCTGAGCTGCCGAGGCCACCGACGTACGCCGCCCCCGACAGCGGCACCAGCCACTCGGCGCTGCCGCTGTCCAGCAGCAGCCAACCGACGCCGGCCCGGGTGAGCCTGCCGTTGACCTCGGCTCCGTCGACGAGACCGGCCCTGATCCTGCTGCCGAGCGAGCCCTGCAGCCGTGAGGCCAGCGAGACCTCCGCGTAGGCAGCCTCCGAGAGCGACTCGACCTGGCCGACCCGCTCCTCGAGCTCGAGGCCCGCAGCCTGCAGCTCAAGGTCCGCAAGCGCGGCAAAGACCATCTCCTCCCACAGCACGGGTCATCGATGCCCTCACAGGACGGTTCCGAACCTCGTCCGAGCCGCCTCTGTGGACAACTGTTTGCCGGCGTTTCCACCTGGAACTAGAACAACGCAAACAGACGCAAATGCACGAAGAGCCATGAGAAGGGTCGAGTCATATGATTCTCGGACAGAACGCCAGCTTCGATGTCCTCCTAGTCCGGACAGCGCTGGTCGCGCTCGGGGCCGCGATGGTCTGGGGCCTCGCGGTGCTCATCGCGATCGCGCTGGAGTCCCTGACCTCGGGCCGGGTGCGCCTAGCCCGAGCGATCGGCTGCCCTCCCGGTTGGCACCGGTGGCTTCTCACCGTGGCCGGAGCGGTGCTGGCAGCCGGGGTGGCAACCTCGGCGCCGGCGGTGGCCGCCGAGCACCAGCCCCGCGGCGGAGCCGGCAGCGACAGCAGCAATGTCCTCGACGGGCTCGAACTGCCGGACCGCACGGTCGGCGGGGTCGCCCCCCAAACCCACCCTCAGTCCCTCCCGAAGGCGGCGCAGGGTACGCCTAGAAACGCCCAGGTGTTCGGAGATATCCACAGACCGCGTGCGCGACCGCACGGATCGGTGTCTGCATGGGTGACGGTCCGTTCAGGGGAGTCGCTCTGGGAGATCAGCCGGCAACGGCTGCCTGCCGACGCGACGCCCGAGCAGATCGCCGCGTACGCCGCATCGCTCTACCAGCACAACCGCTCGTCGATCGGACAGGACCCCGACCTGATCAGGCCGGGACAGCGCCTGGCCGTCCCGGCACCCCACGAGACCTACTCGGAGGACTCATGAACCGCATGGCCGACAACCTCGCCCGCACCGCCGCTGTGCCGCTCGCGGCATCCCAGGGCCTGCTCGCCCTCGACTTCGGGCCGGCACCCGAGTTCCCGAGCCGACCCAATCTTCGGTTGGTGACCGGGGACGAGCCCGAGCTCGATGGCTTCGCGACCCGGTTCGCTCAGGCGGTCGTTGAGATCATCGGCGGCGACCGCGGCGTCTACCAGCTGATGCGGTGGACCACTGACGACGTCTACGACGACCTCCAGCGGCGCAGCAACGCCCTGCAACGCACGACCCCGGGCGACCGTCGCCGCCGACGCCTCCGCGCACAAGTACGCAGTGTGCACCTCTCCCGGCCTCAGCCCGACGTCGCGGAGATCAGCATCCACGTCCGCCACGGCGAACGCTCCCGCGCCATCGCCGCCCGGATCGACCTGATCGAACGACGCTGGCGCTGCACCGCGATCGAGTTCGGGTAGGAGGTCGCGCCAGCGGACTCCTACATCGTTGGTCGAGCAGCGAGCGCCGAGCCGAGGTACGAGATCGGCGACCGAGCGTGCCGAGACCCGGTCAGCGGCGCGGAGTCTCAGCCCCCTGAAGACGTGTCGAACGCTCCCGGGTTCGGTGACCCGTGGCACTGCTTGTACTTCTTGCCCGACCCACAGGGGCACTTGGCGTTGCGGCTGATCCCGGCATACGGGTCGTCGGCATTGGTGACGGTCTGGCCGCGCAGCTCCACCTCGCCGTCCTCGCTCGGACCTGCGTAGGTCAGGTTCTGCGGGGTCCGCGGCGCTTCGAGGCCCTTGGCGCGGATCACCGGGGAGTGCACCTCAGGCAGCGGCGGCTGTGCAGCAGCGGAGGCCGCCTCCAGGTCGCCAGTGCCCGCAGGACGGAACACCGGCGGATGCGAGTGACCCTCGTGACCCGGCTCGATCTCCATCCCAGCCGGGATCTCGACGTCGCTGTAGTCCGCCTCGGGTTCGACCTCGACCTCGAGGTTGAACAGGAACCCGACGGTCTCCTCGCGGATGCCTTCCTTCATAGCGTTGAACATGTCGAAGCCCTCGCGCTGGTACTCCACCAGGGGGTCGCGCTGGCTGTAGGCGCGCAGGCCGATGCCCTCGCGCAGGTAGTCCATCTCGTAGAGGTGCTCGCGCCACTTGCGGTCCAGGACCGAGAGCAGCACCCGGCGCTCGAGCTCGCGCATGACCTCCTCACCGATCTCCTCCTCGCGCCGGTTGTACGCCGCCTGGGCGTCGGCCTGCAGCGCCTCGAGCAGCTCGGCCCGGTCCATGCCGTCACGGCCGCCGGCCCCCTCCTCCAGGTCCTGGTAGCGCAAGGAGATCGGGTAGAAGGTGCCCATCGCGGTCCACAGCGCCTCGAGGTCCCACTCCTCAGGGAACCCGTCGGTCGCGGCGCCCACGTAGGTGGCGACGGCCTCGTCGATCATGGTGCGCACCTGCTCGGTCAGATCGCGGCCCTCGAGCACCTCGCGGCGCTCGCCGTAGATGACCTCGCGCTGCCGGCTCATGACGTCGTCGTACTTCAGGACGTTCTTGCGCGACTCGAAGTTCTGGCCCTCGACCTGGCCCTGCGCAGAGGCGATCGAGCGGGTCACGGACTTGTTCTCGATCGGGACGTCGTCGGGCACCCGCAGCGCGACCAGCACCCGCTCCACGAAGGCAGCGTTGAACAACCGCAGCAGATCGTCCTCCAGGGACAGGTAGAACCGGGACTCGCCCGGGTCGCCCTGGCGGCCCGAACGACCACGCAGCTGGTTGTCGATCCGGCGGGACTCGTGCCGCTCGGTGCCCAGCACGTAGAGGCCGCCGAGCTCCTTGACCTCGTCGTGCTCGGCCTTGACCTGCGCGGTGACCTTGTCCAGTGTCGCGGACCAGGCGGCCTCGTACTCGTCGGCGTTGTCGACCGGGTCCAGACCGCGCTCGCGCAACTCCTGGTCGGCGAGGAACTCCGTCGAGCCGCCGAGCATGATGTCGGTGCCACGTCCGGCCATGTTGGTCGCGACGGTGACCGAGCCCTTGTGCCCGGCCATCGCGACGACCTTGGCCTCGTTCTCATGCTGCTTGGCGTTCAGCACCGTGTGCGCGACACCGCGCTTGCGCAGCAGCTCGGAGAGGTACTCCGACTTCTCGACCGATGTCGTGCCGACCAGCACCGGCTGCCCGGTGCGGTGCCGCTCCTCGAGGTCGTCGGCAACGGCATTGAACTTCGCCTCCTCGGTCCGGTAGACGAGGTCGGGCTGGTCGAGCCGGGCCATCGGCTTGTTGGACGGGATCGGGACCACGCCGAGCTTGTAGATCTTGTCGAACTCCGACGCCTCGGTCATCGCCGTACCGGTCATGCCGGAGAGCTTGGCGTAGAGACGGAAGTAGTTCTGCAGGGTGATCGTGGCGAGGGTCTGGTACTCCTCCCGCACGGTCACGTCCTCCTTGGCCTCGATCGCCTGGTGCAGGCCGTCGTTGTAGCGGCGGCCGGCCAGGATGCGACCGGTGTGCTCGTCGACGATGAGCACCTCGCCGTCCATGACGACGTACTCCTTGTCCTTCTTGAACAGCTCCTTGGCCTTGATGGAGTTGTTCAAGAAGGAGATCAGCGGAGTGTTGGCGGACTCGTAGAGGTTCTCGATGCCGAGGTGGTCCTCGACCTTGGTGATGCCGGGCTCGAGGATCGAGATGGTCCGCTTCTTCTCGTCGACCTCGTAGTCCTCCTCGGCGATCAGCCGGGCGGCGACCTTGGAGAACTCGGCGTACCACTTCACCTCGTCCTGGGTGGGGCCGGAGATGATCAACGGGGTGCGCGCCTCATCGATGAGGATGGAGTCGACCTCGTCGACGACCGCGAAGTTGTGGCCGCGCTGGACGCAGTCCTCCAGGGCGTTGGCCATGTTGTCGCGCAGGTAGTCGAAGCCGAGCTCGTTGTTGGTGCCGTAGGTGATGTCGCAGTTGTAGGCCTCGCGACGCTCTGCGGGAGTCATCTCGGGCAGGATCACGCCGACGGTCAGGCCGAGGAAGTGGTGCACCCGGCCCATCCACTCCGCGTGGTACCGGGCCAGGTAGTCGTTGACCGTGACGACGTGGACGCCCTTGCCCTCCAGCGCGTTGAGGTAGGAGGGCAGCGTGGAGACCAGGGTCTTGCCCTCACCGGTCTTCATCTCGGCGATGTTGCCGAGGTGCAGCGCGGCGCCGCCCATCAGCTGCACGTCGAAGTGCCGCTGGCCGAGGATCCGCTTGGCGGCCTCGCGGACGGTCGCGTAGGCCTCGGGCATGATGTCGTCGAGGCTCTCGCCGTCGGCCAGCCGGGTCCGGAACTCGTCGGTCATGCCGCGCAGCTCCTCGTCGCTCATGGCGACGAAGTCGTCCTCGATCGCGTTGATCGCCTTGGCGATCGTCTCGAGCTGACGCAGGATCTTGCCCTCGCCGATGCGGAGGATCTTGTCGATGATGGCAGGCACGGTTTCTCAGACTCCCAGGAGTTTACGCAGCGTTGACGCATGGTGACGTGGTCGGGCCGACGTGGCCCGAGGGCCAACTCTACAGAGCCGACCGTGAACTCCGGGTGCGCGGTTGTGAACTAGTTCTCCTGTTCCGGAGCCGGTCCCTCAGCCTCGGCCTCGGCTGCAGCCGCCGCCTTCTTCTGCTCCGCGGCCACCCGGCGCTGCTCCTCGGCCCGTTCCCGGATCCGGCTCAGGAACGCCTCGTCGGATTCGGCGGTCAATCCAGCGGCACGGCCTGGGCGGTCGTACTCGGGGAACGAGGCTGCCGAGCGCTCGTACGGCGAGGTCGGGGCCGGGCCGCGCTGCGGCCGCCCGGCGGCAAGCCAGGCGATCGAGCCGATCAGCGGGAAGAACAGCACCAGCAGCAACCAGGCGATCTTCGGCAGGTGCCGCACGTCGTCCTCGCGGGTCATGATCACCTCGATGACGCAGTACACCTCCAACGCGAGCGTGAGCATGAACAGGCCCTCGTCGAAGCGGATCACAGCGCACCTCTTCCACACCCGCGGGCCCCGGCGGCCTGCGGGTCAGTGCGTTGATGCTACGACGCTGGAGAGCGCCGCGCTGAGGTCTCCGCGATCAGTCACCACGATGTCGGTGAGCCCGAGCCAGTCAGCGAGCAGGCGCAGTTCCGCTGCGAGCTCCTCGGGGGTCTCCGCGGGTGCGTGCTCCTCGGCGTACGCCGCCTTGACGATCAGGACCCCGGCCTTGCGATCAGCCTTCAAGTCGACCCGGGCCACGATCGCCTCGCCGAGCAGGAACGGCAGCACGTAGTAGCCGAACTCCCGCTTGGGCTCGGGGACGTAGATCTCGATGCGGTAGCGGAAGCCGAAAAGCTGCTCGGTCCGGGCCCGCTCCCAGACCAGCGGGTCGAACGGGCTGAGCAGAGCCCGGGCGCGCACGCGCCGGGGCAGCCGCGCATCGCGGTGCAGGTACGCCGGCCGCACCGACCCTTCGACCGTGACCGGCTCCAGCTCGCCGTCCTCGACCAGAGAGACGACGGCCGCCTGGGACTCGGCCGGCTTCATCCGGAAGTAGTCGCGCAGATCCGGCTCGGTGGCGATGCCGTGGCTCACGGCCGCCCGCCGGACCAGCTCACGGTGCGCCTGCGCCGGCTCGGGCACCGGCTCGGCCAGCACCCGCGCGGGCAGCACCCGCTCGGGCAGGTCGTAGAGCACCTCGAACTGAGTGTTGCGCCCGGCGATCGCGAGGTCGCCCACGACGTACAGGAAGTCCAGTGCCTTGCGGGTGCCCGACCAGTTCCAGCCCCAGCCGTCCTTGGTACGCGGGAGCCCGTCGTCGAGGTCGCGGGCGGTGCTCGCACCCCGGTCGGCGATCTCGGCCAGCAGCGAGGCCTCCAGCTCGGGGGTGACCTGGTCGGTCCACCACTTGCCGCGCTGTGGGCGGTACTGCTCCATCCGGTGCTGCATGTGCGGCCACAGCTCGACCGGCATGAACGCCTGCACATGCGCCCAGTACTCCACCAACCGCCGACGCTCGCGCCCGCTGGAGGCCCGACGCAGCAGATCCGTGTCATAGGCCCCCATCCGGCTGAACAGGGGCATGTAGTGCGCTCGCTGCAGCACGCTGACCGAGTCGACCTGCAGCACCCCGGTGCGGGTCAGCGTCCGACTGAGCGTCGCCATCGTCGGAGCGGCGTGCGGCTTGTCGAGGAAGCCTTGCGCGGCCAGGGCGACGCGGCGGGCTTGGGCTCGGGACAGGGACTGCATGCGGTGACGGTATCGAGCGGTGGGGACAAGCCTTCGCTCGTGCCGTCCGGCCGTTCGTCGAGCTTGTCGAGAGGAGGTGCGTACTGCTGCGGTCTGTGCCGCGATCGCCTACGGGAGTTCTAGGAGTTTTTCTCGCACGGCGTACATGACGGCTTCCATGCGCGAGTGCAGCTGGAGCTTGTCGAGGATGTTGCGGACGTGGTTCTTGACGGTGTTCTCGCTGATGAACAGCTGCTTAGCGACCTCGCGGTTGTTCAGGCCCTTCGCCACCAGGCGCAGCACCTCGAGCTCGCGATCGGTCAGGCGCGGGGCACTGCCGTTCTCGCGCTCGCTGCGCGAGATCTCCTTGAACTCGTCGATCAGCTTGGCGGCCATCGACGGGCTGATCAGCGACTGCCCCTCGGCCACCACCCGGATCGCCTGGGCGACCTCGTCGATTGAGGAGTCCTTGAGCAGGTAGCCCGACGCCCCGTTCTTGACGGCCTCGTACAGGTCCCCCTCCTCGTCGCTGACGGTGAGCATGATGATCCGGGCCGACGGCGCCTGCTCCTTGATCCGCATGCAGGCCTCGAGGCCGCTGCGCTTGGGCATCCGTACGTCGAGCAGCACGATGTCAGGCATCGTGTCCACGACCAGCTCGACGGCACTGACGCCGTCACCGGCCTCGCCGACCACGTCGATGTCCGACTCGACCCCGAGCAGCATTGTCAGGCCACGACGGAACAGCTCCTGGTCGTCGACCACCACGACCCGAACCGCTTCCCTCTCCCCCGTCAGCTCTGGCACCCGCAAATCATGACAGATCCACGCCCTGCTGATCCGGCTTCTGCTGATCCGGCTTCTGCTGATCCGGCTTCTGCCGAGGAGACAGCGCCCGGACCCGCGCTAAGAGAGATCGAGTGAGATGACCCCGTAGTCGTAGCCCCGTCGTCGGTAGACGACCGAGGGCCGTTCGCTCTCCTTGTCGACGAACAGGTAGAAGTCGTGCCCGACCAGCTCCATCTCGTACAGCGCCTGCTCGAGGTTGATCGCGGAGGCCGGGTGCGTCTTCTCGCGCACGACCAGCGGCCCGTCGCCGGTCACGGCGACCGGGCCGACCTGCCGCACCGACACCTCCTCGACAGGCTCGTCAGTCTCCGGCGCGAGACCGGAACGGCCCATCGCGGCGTGTACCGATTCGGGCGCGTGCTGCCCGTGGTGCACCTTGCGCCGGTCGGCGGCGCGGCGCATCTGCGCGGACATCTTGTCGAGTGCCAGGTCGAGCGCGGCCATCTTGTCCTCAGCGGCCGCCTCGGCCCGCAGGATCGGGCCCTTGGACCTCGCGGTCAGCTCGACGCGCACCTGGCGGTCGGGCTGACGGGGGTTGCGCTCGCGCTCCAGGAGCACCTCGACGCGGATGATCCGGTGGTCGTGCTTCTCGAGACGGACGAGCTTGTCCTCGACGTGCTCGCGGAACCGCTCCGAGATCTCA